>NZ_JAQGLC010000216.1 GCF_028293085.1 Sphingomonas bacterium
TCTACCGCCGGCTCGACCAGGCGCTTGGCCTCGTGCCCGAGCCGATCGAGCCGGTCTTTCCCGAACGCCAGCCGCGCGCGCGGCGCGGACTGATGGAGCCGATCGTCACACCCGAGGCCTTTGCCCGGGTAATCCATGATCTCGCGACCGATGTGGTCGATCAGCTCGTCCGCGCGGGCCAGGGCGCGCGCCGGCTCGATTGCTATTTTCACCGGGTCGACGGCCACGCCCAGGCGGTGCGGGTCGGAACCGCCGCGCCGACGCGCGACGTCGCGCATCTCGCAAAATTGCTGACCGCCAGGATCGAGACGGTCGAGCCTGGCCTCGGCATCGAGGCGATGACCCTGGTCGCGCCGCTGATCGAGAAGCTGAACCCCCGTCAAAGCGAGACCCTGACGTCGATCGGCCAGCGTGGTCCGGATCTCGGCGCGCTGGTCGATGCGCTGGCCAACCGGTTCGGCCAGCGCCGCATCTACCGCAATGCGCCGGTCGCGAGCGCCATGCCGGAGCGTTCCGTAGGGCTGACCCCGGCGCTCGGGCGCCCGGACGGCGCGACCTGGGACCAGGATCTGCCCCGGCCGTGCCGGATGCTCAATCCGCCCGAGCCGGTCGACGTCACCGCGATGTTGCCCGACCATCCGCCCGCGATGTTCGTATGGCGCCGCAAGCGGTTCCGGGTGGCCCAGGCAGACGGTCCCGAACGGCTGCACGGCGAATGGTGGCGCGAGCGCGGCAACGAGGCTGACCAGCCCTGTCTGGTGCGCGACTATTATCAGGTCGAGACGACCAGCGGCGGCCGCTACTGGCTGTTCCGGCTAGGCGATGGCGAGAATCCGGCGACGGGACCGATGCGCTGGTTCCTTCACGGCGCGTTCGCGTGACCCGCCAAACCTGTCAGATGCAGGGCCAGGTCCTTTGAATCTCGACCACTGGCCTTAGCCGGAAGCGCCTGCTTGCGTCCCGGTCGCGCTCGCTTCGGGAGCCGCTCCGCCCCCGAGTCCAATGCGGGCGAGCGCCAGTCCGAGCGCGGCACCGATCGCCGCACCGATACCGGCCGTGACCGCCGGATTCTTAGCGGCCAGCTGCTGCAATCCGTTGAGCAGGCTGGCGGCGTCCTGCTCGCTGGCGCTGTCGGCAACGCCGCGAAGTTTCCCCGAAGCCGAACGGATCAGGTCGCGGACGGCTTCGGGGAGCTGGGTCGCCTCGTCCGAGACCAGGCCGTCGATAGTATCGGCGGCGCCCGTCAAAGCGTCGGACATGCGTCCGATCTGCTTGTCGGCCGCAACGACGGCGAAGCGGGGCAGCGATGTCGCCAGACTGCGACCGCCACTCGCAGGGCCGCTGTCTTCAGTCGAACCGTCGACGGCCATGTCCAGGCCCTGATCGGGTTGAAAGGCGCTGTCGTCCGGCATCATCAATTCTCCAAGGTTCAGCTATCATATTGAAGGAAAACAACACCTCCGACCCGACGCGCCGACCGTAGGCGGTCCGACATCATGGTGCCCGCCACCCTCGCCTGCGTACCCCTTTCACATCAGCCGTTGCGCCCTTCATCAGGCAGCCCGGGTGCGACCTATCAACGCAAGCCTTTGCGGCCGTGCCGCAAGCCATGAGGCAATGCGAGGCCCGCGCGCCCGCGAGCGGCTGCGCGCTAGCCGCCGGCGCCCATATAGCGCTCATATTCCTCGGTGTAGCGCTGGGTGATCAGGGCTTGCTCGCCGGCGCTGGCGGACTTCGCGAGCTCGGTGAACCAGGTCCCCTCCTCGGAATAGACATGATGGGCGACGGCCCCTTCAATGTGTCCGAGCTTGTCGAGATAATCCTCGCTCATCGGATCGAGGCGCTCGAGCAGCCCCATTTCCATCTTCGCGGCCGACTGCTCCTGGTAGGCGAGTTCCGCATGACCCACCTGATGGTCGGCAGCGAGCGCGGGATAGACCGCCGCTTCCTCCGCGATCGAATGACCGGTGAGAAGCAGGCCGAGCTTCTGCTGCTCGGCACGTCGCGACGGGGCGTCCCTGGCAGCTTTCACGGCCGCGAACTGCGCCTCGATCTGACGATGATGGTCGAGGATGGTCGACAACCAGTTGCCCGGCTTTGCGGCCGCTTCCGCCTTCGCGCGTGCCTTGGCGCGGGCTTCGTCACTTTCGGGGGGCGTTACCGCCGCGATGACCTTGTCCAGAACCGACATTTTTTTCCGACCTCCAGCCAAAATTTTTCGATGCCGGACTCAACAGATTTGCGCGGCCGGCGTTCCCGAGGAATGCGCGATTTTCCCGACATCCGCCTCCGGTGAACCTGTTCGGCGGCGATATCCCACCGGTCGACTTTCCCGTGCGCGGAGAATGGGATGGCGGGCGGCGGTCTGTCTTCGGCCCGGGCGGAGCCGGCCAGACAGGAAGCGGCGCCCGGCGCCGCAAGGGCGCCGGACGCCGCGATCGTCACCTGGCGTCGATGGAAATGACCAGATGGTCGCCTCGACGAACGTGGTCGGCGTCGGCTTCGCCAGACCGCCGGCCTTGTAGGTGGCGATCAGTTCTTCCTTGCGCGTGCGAAGCTGGTCGCCCAGCGCGTCCATATCGAGTCCGGCCTTGCGCGCCTGGGAGAACATGCCCTCCATGCGCTTCTCCTCTTCCTCGACATGGTGCTCGATCTGCTCGGAGAGCACCTTCCCCGATCGCGCAGGCGGGAGCTCGGCGCATCAATCATCTTTGCAAATCTGTTCCTTTTATGTTCTCCTGCGAGGTTCAGGGTGCGAGTCGCGATCGCGCCGCATGATGAAGGATCAGGCGCATGGAACACCATCGGGGCGAGCACCTTTCCGACGATTTCGACTGGGCCGAATCCTTGGGCGTTGCGGGAAACGACGCGCCTTTGCGCAGCCTCAGCCACATGACTTCAGCCGACATAGCGGCGCCGATGGCTGCCGAGCAGGAGGCGGCGGTCAGCCTCGCGTACTCGATTGGCCTGCCGCAGAAAGGCGATGAGGCCGATCAGCCGATTCCTGTCGAGATGAGTGATGAAACGGCCGCCGCCATGCTCGAGGCGGTCAACGCCGTGACAATCTCGCCCGAGCATCTGAAGCGGGTCATGCGGATCGTCGACGTGATCCCCGTCCCGCTCAAATATGCCGGCGCCGCCCCTGCCTATTCTGCCCTGGAGTGCGCCGGCGATCTCGGCCTCGACGAGCCGGCGGCGCGTGCGCTGCTGGCGCGCGCCATCGCGCTTAGCCGATGGCGCAGCGAAGGCGTTGTCAGGGAAGCGAAGGAGAACCCCGCGGTAATCGAGGCCGCGGCCCGGGCTGCGGTGACCATGAGCGGCGGCCTGCCGGCGTTCGAAGCGCCGGCGTTCGTCGAACTGATCGCGTTCATCACCGACCTGCCCTGGTAATGCGGTGACGTGTCATGACTGGGGCACAGGCGGCTCTCCCATGACGGCCGGCGGCTATGTCGAGCTTCAGGTGACGACGCATTTCAGCTTCCTGCGCGGCGCCTCGTCGCCCGAGGAACTGTTCTCCGCCGCCAGGCTGCTCGGTCTCTCCGCACTCGGTATCGTTGACCGCCATTCGGTCGCCGGAATCGTGCGCGCATGGGATACGGAGAAGGTCACCGGCGTCAGGTCGATCATCGGCTGCCGCCTCGATCTGACCGACGGCACCGCGCTGCTGCTCTATCCGACCGACCGCGCCGCTTATGGCCGGATGTGCCGGCTGCTCAGTATCGGCAAGGCGCGCGCCGGCAAGGGCGCTTGCCGTCTTGGCTGGAGCGACGTCAAGGAATGGCACGACGGCCTGATCGCCATGCTGGTGCCCGATCGGGCCGACGCGGTCACCGAAACCGCCCTCGCCCGCCTGTCGGCCATCTTCGGCGACCGGTCCTATATGGCCTTGTCGATTCGCCGTCGTCCGCGCGATGCGGTCCGTCTGCGCGATCTGGCGGCGATGGCGGCGGCAGCCCGTATCCCGACCGTCGCCACAGGCGATGTGCTCTACCATGCCCCTGATCGCCGCCTGCTGCAGGATGTCCTCACCTGCATCCGCGAGAAATGCACGATCGACGAACTTGGCGCGCGGCGCGAGCGCTTCGCCGATCGGCATCTCGCAACCGCGCAGGAAATGGAGCGGCTGTTCCGGCGGTATCTCGGCGACACTTCCCCCGTCGCGCGCAGTGTCGAGCTGGCGGCGCGCTGCAAATTCAGCCTCGATGAGCTCAAATATCAGTATCCCGACGAGATCGGCGACGCCGGCCACACCCCCCAACAGGAACTGGAACGGCTGACCTGGGAGAAGGCGCCGCTGCGCTATCCCGGCGGCGTAGACGACAAGGTCCGCAGCCAGCTCGGGCATGAGCTGAAGCTGATCGGCTCGCTCGATTACGCACCCTATTTCCTGACGGTCCATTCGATCGTCGCGTTCGCGCGCTCGAAGGACATTCTGTGCCAGGGCCGCGGCTCGGCCGCGAACAGTGCGGTCTGCTATGTGCTTGGCATCACCTCGATCGACCCGGTCCGCACCGAGCTGCTGTTCGAGCGCTTCGTCTCGGCGGAACGCCGCGAGCCGCCCGACATCGATGTCGATTTCGAGCATGAGCGGCGCGAGGAAGTGATCCAGTGGATCTACGAGACCTATGGCCGCACGCGGAGCGCGCTGACCGCGGTCGTCACCCGCTACCGCGCGCGCGGCGCGGTGCGCGAAGTCGGCAAGGCACTCGGCCTTAGCAAAGACATGACCGCAGGCCTGTCCTCCTCGGTATGGGGCTGGAGCAAGGAGGGCGTCGAACAGAAGCACGCGGCGGAACTGAACATGGACCTCGGCGACAAGCGCCTGGCGCTGACGCTCGAACTGGCAAAGCTGCTCATCAACACCCCGCGCCATCTGTCGCAGCATCCGGGCGGGTTCGTCCTGACCCGCGACCGATTGGATGAGCTGGTGCCGATCGAGCCGGCGGCGATGGAGGATCGCCAGGTCATCGAATGGGACAAGGACGATATCGACGCGCTCGGTTTTATGAAGGTGGATGTCCTCGGCCTCGGCATGCTCAGCTGCATGCGCGGGGCATTCGAGCTGCTCGACAAGGATAAGGGAATCTCCGTCGACCTCGCGACCATCCCGGCCGAGGATCCCGCCACCTATGCGATGATCCGCAGGGCCGACACGCTGGGTGTGTTCCAGATCGAGAGCCGGGCGCAGATGGCGTCGATCCCGCTAATGGCCCCGCGCACCTTCTACGATCTCGTCATCCAGGTCGCGATCGTCCGACCAGGTCCGATCCAGGGCGACATGGTCCATCCCTATAGACGCCGGCGCAACGGCGAGGAGGAGGTGACCTATCCGACGCCCGAACTGCGCCGTGTGCTCGAGAAGACCTTGGGCGTGCCGTTGTTCCAGGAACAGGCGATGCGGGTCGCGATCGAATGCGCCGGGTTCACGCCGTCCGAAGCCGACCTGCTCCGCCGCGCCATGGCGACATTCAAGCTGACCGGCGGAGTCAGCCATTTTCGCGACAAGCTGATCAACGGCATGGTCGCGCGCGGTTACGAGAAGGAATTTGCCGAGAAGACCTTCAAGCAGATCGAGGGGTTCGGCTCCTATGGCTTCCCCGAGAGCCACGCCGCCAGCTTCGCGTTAATCGCCTACGCCTCATCCTGGATAAAATGCCATCACCCCGACGTGTTTTGCGCCGCGCTGCTCAACGCCCAGCCAATGGGGTTCTACGCGCCGGCACAGATCGTGCGCGACGCCCGCCAGCACGACGTCGAAGTGCGGCCGATCGACGTGAACCACAGCCGCTGGGACTGCACGCTCGAACCGACTGACGGCAAATATCTCGCCGTACGCCTGGGTCTGCGCATGGCGCGCGACCTGTCCAACGGCGACGGCGCGGCGATCGTCACCGCGCGCGGTGACACGCGGTACGCCAGCATCGAGGAGATCCAGCGCCGCGCCCAGGTCGGCCGCGGCGCGCTCGACCGCATCGGCGAGGCTGACGGGTTCGGCTCGCTCGAGCAGAGCCGGCGGTCCGGCCTGTGGCAGGTCAAGGGCCTGCGAGATGCGCCCCTCCCGCTGTTCGCCGCGGCCGACGAACGCGATGGGATGCTGCGTGACGAGGCGGTCGAGCCCGAGGTGCTGTTGACGCCGATGGGCGAAGGCGCGGAGGTGGTCGAGGATTACCGCGCGTCCGGGCTGAGCCTACGCGCTCACCCCCTCGCCTTCCTGCGCGACGAGTTGACCCGGCGGCGGATGATCAGCTGCGCCCAGCTCCGCTCGGTCAAGGACGGGCGTTATGTCGAGCTCGCCGGCATCGTGCTGGTCCGTCAGAAGCCCGGCAGCGCCAAGGGTGTGATGTTCATTACGCTTGAGGACGAAACCGACGTCGCCAATCTCGTCGTCTGGACCAAGGTCTTCGAGACAAACCGGCGAACCGTGCTGTCTGCGTCGATGATGGGCGTGCGCGGCCAGGTCCAGCGCGAGGGCGAGGTCATCCATATCATCGCGCGACGCCTCGATGACCTGTCGCCGCTGCTGGCCAGCGTCGGCAACCGTGCCGATGTCGCCGATATCTATCGCGTGAGCCGGGCCGACGTCGTCAAGAACCCGCTGACGCCCGACCCGCGCGATCCGGCGCAGCATCCGCTCGGCCGCGCGGCGCGCGAGATCTACATTCCCGATCTGCGGCTGGGATCGGGGATTATTCCGGGTGAGCCGGTCGAGGGCATCAAGGTCAGAACGCGAGACTTCCGGTAACGCGCAACAGCCCGGTACGCCATTGGCAGCAGGCGTACATAACAACCATCGCTGCACCCTTGACGTACCGATTGACCGAAGCGAGCCTGTCGGCACGGCAGGCCGAACAGGGGTAACCGGCAATGGTGCGGCCTAGTGTGACGTTCGAGCTCAGCGGTGGTTATTGGGTGGCTGAGCGGCAGAGTGTCGGCTTCACCGGCAAGACCGATCTCGGCGAGGTCGAGTTCCTGATCACCAGCGAGGCGCTGGAACAGATGCTCAATCCCGATCTCGACGGGATCGACGGCGAATCTGCTCTCGAGATCTTCGCCGAGTTCGAAGCCGACATCCACCGCATCGCCGTGCTCGAATTCGTGAAGCGGCTGGGCGGCGAACCGCCGATCCTGCTGGCCGCTGCCGATGTCGAGACCCATTAGAAGAACCGTTCCTTTCCCCCGCCACGCGGCGGAACCGCCCACGCCCGGCCTCGTTTGACCGATGGCAGGCATGCGACCGCCGGTAATGCAGGAAAAGGACGCCCGATGAGCAAGCTCGACCAGGCAGACCGCGACCACCTCGATAAACGCAGGTTTGCCTTTCCCAAGCAGCGCAAAGAGCCGATCGAGAATGCGAGCCACGTCCGCAACGCGATCGCGCGGTTCAACCAGGTAAAGGGCGTCACCGATGATGAGCGCGATGACGCCTGGAGCCACATCCTGAAGGCGGCGAAGGAATTTGGCGTCGAGGTCAATGAGAAAAGCTGGCGCGAAATCGGAAAATCCTGACCGGCTGCCGACCCCCCGGCGTCAAATTATGGAGTCAACCGGAACTCTGAATTAGCGACCGGTGAAGCGTCCGCCAAAGACTCGACCTCGGGCACCGGGTCAACGACCCGTTCAACGCGGAGCGTTCCCGCCGGCAGCTCTCTGAGAATCTGCTTTGCGGAAATCGCCGGATCGAGCCAGTCGGCCCAGGCCGAGCGCTCGAGGATGCAGATCTGGCGATCATGATAGGGCGCGATGTCGGGTCCGGGCGGCATCGTCAGCATCGTGAATGCCTCGCCGACCTTGGGGTCCGTGCGCCAGATACCGGCGATGCAAAACAGCGGCTCGTCCTTCTTCGTGAACAGCCATTTGTCCTTCTTCTTTTGCTTCGGATCGTCAGGCTTGGTGAACTCGTAAAACCCATCGGCGACGATGAGGCAGCGGCCGGAAGTGAATTCGCGCTTGTCCGACTGAAAGTTGAAAACCGGCTTGCCGGTCGGGCCTGGCCAACTCCACCGCCGCTGGACGAGATCGCCTGCACCGCGCACGCCCTCCACCGTGCGCACGATCGGCGCAACATCGGTGATCTTGATGTCGCTGCGGGCCTCGATATTAGGGATGCCTTCGGAGAAGGTGATCTTGATCTTCAAATTCTCGAAGTCCTCCGCGATCGCCATCGCGTCGACCTCGAGCCGGTAATCATTGCACATGATCCCTCCCTTCCGGCCCGTCGCCGGTATTGCGAGTGCGATCAGTTCCCATTATGTTCTCATCCATGATCGCCACCGCCTTAGATTCGGACGCACCGCTCGGGAGCAGGCGCGCCATCATACGGTACAACGCCGCCGAGCTCGAAATGGTTGAACTCGCGTGGGGCTTCAGGCCCAAGACCGCCGACGATCGGCCGTTCCGGTTCGTGCAGTCCGAAGGGCGAACCTTCCCGAGCCATCGCTGCCTGATCCCGGCTTCCGAATTCCACGTCACCACGGCGAAGCGCCGCTACAAATTCGCGCTTGAGGACGGGAACTGGTTCTACCTCGCCGGCATCTGGCGACCAGCGACGCAGGGCTGGCCCGAGAGCTATGCGATCCTCACCATCGAGGCGAACCCAGAGGTCGCCCGCTATCAGGAGCGCCAGGGCGCGGTGTTGCTGCGCCGCCAGCGGATGGACTGGCTCGACAGCACCACGAGCGAGGCGGATCTGCTGCAACCCCTGCCCGCGCGCAGTTTCGACGTCTCTGAACTCACGACCGGCATAGCGGAATCGCTGTTGCCGATCTGACTGGCTCCAACCGATATCCTTGCGAAGGTTTGACGATCGCCGCCGTTCGGGCTCACACCGTTTTACGGTGGTAGGACTAGGCCGGATCGGACAGCATGCGTCCGGCCTAGTTTTATTCAATGGCGGCTAGACCACATCAGCCCTGAAAGGCACAGCAACAGGAAGCTGTCTGTGGTCAATTGCCTGGCAAAAGCCGGCGTCAGGCCGATCGCCGCAAACTTTCCACCGTCTCGCGCCTAACGTAATATCCGCTGATCATGGGGACGGGCTCGGGTCATCGATTCGACGTCCTGAGAGGACGAAGTTCGGCCCAACTATACTGCCCTGCAGAGCGCACGCGCGAGCGCCGCCTCCAGATCGCCCAGCCGGAACGGCTTCTGAATGATCGGGACGTCCATCAGGTCTGACCGCAGTCCGGCGGCGCCGTAGCCGCTGGCGAAGGCGAACGGCACGCCGAGGCGTCGAAGCTCATCGGCCACGGGAAAGACCTTTTCGCCGGCGAGATTCACGTCCAGCAGAGCGACGTCGAAGCCTCCGGACCCTACCAGGTCGAGGGCCTCGTCGACCGACGCCGCGCTCAGGACGACGGTGCAGCCCAGGTCCTCGAGCATGGCCTCCACCAGCAGGGCGACGAGACTTTCGTCTTCGACGATGAACACGCGGAGGCCGGTCAGTTCGGTCACCGCCGACCGTGGCTCGCTCAAAGCTCGAAGCGCATGGAACACCGCAATCCGCCGGGCATGAATTGAAGATCGGCTTTGCCGGCAAGATCCCGGGTGATGCTGCGCTCGATCAGTTGGCGGCCGAACCCCCGACGCGTGGGCGTTTCGACGGTTGGCCCACCGCTCTCGATCCAATGCAGGGCGAGCATGGCCTTCGTCCCGTCATCCTCGCGCGCCCAGGAGACCTGCACCCGACCCCGCGCAGCGGACAGCGCACCATATTTCGCCGCGTTGGTCACAAGCTCGTGAAGAACCATGCCGAGCGTAAGCCCGGTGCGGGCGGAGAGCGTCAGTTCCGGTCCGTCGAGGACGATGCGCGACTCATCGGCGTCGTTGTAGGGGGCGAATTCCTGCTCGAGCAATTCACCGATACCCATGCCGGTCCAGCGTCGGCGGGTGAGCAGGTCGTGCGCCTTGCTCAGTGCCAGCAGCCGCCCTTCGAACCGCTCCGCGAAGAGCTCTGGCGTCGAGCGATGAGTGTGCATGGAAATCGACTGGACCGTCGCGAGCGTGTTCTTCACCCGGTGATTCAGCTCATCGATGAGGATCTTCTGTTCCTCGTCCGCCAGCTTGCGGTCGGTGATGTCGACCAGGACGTTGATGCCGCCCACGACCTCCCCTTGGCTGCCGCGTAGGACAGTCGGGAAGGGCGTGAACGTTCGCCGCGTACCGTCGGGGCGTTCGGCCACGGCTTCGACGCCGCGAAGCTCGTCACCAGCCTTGAGCGCGAGGGCCATTGGGCATTCTTTGTGCGGCAGCGGCGTTCCATCGGGCCAAAAAAGCTTCCAGGAAACGCTCCATTCGTCGACACCCAGGACCGGTCGCCGGCCGGAGAATGCGACGGCGGCTTCGTTGTAATAGGTGATGCGTCCAGACGCGTCGGTGGTGTAGACCGCGATCGGCAGCGCATCGAGCAGATCGCGCGAGCGTTGTTCGCTTTCCAGCACGCGTTGTTCGGCCCGCCTGCGATCGCTGACGTCTTTCACCACGCGCACGCCGTAGAGGAATGTGCCATCCAGGGCCCGCACCGAGGAGCTCAGCACCTCGACGAAGACATCCGCACCGGCCTTGCTACGGTACCGCTTGTCCAGGGAGTAGGAGTCCCGGCGGCCGGCGACCTGATCGCGATACCGGGCCATGTCTTCGCCGCGATCATCCGGGTGCGTGATCTGCTCGAAGGTCATGCCGACGAGTTCTTCCCTGGTATAGCCTGAGATCGCAGCGAAGGCGGGATTGACGGTCAGGAACCGACCGTATTCGTCGGTTTCGCCGATCCCGACGGAGACGCTCTCATAGGTCTTGGCGAGCCGGCGCTCGGCCTCGAGCCGGGCGGCTTCGGCTTCGCGCGACGCGGTGACGTCGACCGAGAAACAGCGCGTGTTGATGAATTCTCCGTCCCGGAAGAGCACACTGGAGCTGATCAGAACATGCTTTATCGATCCGTCCCTCGCCTTCAGGCGCGCCGGATACTTGTCCAACCGTTCGCCCGCCATCAGACGCCGGAGGATGTCGGCGATGACCTCGGGGTCGGCGTGGAAATTCGCGATCGGCCGGCCGACATATTCGTCGGCCGAGTAGCCCATCAGTTCCAGCTCCGCCTTATTGGCCCGCAGGATGATGCCGTTGCCATCGACCAGATGCAGCCCGACCGCCCCGTTCTCGAAGAAATCTTCATAGTCCGGCGCAACGGTGCTCGCCGCCGGCACGGCGGCGCGGCGCTGGATCGCCGTCGATTGCAGCCCAAGTTTCACAGGAACGATTCCCCCATGCCGCTGCAAACGCCCAAGCCCGGTTCACGTTCCCGCAATACGGGCAAATCCTGATAATGTTGCATCTCGCCTAAGTCCCAGGCGCGACTCCACCGCGCGGAGACTGCCGCCGGCGAAGGCCGCTCATGCCGCCCGCGATGTCGTAGATACGCCCAATCGCCGTTCCGGAGCCACTAGCCGATTCCTGGAAGCGCGCCCCGAAGGCTCAACGGCAAGCCGATATTGCTTTGATCAACCGGGCCGCGGCGAAATGCCCGGCGCACTTGCTGCGGCTTGTCCCGTAACAACGCGCAGATAGACTCGTTCCCGCGGATGATCGCGGCCAACGCGATCCTCGCCAATCCAGCCCTTCGGACCCGGACTTCGCCGCGTCCGAAGGGGCCGGGCACATCAGCCTTGGGCACGTGCCAGCCCGGGCTGGAGCGCTTTCGCCATCTGGCGAGGAATGAGGGCGATCGGACGCGGTCGCGGAACGAAGGCCGGCTATCCAGCATTTAGCGAGGCTATCCTCCTGCGTGGTGACCTTATGACGACCAACGCCACCGCCACCCGCCATGGTCTGGCAAAAAGCAGTTTCCAGGGCGATGTCGACGGCTTCCTTGGACAGGCCCGGAGCTGGTTTGAGGGGCATTGGGTGCAGATCGCGATCGCGATCGCAACCGGCATCGGCATCTTCCTCCTGCTCCAGCTCGTGCGCGGCTATGCGGTTCGTCTGTGCAAGCGCGGCGAAGGTGTCGCCACCTGGTACAGCATCGTCGGGCGCGCTCTGGCCAAGACCAGCAATTTCTTCATCGCGATGTCCTCGGCACGGCTGGTGATCGGTTATGCCCACGCGCCCCCACTCGCCGCGAAGACCATCGTCTTCCTGTTCACGATCTCGGCCGCGCTCCAGGCAGCGATCTGGGTTCGCGAAATCGTCTTCGGCGCGGTGGAACATCGCATCCGCGACGTGGAACATAGTGGGCGAGGTCTCGCGAGCGCGCTTGGCGTGATCCGGCTGCTGGTTTCGATCTCCGTTTTTGCGGTCGCCCTCGTCGTCGTGCTCGGCAATCTCGGCGTAAACGTCTCCGGCCTCATTGCCGGGCTCGGCGTCGGCGGCATCGCGATCGGCCTCGCCGCACAGGGCATCTTCGCCGACCTGTTCGCCGCGCTCGCCATCCTGTTCGACCGGCCGTTCCGGGTGGGAGACTCGATTTCCTACGACGGCGGCTCAGGATCTGGAACGGTCGAGGCGATTGGTCTCAAATCGACGCGCATCCGCGGCGGCAATGGCGAGCAGCGGATCATCGCCAACAAGAAATTGCTCGATTTCGAGATCCTCAACACGACGCTGAGGCAGCACAACCGCTTCAAATATGATTTCTGGCTCGGCTATGCGACGCCGCCGGACACGGTTCGGCGCCTCCCCGGACTGCTAAAGGAGGCGGTGGCGAGCCAAGGTTACACGCTGGTCCATGGCGGCCTCAACGGGTTCGCCGCGAGCGGCCTCAAATATGATGTCGAATTCGAATCCACCGCGCCGGACTTCCCGGACAACGCGCGCGATCTGGTCGCCGCCGCGATCCTCGACATATTCCGGAAGAACGACATCAGCTTTGCCTATCCGACACAGGTCAATCTACTGGCCGAAAAAACCAAGCCGGCGCCGCCGGCCGCACCAGCCGCCGGGCCCGAAACCGCACCGGGCAAGTGAAGCCGTGAAGCGGAAAGCGGTGCGGCACCTGGCAGGCCTCGTATCAGGATCAAGCTGGTGCCAAGGATGAGCCGAGCCGGCCAAGCCGCCCGCGTCGGTAAATTTGCAGCTAGGCCGCCCGTGTCAGTAGATTTTCTGGACGAGGGGTTCGATCCGCAACGTCACGACGTCGACGCCTGGGCCGCGCGTTGCCGCGAACAGTATCGCCTCCGCGACCTCGCCCGGCGGCAACAGGCGATAGGCATCCATATGGACGGCGCGCTCCTCCTCGGAAAATGGCTGCATGGCCGACCCAATCGCGCCCGGCTCGATCAGGGTCACGCGAATGCTCTCCGGCATCAGTTCCTTGCGGAGCGTCTCAGCGAACGAGGCGACCCCGCCCTTCGAGGCATTGTAAACGCTCTCGCCGACTGCCTTGATATGGACGCTGATCGACCCAACGAGAATGATCAGCCCGTCCTTGATGCCGCCGGCGCGCATCCGCTCGATCGCGCCCTGGGTTGAGGCGACATAACTGATCAGATTGCTCTCGATCACGTAGCGCCAGTCTGGTTCGGCCATTTCCATCAACGGCCCGGAACCGACCCCCGCGCAGGCGACAAGCATGTCCAGGCCTTGGAGCCATGTGTCGACGCGCCCGAACATCTGCGCGACCCCTGCGCCGCTCGACAGGTCCACCGTCACCGAGGCAATCGAACCTGGCCCGCCGGCTTCCCCGATCGCCTCGGCCACGCGGTGCAGTTCGGCCTCGTCGCGGCCGGCGATGAGAACCCGCGCGCCCGCCGCCACCATTCGCGCTGCGACCTCGCGTCCGACACCGCCCGCGCCGCCGGTGATCAGGACACGTTTTCCCGAAAGGATGGTATCGTTCATCTCATTGCTCCCGGCCGTTCATCAACGAAAAGGCGGCCATGCTGGCTGGCGCCAACCAGCCCTTTTGACAATCAAGTCTGCAGATCGCGCGGCGTCACGCCCAGGTCAGGACGACGCGCCCGTTTGCCGGTACGCGATAGTCGACCCGCTCGTCCGAAACGGCATGAGGTCGGAGCACGTCCCCACCGATGGTGATGACCTTCGCCTTGGTCAGCTTGCGACGTTTCTGGCGCACCAGGCTGAGGCCGGCAGTACAGGTCTCGCCGCCATCGAGCGTGATCGTGAGCGCATGGTCGCCGGTGCGTTCACTGGCACGGACAAAATGGTCGCAATAGAGGCGAAACGGCGCGCCTTCGACATGGTGGAACGCCCGCGTCGCGAACACGAATGCGGCGCCGGCGCCGTATATTTCCTGACCCACCTGGCCTGCGGGCTGCCCGTCGGCGTACAGGTCTTCAAGCGGGAAACAGAGCTTGCGGTCAACATGCCCGTTAGTTTCCCGCTGCTTCGGCGAGATCGCTTCCGGCGGCAGCGCGTCGGGGTAGTAATACCAGGCGCGATCCAGCGCATATTTGCAGTATTCCGCGATCAGCATGCGCGCTGCGGGCTCGAGATCGGGGCCACTGTCATCGAGATAATGCTCGAACGCGGCGTAGGAGTCGAAACACTCGTAGATCGCCATGTACGGCGCGTCCTGCAGACAGGTAGCGCCAAGGAAATTGTGGTGATGGACCGCGAGTTCGATCTCGCTCTCCCAGATTTCGCAATTGTGGAAGAAGCTGCCGAGATAGACGTAGCTCTGCTCGAGATAGACCTGCTCGTTGGTGATCCGCCACAGCCGCATGCACGCAGATGCGCCCCAGGCCGTCAGGTTCGCCTGATAGTTGAGGTTGAAGCGCAGCCCGATCGCGGCGTCGATCGCCGCGCGCGCCTCGGCGAGGAAGCGCGCCTCGTCGGTCAGTTCATAGGCCTGGAGCATCACCCAGGCATAGATTCCACCGACGTCGGTCTGGCCCTTGCCGTCGGCGCCCGCCACTGCGGTGATGACCGAGAAGTCGGTTACCTTGTACTGGACCGGCCACCTGTACTTGAAGTGCCGGGCCGCCTTGATCCCGTAATCGATCGACTTCAGGAACAGCCTGCGCGCATCCTTGTCGCCATCGAGCGCCAGGTGCCCGAGGTTGAGCAGCGGATGGTAGAGATACCAGCTGTCGACCGCGTCCGGGTCCTTGTCGTCGCCGACATTGGGCAGATAACGGCGCAGCGACTTGAGCTTGGGGTCGTAGAATTTACCCAATCCGGCCTTGAACTCGGCCTTGAGCGGATGTGGTTCGCCGCACCATTTGCCCCAGTCATGAATCGCGGCGACCAACGACATCTGGACCATGATGTCGGGATATTCGGCGGCTGTGTAGGGGTGAATATAGCGGTGGCCATAATGGCGGATCGTCGCTTCGGGCGCCTCGTCCAGGTCGCGCAGGGTACGCTCCGATCGTTTGATCCAGTCGCGATAATCGGTGCGGGGCAGGTCGAGCATCTTGTAGGTGATGCCCAGCATCTGGAGGAAGCGCCGCGCCGACTCCCGCTCATGGGGCGGTGCCTCGTGGCGGAAGACGAGGATCGCATCCGACAGGGTGACCTCGACCCCCGCAGCGAGCCTCGTTTCCGGCATCGCATCATTCTGCGCCGGTGTCGGCATGAGATAACCGAGCTCGGGCCATTCGCCGCCCACCGCCCCATTTGGCGTGGTCTTCGTGGCACGGTAATAGTCGTTCATCGCGGTCAGGTTCTGGAAATACAGCACGCTGCCAAAGGCGGGTTCATCGATATCGAAATAGACGAGGCCGCTGTTGAGCCCGCGCTGACGCGCTTCGACATGACCGACCGCCCCCAGCGGATCGTCATCCGCATCGAGCGGGTACAGATCGCGCGGAGCGAAAGGGATGAGCATCGGCGCAGCGGGGGTGAAGCTGGTCGTCATGCGCATATGCTCCAGCGCCTCGCCGCCCGTTCGGAACACGATCACATGTTCGCCAAGCGCGCTCGTCGCGGTCAGCCGCGCGGCGTCGCCCGGTTCGAGCTTTGCCTTGCTGCAGCGAAACTCGCTTTCGAAATGCGCGGCGCGCAGCGCAAGCCCGCCTTGGCCCTCCCGCCGGATCAACGCCCACACGGAATCGCGCGTTTGCCGCAGCTCGACGGACAATTCTCCCAGACTGAAATCGGTGAGCTTCTTGCCCCCTCGCGTCAGCGACTGGCGCAGAGCGAGTACGTAGGGACTAACGGCAGGGACATCGGACTTCAGCGCAAGTGTTGCCATCTCCACCTCTGCTACAAACGGGTCTGTCGTTCGCCAGAACCGGCGGGAGTTCACTGTGTTCCCCGAAAAGACGGCGCACTTGACCTCGATTATAATATCTCTTCAACGCACCGAGCTAGCGCCGCTTGTCTCAGGAAGCGGCGCGGATCGGCAGGCTTGGATAGTGTAAGAGGGGCCGCTCGCGCAGCCCCGAGCTACACAGGGTTCAGTTGCCTTGGCCTCCACCCTGGCCGCCGGCCTGATCGAGTTGCTCGTTGCTGCCCAACCCGGAGCCCTTGTTTGAGCCGCCGCCGGCCCGATCGGCCATGGTTTTCGTTTTTTCGGCATCGCCGCCCTCGTTCGATTGGTTGCCGCCCTGGGCTTCACCGCCCTGATTCTGGTCGCCCATCATATCTCTCCTTCAAGTGGGTTGCGTCGAGACGCACATACGAAACGCCGCGGAAGCCAACGCGATCCTCTCGTTTCGCCGCCCCATCGATATCGGTCATCTCCATCTCACGCATGCTGCCGACCCCCGTCCACCCGCACCTCATGACCGCAGAGTTGGCCGCTACTTTCGGCAAACCAGCCTCTTCGCCGATGAAATTGCCCAACATCTCAGCTGAATCGGCCCTCGCTTCTTTGGCGACCTATCTGGTGCGGCCGGACGCGAAGTGCCTTGAGCAGGAGGTAATGGATCCCGAGCCGGTCGACTCCCTCCCTGCCCGCTGACGGTGCGACAACCATGTTTGCACCGGTGCGGCTACTACGGCACGCCGTAGTCGGGCCGGCGGGCGTCACCAGTGTCGCAATGTGCCTTTCGATGCGAAAGCGCGATGACCGTCGCCATATCGCCGCCCGCATGGCGACGGTCGTTCACCTTACTGAAGCCGCGTGGGCTGTTGTTCGCATGTCACTACGATGGCACGGTACATCGCCATCGATCGAGCGTCGGCACCCAATACGCCCTGCACATGAGCGCTCCACGCGGTGAGCGGCTGGGCGGACAGGATCGTCACCAGTTGTGAGATATCGAAGCCTGTCGGCGGGTTGGTGAGGATCCGCGCGACGCTGCGAAATACCGACGCGCCATTCGAGAGTATCTGCCCCTGAAAGGCCTGGGCAAGAATCGTGAGCGCCGTGCTGGCGACTTCTTCGCCATGGCGGGCGATGACGTGCTGCACGCTGCTCGTAAAAGCCACCTCGCCGGGACACCATGCCAATGCTCCGGTCTTTCTCGATACCGTTAGGCCGGCTTCGTTGACGATCCTGTTGACCTCAAGGGCGTCTTCGTCCTGGGCCACGATGGCCGCATGGAAATCGTCCAGGCGGTTGATGGCGCGGCGAGCGCGATTGGCCGCGACGAACATGCCCGCTTCGTCAGCGGCCCCGGCATAGGTACCGACGCAACACGGCAGATGCGGCAGGTCACCGCGGAGTTTTGCGGCCGCCAGCCGGTGTTGACCGTCAATGTCGTATTTGCCGCTCTCCCGGCGCGACACCGCCAGCGGCATGCACAATCGCCAGTCCCAATGGGACGCTATTGATGAGATCAGGCGCCGAGATGGCGCTGTATCGATGGAGCGTTGGTAGCCGTCATCCACCAGCAAGTCGCCGACGTTGACCCATTCGATGCTGGGCGGCGCGCCGCGGGCTGCGGGATAGCGGCGGCGATTGGAACCCGCCGCGCCCTTCGTTTTTTGCCGCGCGGAGGATCGGATGGACTTCCCTGGCCCCACGATCATCTTTGGATCCGAGGCTACCGATTTGACCATGTCGTTTTGGCGAATGAGCGATTGGGCGCCGCTTAACGGACAGGTGTAGATCTGGCCGAGCTGCTCCACCACGACATTGCCGCGATGCACGCGCTGTCGCCCCAAGGTCGCGTTGACCAGGAATGTGCCATTTGCCGCAACCGGTCCGTTCATTGCGTCGACGATCCAGTCCGGCATTGGGTCTCCGTGCCGCCAGACACGAACGTCGGCAGGAACGCGGTTGGTATGAGGAACGTTGTCGATTTTCATGGCTCAGCCTCCGAAACCGCCGCGCCCGGGATCGGCCGCGAAACGGCGCGGAGATTGTGTCAGGCAGCCCGACCGACACAGAGTCGGCGATCGCCGAAGCGGCGGTGAATCACGTGGAAAACCATCATTGGCGCGCCGGCAGTGTCTGGAATTGTCAGCAGACCCGCGTCGGGGCGCTCGAATCGTCCGCCAACGGTCGCCAAAAGCCGCGCGGATGGCGCGCGCCCGGGCCTTGTCGGGATTTTTTTGTATTCGAACAGCTGTGCGGTCGCCTCAATGACCGCACCGCAACGATCTGATGGACTCAGTCGTGCTGCTCGGCCCAGTCATCGGTTTCGAGCGGTTCGGGAACGTGGGAGAAGGCCTTGTCTCTTGTGATCAGTGTGGCGCCGGCCGCAACCGCATGGGCCGCTATCATCATGTCGAGTGGTGCGAGGTTGATACCCTTCGCCTCACAAGATGCCCTGAGATCGGCATAGGTTCGCGTGACATCATGATCCCAGGACAACACGTCCACGCGCAGAAGAAATTGCCGCACGCGTTCGGTCAAAGCAGCGGGATAGTTGCGCTTGGCCAGGCCGAAGAGCAGTTCGCCCTCCGTCACGGCCGATATCACGATCTCTTCCATCGGAAGGGAGGCCAGCTTGTGGCCGAGTTCCGGCCGGTCGCCTCTGATGACATGGCTTGCAATGTTGGTGTCGAGCATGAAGCTGGTCATTCCTTCCAACCCTCGAAGGGATCGCGATCCTGAGGCGGCTGCTGACGGTCATTCGGCCCCATGAAATCGTCGGGCACGTCCCCTTTGCCATAAAGCTCGAACAAGCCGTCCCATGAGTCCGGTCTCGACGAGAGGATCACATCACCCGTTTTCAAGTCACGTCGAACGAACACTTCCGTCCCCTCGAACCGGAACTCCATGGGAAGCCGAACCGCCTGACTTCGTCCGGTGGCAAAGAGCTTGGCTGTCCTGGATCCCATACGCGCCTCCTGCGATTGATACCTATCCTGATATATCTCATCTCGGTAGATATCAAGATATATATCATGTTGTCGCGTTGAGGCGTCACCGTTTTTGGCTTGTGCCGGAACCCCCGTAGGGAAGAATGGTGGACAGCCGTACCATCACACTGTGGCATCAAACATCTAGTCGGTCACACGGGGAAATGCATGCCGGTTCGGTCTGGCAATTCGAGCGGTCCGGACCGTTTCATCCCGTAGTACCCCATCTTGCGGTAGAGCGTGCTGCGCGAGATACCGAGCAACGTTGCCGCGACCGAAAGATTTCCGCCGGACACGCGCATTGCCTGGCTTATCGCTGCCTGTTCCGCACCGCCTAGGGAATTGTCCTGTAGTGATGGAATATCGGGCCGGTTTGATGCCGGCACGGCCGGCGAAATGTCGCCGCACGCGATTTCTTTGGGCAGGCAGTCGACATCGGCAATGCCGTCCCGGGCGAACAGGATACCACGTTCAACGACATTTCGAAGTTCGCGGACGTTCCCCGGCCAGGAATAGGCCTTGAGCCGAGCCATTGCGTCATTCGTAAAACGGACCGGCTCGCGGTTGTGGCGATCGGCAACACGCGGATTGAAATACTCGATCAGGCATTCAAGATCACCCGACCGCTGACGCAGCGGGGGGACCTCGATCGCCGTCACGCTGAGGCGGTGATAGAGGTCGAGCCGGAAGCGACCCGCGGCAACCTCCGCCCGGAGATCGCGATTGGTCATCGCCAGGAGGCGGACATTGACGCGTCGCGGAATATTGTCGCCCACCCGGTAGATAACGCCCTCTTCAAGCACACGCAGGAGATAGGGCTGGAGTTCGAGTTGCAATTCGCCGATTTCGTCGAGGCAGAGGGTACCGCCATCAGCCTGCTCGAAGCGGCCGATGCGCCCTTCCGTGCTCGCGCCCGTAAACGCGCCCTTGGCATAGCCGAAGAGTTCGCTCGCGAGCATTTCCCTTGAAACCGCACCGCAGTTGAACGGGACGAACGGGCCGCGGGATACCGAGCTCTGGCCATGGATCGCTCGCGCGAACAGCTCCTTCCCCACACCCGTCTCGCCTTCGATCAACACTGGCACATTCAGCCCGGAGATCTGCTTCGCCTGTGCAATCGCGTGACGGATGCCGTCGCTGATCCCGACGATGCTGTCGAACTGGGATCGCGCGGGATCCGCCTCGTCGCCGACGGTGCGCGGGATGGGGACGGGCCGGGAAACGGTTCGGGCCGGTATGACAAGCAGGTGGCCGGTGACATCGCCGTCAACGAGCAAGGGGCGGAGCCAGTCGCGAGGCAGATCGGAAACCAGTTTTCCCATGGGCCTGCCGGCGCTATCCAGCAGCCGCATGCCACGCTTGAGTTCGGGCAGGATGCTGTCGATGCGCTCGCCGAGCATGCGTTGCGCAAGGCGGCTCATATACGCGATCCGCCCCTTCGCATCGATCGCGATCAGGCCATCGCCGGCATGACGCTGGCTGTACTCGAGACCCATTTCCATCAGGCGAAGCTGTCGGGCTTCCGTCAGTCGCATCAGCGCCTGTTCGATGTGGCTGGCAGCCACGACGGCCAGGGCGAACATCTGCGCGCTCGATTCATGCCTTTTGGCGGAGATATCGAGAACGCCCATGATGCTCCCGTCTACCGGGTCGTGAATCGGCGCGCCCGCGCAACTCCAGCTCTTGATGCCCTCGCAATAATGCTCGCCGGCATGGACCAACACCGCCCGGTCGATCGCCAATGCCGTCCCGATGCCGTTGGTTCCGGCATTCCCCTCCTGCCACTGGCCGCCCTGCGAAAGGGCGATATCCATCCCGGCATGGACCGCCCGGCGGTCACCGACGGATTCGAGAACGACGCCCTCCGGGTCGGTGATCAACATCAGGGAGCTTGTGCCCGCCAGGACGTCGGCAGCCTCGGCCAACGTCGGGGCGGCGGCCTGGAGAAGTTCGCGGTTCCTGCGGCGCAGCGAGCCGATTTTGTCGCCGCCCAGCTGGGGAACGATGTCGACGCCGAGGTTGACCTTGGACTGGAGACAGCGCTGCCAGGAATCGATGACGACGTCACGAACCGGCGAGCGGTCCAGGGAAGAACCGGAGACGAAATTCTCCCATGCCTTGGTGACGGCAAAATCCTTGTCATCCATGACTTGGAGAGCGGTCCTGAATTTTCCGTCGTTCATTGACGCGGATTCATTCATGCCATCCCCTCCCGGATATGGGGTGCGACACGGGCACGACGGCATGACTGGGCGCAGCGCTGCCGGTGTCAGGCCGGACGCATTCATCGGGCGAAGAATGACTCGCTCGCACGATGGGTCGCCTCACGGCCAGGTTTGCCGGCATTCGGGACGCAACGTCCAAACCCCAACTCCTCTCACTCGCTACGAGTCCTCTTTCAGACGGATTTCGCAGAAACACCAGATACACCTCATTGCCGCGGTTTGGTAGTAGGCTGCGGCATCGCGTTCCGGATCGCTTCATCGACCAGATAGGCGATGGATCGATAGGATATGCCGGCATGGTCAGCGAGGCCGATCTCGCAGGTCCGACTAGTCGAATAGCCGCCCCCGCACCCCTTGGGCACAGCCTCGGCAAGATGACGCAGCGCGTAATCGTTCAGTTCCGGCGTCGTGAAGCCCTTGTCGCCCGCGAACCCGCAGCAACCGACATCGTCGGGCATGACGACCTGTGAAGCGCATGCTCGGGCCACGGCCACGAGCTTGGCGTCGAGGCCCATGCGACGGCTGCTGCAGGTAACGTGGAGCATGACCGGTACGTCGACAGGCGCGAGGTTGACCCGCGGCAATACCAGATCGTGGAGGAAATCGGCGATGTCGAGGACGGCCAGCGACCGCCCGCTTGCGGCGATACGGCGGCGCAGCCGGAAGGCGCAGGGGCTGGTGTCCATCAGGATCGCGCCCGCCTCCCCGATATCATCTGCCATGGCATCGAGCATCTCGTCGGCCTTCGCATCGGCCGTTTCGGTCAATCCCTTGCTTTCCCACGGCATCCCGCAGCACAGCGTATCCGCGCGGGCAGGATAGCGGACAGCCAGACCGGCGCGCTCCGCGAGCGACCGCACGACATCGGGAAGCGCGCGGGGATCGGCGTCTCCGGCGGCAGGCCCCATCGCCCGGCTGACGCAACTTGGCAGATAGAGAAGGCTTTCCTGGCGAGGTGCGTCAGGAATCGGCATCTCGGGTCCGGGCAGTGCCGCCGCATCGAAGCGAGCCCGGCGGGGCAGGTTCCGGGGCATTTGCGGCATTCGATTCCCCGACAGGCGCCGCGCGCCGGCGGCGAGCCTGTGCAGCCTCTCACGTCCAACCAGACGTCCCGCGGCATCGGCTACGCCAAAGCCGGCACGCACCGCTGTCATGGTCATGTCCATGTGGCCGGCAATGGCGTCGCCGGTACGGCGTGTCAGGGGGCCGCACTGCTCACCACGATTCTGCTTCATCAGCAGACCGGTTTCTATGCCGACCGGGCAGGCAGTGGCGCACAGCCCGCAGGCCGCACAGGTATCGACGCCGGCATAGGCGAACAGCCTTTCGAACTCCGCGGCGTCTTCACCCGAGACATGACGCCTTGCGATCTCGCGCTGCCCGACGATGCGCTGTCGTGGCGACAAGGTGAAACCGTGGGAGGGGCAAGACGGCTCGCAGAAGCCACATTCCATGCACTGATCGACGAGCGGATCCGTCACCGGCAGGGGCTTCAGATGCTTCACATGCGCACGGGGATCACGGTTCAGGATGACGCCTGGGTTGAGCAGCGCTCCGGGATCGATCACGGCCTTGATCTCCTCCATCAGCGCATAGGCCAGGGGACCCCATTCCCGCTCGACAAAAGGGGCCATGTTGCGTCCGGTGCCATGCTCGGCCTTGAGCGAGCCGTCGAAACGACCGACCACCATCGAGACGACGTCGTCCATGAACCGGCGATAGCGCTCGACCTCTTCGGGAGACGAGAAATCCTGGGTGAAAACGAAATGGAGATTGCCCTCCAGCGCGTGGCCGAAAAGGATCGCTTCGTCATAGCCGTGGATATCGAAGAGCCGTTGCAGCGCGCTGGCGGCGGACGCGAGATGCTCGACGGGGAAGGCGACATCCTCGATGATCACCGTGGTTCCCGGACGGCGCATCGCGCCGACGGCCGGAAACAGGCCCTTGCGGATTTTCCAATAGGCGTCGGTGATCGCCGGATCGCTGTCGAACAATATCGGCGCGATCGCGTCATGACCGGCCAGGGCTGCGGTCAGAGTCTCGATCTGGGCTGCGAGTGTGGTGGCATCATCGGCCCGGGTTTCGACGAGCAGCGCGGCGACATCCGATCCCAGTTTCCCGATATTGGGGGGTATGCCCGGTTTCCCCTCCACCGCGCGGAGCGAGGCGCGATCCATCAGCTCGGCGGCGGCAACGGGCGTCGTCTTCAACGCCGCGACCGCACGGGCCGCGGCGGCGACGTCGCGAAACAGCAACAACGCACTCGCCTTGAAGCGCGCGTCGGGAACGGTGGCGAGCGTCACTTCGGCGATAAAACCCAGCGTACCCTCCGATCCGATCATCAGATGCTGCAGCATGTCGACCGGGTCGGTGAAGTCGACCAGCGCGTTGAGCGCGTAGCCGGTCGTATTCTTGATCGAGAACTTGCGGGCGATGCGCTCCGCCAAAACGGCATTTGCCCGAACCGCTTCGCCCATTTGCCGCAGCCGCTCCAGCAACGCACCGTGGCTGCGTGCAAAGGCCGCGCGGCTTTCAGGATCGCCAGTGTCGAGCAGCGTGCCATCGGCCAGGATCAGCCGCATGGCTACGAGCGTGTGGTAGCTGTTCTGCGCGGTGCCGCAGCACATGCCGCTGGCGTTGTTGGCGGCGATCCCACCGATTTTCGCCGTGGCGATGGAGGCCGGATCCGGGCCGATCTTGCGGCCGTGACGGGCGAGCAGCCGGTTGGCGGTGCTGCCGATGACGCCGGGCTGCAGCCGGATGGTCGCGCCGTCAGCGGCCACTTCACTTTTTCGCCAGCCGTCGCCAAGCACCATCAATATGCTGTCGCTGATGGCCTGGCCGGAAAGGCTGGTGCCCGCCGCGCGAAAGGTAATCGGCGTAGCATGCATGCGCGCAACCGACAGGAGGTGGCGAACCTCCGCTTCGCTCTCGACGAGCACCACGATCCTGGGAATCAGCCGATAGAAGCTCGCATCGGTACCATAGGCAAGCGTCCTCAAAGGATCGGTAATCAGCCGCAACGACGGGATGACACCGGCGAGTTGCCTATAAACGTCGTCATAGCGATCAGGCGTCATATCCATGTTGTTTCCCCCCTGGATATCCATGCTGTTCCCCCTGGCCATTTGACAAATGGGGTGCTTCCCATGCGGGGTCGTGGGAAGCACCCCTCGGAGCGGAGCGGCTCAGGCGGGGGGATGCCGATCCGCTTCCGATCACGCCCGGCCGTAGAGCTCGGCGCCGCCGCCACGTGCGGGTCCGGCAGTCGGATCTACGCCCTCGGGAAGGTCGACGACCAGCGAATGAGTCGTCAGGATCAGCTTCGCCACTGAGACTGCATTCTCGAGCGCCGCGCAGGTCACCTTTACGGGATCGATGACGCCGGCATCGAACATGTCGACGAAGTCGCATCTTTTCGCGTCGTATCCGAACCCCGGCACCCCCGCCGCAACCCGTGCCGCGATGGCTGTGCCATCCTGGCCGGCATTCGCGGCGATGATCGCTAACGGCTGCTTGATCGCATGGCGCACAAGCATGGCGCCGACCTGTTCACCATCGAATGTCCGCTCGATCAGCGGATCGAGTTTGAAGGCAGCCTGGACGAGCGCCGTGCCGCCCCCGGCTACCACGCCTTCGTCGCGCGCTGCTCTGGCTGCGTTCAGGCCGTCTTCCAGAAGCTGGGCGGTGCGCTTCTGTTCGACCGGCGTCGCGCCGCCCGCAAGAAGCACGGCGGTCCCGCGCGTAAGCTTGGCAAGCCGGTCGGCGAACTTGTCGCGCTCGATGTTCTGGGGAGCATCGTCCCAGAGTTTCTGGACCAGACGCCTGCGCCCCTCGATCAGGGGTTGGTCGCCATTGCCGCCAAGGATCACGGTCGCCGAAGCGGAGATATGCGCGCGTGTGGCATTGCCCAGATCTCCGAGCGTCACATCCTCGATACGGCCGCCAAGGTCTCGGGCGATTACCCGGCCTCCGGTCATGATCGCCAGATCCTCCATCATCGCCTTGCGCCAATGACCGAATTCGGGCGGGTTGATCGCGACGACCGTGCCACGTCCCTGGATGCGGGCCTGCATGACCGCGGCGATGACATCCGGCGCGATCTCGTCGGCGATGAGGAGCAGGGGGCGCCCGCTGTCCTTCAACTGATCCAGAATGCGCAGGATCGGCTCTGCTACGGGAACCTTGTGGTCGGTGAGCAGGATCGCGGGGTTATCCAGCTCGGCGGCCAGGCTCGACGGATCGGTCGCCATGTGGTGCGACACAAAGCCCCGGTCCAGCACCAGTCCTTCATCCACCTCCAGCCGCGTCGGCGAGCCGGGAAGCGCATATTCGACATGGATGACACCTTCGGGACCGACCCGTTCCAGGGCCTCGGCAATCAGTTCGCCAAGCACCGCCTCGGTGGAGGCGACATTGGCAACCATGCGCAATTCGCCCTGCCGGACCGGCCGCGCGCTGTCGCGCAACTCCTTGATGATGATATCGCGGGCCTGGTCGATGCCGGAGACGACGTTGATCGCCTTGTGGTCGCGCTCGACCAGCAGCACGCCATCCTGGATGAGCGCATTGGCCAGCACGGTCGCGGTCGTGGTGCCGTCGCCTGCGATCTCGTTGGTCTGGGCGGACACCTCGCGAACGATCTGCGCACCCAGATTTTCGAAGCGACACGGCAGTTCGATCTCCGCCGCGATACTGACGCCGTCACGCGACACCAAAGGCGTGCCGATCGGGCGGTCCATGATGACGTTGGTCCCCTTGGGGCCAAGCGTGCCGACGACCGCGCGAGAGAGCTGGTCGACACCACGAGCCAGCGCGGCGCGGGCTTCGGCATCGTAGAGCATGATCTTGGCCATCTATCTTCTCCTGCACGTCCGCGCTTCGTCGCGGCGGATCGTTATCGTGGTGAAACGGGTTGGGCGCCCCGACGACTGGGCCGTCAGGGCGCCGTCAGTCATTCATATTGCAGCGCTTCGTCCATATCGCCGAACAGGACGACGGTGTTCTCGTCGATCATCACCATCCGGCCATAATGGGTGGACGTGGAGATCTCGAAGATGTGCGGGGTCATTTCCCGACCCAACGCCTCCCCGATCTCCCCCATGTCGAAGACGATCTTCCCCTCGCCGTCGACCCGGATCATCGCGGGAAGATACGTCACCTTGATCCCCGGACGTCTTTCCATGATCTCGGCGATACAACGCGCCTCGACACAGTCGTTCATCGTCACGCCGCACTGGTGCGATATCGTGCGCTGGTGGGTGATGTCCTTGAGCGGTGTGAACAGTTGCTGCTCGGTGGTAACGGCCATTTCCTGGGTCCTCTCCTTGAGCCGATTATTCGGCAGCCTCCGCGACCTGCAGTTCCGGTGCCGGCACCTGCATCGAGAAAACACCGATTTCCGACACGATCGCCTGAAGGCGGTTGATCGCGGACGCGTAACCTTCGGCGAATTGTGCAGCCTTCACGCGGGGCTGCGACCAGATTGGCTGAAGATCCAGCGCGGCCTGGGTGGCGATGGGCGAATATTTGTCGAACCAGCCCCGCAGCACCTGCCGATTGGCTTCCCCATGGGCCGGATCGCGGACCAGTAGCGCGAACAACTCGACCGTGTTGGCGAGGTTGCGCTCATAATCGGCTTCCGCCGCCGAAATGACGGCTGGAGAGGAATAGTCGTTCTGGGCCGCGGCGACCTGCATGATGAAGCCGGACCGGAACAACTCGCCGACGAGCGGCTCGAACATGACATTCACGATGAAATATTGTTCGAGGAAATCGTTGGCCCCGCGCGCGGATTCCACAAGCTCGCGCGTCTTCTGCCACACCGGGTTCTCGAGCCAGTTGCGCTTGCCCGCGTCGACGTCGAGGCCGTCGATGTCGAGTGCGATCTCGCCGATATACAGCGTCAGATCCTGCGCCAGACGCAGCTTGTACGAAGAGTTGGTCAGGATCGCGTTGTTGATCATCTGGGTATAGCCGTATCGCTGGGCGTGCATCAGGGCGGTGCCAAGGCCGTATTCGGCGTGCTTGAAGGCACCGAGATGATCCTGCAGCACTTTCACCCAGGCCTTGTCGAAACGCTGGGGCGCGCCGGCGCGCCGGGCATTGTCGACCACGTTCTTGACCATGCCGCAGATGGTGGACTGGCGCTGATAATGAGTGCGTTCCCATTCCTGATCGGGCGCGCGGTATATGTGCCAGTCGGTGCTCCTGATGGCGGTCCATTCCTTGGAATAAGTGGGCGTGCCATCGCCGAACGAAATGATCCAGTCCTGGAGCAAATAGCGTTCGGGATCCGGCTGGACGTCGACGGTGACGTCCTCATAATGGGTCGCCCTGCGGCCCTTGGGTTCGTAATAATTATACTGGCGGCTGTCCGACCCTGGAAAGGTCTTCGCGCCCGCGGCGGCCGATTTCTGGTCCGCTTGTAGAGCCTGTACTGACATCGTGACCTCCCTCATCCTTCAGTTCGATCGCCTCACAGCGGCGTTGCTTGTGTGAACTTGTCGAAATAGATGCGCGCTGCATCGACACCTGCGATCTGGAGGACCGGCAGGGCCGCATCGATCATCGGCGGCGGGCCGCAACTATAGGCGTCCGCCTCTTCGATATCGTCCATGTCGAACAGGTGACGGCGCAGCACCTCGTGGATAAAGCCGGTCTCTCCGGTCCACCGGCCATCGCCCGAGGGATCGGACAAGGCCGGAATGAACTTGAAATCGGGCATGCGCGCTTCCAGCTCGGCGAAAATCTCGAGCCCGAACAGATCCTTGGCGGTGCGAGCACCATAGAAGAAGCGCACGCGCCGCCTCTCTCCGCTCGCCGCCTGGTCCATCAGGATCGAGAGCAAAGGCGCCATGCCGGAACCGCCTCCGATGAGGATCATCGGCCCTTCGCGCTCTTCGCGGCGGAAGCATGTGCCATAGGGGCCCTTGATCGTGAGCGTGTCGCCGATCTGCGCTTTCCCGATCGCGGTGGAAAAAGCGCCGCCCGGATATTTCTTGATGATGAACTCCAGCCGGTTGGGTTCGCTCGGCGGATTGCCCATCGAATAGGATCGCGTGATCTGCGCGCCGTGGAGCGTCAGGTCGGCGAACTGCCCGGCCCAGAACTTCATCGGCTGTTCGAGATCGATCACGATCCGGACGATGTCGTGGGTCAGCGGCTCGACCAGGACGAGCTTTCCCGCAAAGTCCCGGACGGCGATCGACCGGCTCAGCAGGTCCTCGTCATAGTTGAGCAGCTCGACTTCGATATTGCTGTAGGCGACAGTGCGGCACAGCAGCACCTGGCCACTCTCCTTTTCGGGATCGGAGAGGGCAAATGTGGAATATTTGAGCATCTCCACATCGCCTTCGACGAGGATGCATTTGCAGGCCGAGCATTGCCCTTCCTTGCAGCCATGGGGGAGCGCCACTCCTTGGCGGAACGCGGCGTCGAGCACGGTCTCGCCCTCCTCCACTTCCATGTCGATTCCGACCGGCTCAAGGCGCACACTGTACACCGCGGGCCTTGGCTTAAGCATTTCCTGTCCCATGTTCATTCTCCGCGAGGCGTTCGCTGCGGACTCGGGGGGCAGGATATCCCGCCTCCCCGACCCATCGGTGAGAGATCAGATCCGGCGGATCGTGAATCCCTTGCGATAGTCCTCGACATGTTTGGCCCGAGCCTCGGGCGACAATTGGCGCAGGCCGAGCAACGGACTGCGGATGGTGTGACCCCGGACATGGTCGAGGGTCCACATATCCTTCTCCTCGAACGACATGTGCGGCTGCGCGATCAGCGTCTTGCCGTCCGGACGGACGAAGCCCATGTCGGCGATGGCGTCGGCGACGTCCCAGCCGTCATAGACTTCCTCCCATTGCCGTCGGCCGGAAAAGCGGCCCATGGCGGGCGTCGGGCGACCCTTATATTCGCCCGCGAACGCCTCCTTGTGAGTCCAGCGGTCGACCTCGCTGGCATAGGTGAACAGCTCGCCGTCCACTTCGTCCACGCAGAAGTCCTCGCGGATGACGGCGGGCACCAGGCTCGACCAGCAGCGATGCGGATAGACATAGCCGGTGTCAGCGAAGGTGATCAGCTCGCTGCCGGGCTTGGAGAGTTTCTCGTAATTTTCCCACCAGGCGCCGAACTCGCCGTACCAGCCCGGATATTTCGACTCGAACCATTCGAAGTCGCGTTCGGTCTGCGCCTCGATGCGCCAGAAATTGGCCCACCAGCCGGCCGAGAAGAACTGGGCGACCTTGTGGACATAGCCCTTCTTGACGATCGAATCGAAAGCGTCGTGAACGTCGTCATGATGGATCTTGATGCCGTATTTCTCGAGCGGCAGCATGTAGGTGCGATAATAGTCCTCGAAGATCCAGCGGTGCCAAAGTTCCGCGTAGCTCTCCTTGTTCTTGTCGCGGTTCTTGGTGCCATATTCGATGATCGTGCCGATCGCGGCGTCGACGATCATGTGGTTCTGCCAGAAGGAGTAGCGGATATCGCGCTCCAGCAGCAGGTGATTGTCCGGCTCCTTTAGCACCGACATCAGCATCGAGTGGCCGTTGCCGATATGACGGCTCTCGTCGCTTTGCACCGAAAGAAACACCGTCGGCAGGGCATAATCGCCATTGCGGGCGGCCTCCGACGGCATGGCGACGAACAGCGTGTTGGTGAAGGCCGTCTCGGCGGCGACCTGCAAATAGATGTTGGATGCCGTGATAGCATCGCCGGTCAGGAAGGCTTCACCGAATTGCCGCCCGATGGTCGTGGCGTAGCACTTGCCGAACGCCTTCTCGGTGATATCGAATCCCGCGGGATCGATATAATTCTCCATGTACCACTTCTTCAGGTTCATCTGGATTGTGGAATGGCGGAACTCATCGACCATCTGCATGGTGAAACCGGTCCGGAGGTGATCGCCGGGGGCAAGCTGTCCGAGCGTCGCCATGGAGCGCGCGGCCGATATCTCCGGAAAGGGGATGATCGCCAGAAACAGCTTCATCCACTCGATCCAGCGTGGCTCGACGTTGCGGAACATGTCGCCGCGCAGCGCGGCGTCGAGCGCGCCATAGACGCGATTGTCCTTTTCTTCCTGCATCGGAAAATAGGATCGCAGCACTTGCTTCATCGGATCACGCGGCGACTTGGTGATCTTGTAGTCGGTCGGAAACGCCATCGCGTCCTGCACATAGGACGGTGTCCAGCCCAGGTCGGCGATCAGACGAGTAGCCTCGCCGATACCAATGCCTTTCTGGCTTGTGATCTTGTTGAGCGTTAGTGCCTCGGTCATCTGTGATCTCCCTCAGCCCGTTCGGTCGTCGGGCATTTTCAGCTCGGCTATGGCGGCGTGCCTTCATTCGCTCTGCGGATGATCGAGCACCGCCGCCGCCCAAATCCGCTGCGCAAAAGGCGTGCCAAATCCTGAAAGGCGCCATTTCACGGCGATCGGAGCATGGCCTGGCCCGACGTCCGTCCCGGGGATGCGACAGTGCCTGACACAAATGTGTCGCACGGGTGACGCACGCATGTTCCGTGGAACGGCCGCCAGGCCCCGGCTGGTCACCGCGGCATTGGGACATACCGGGCCTTTTCGGGCGCGCCGGGCCACTCCCCAGCCTGCATCGCCGCGATTGGCACGAGCCTTGCGGAGAGGTTCTGCAGGGCCGCGCACCGGCCGGATATCAAGAATGATCGAGAGGAAATCATGTACCCCGCCCTCTACCGCCACCGCCGGAAGCTCGTCAGGTTCGGCCTCGTCCTCCGCCTGCTCACAGCGGCCCATATGGTCCATGCGCAGACGGTGCCGGCGTCCGAACCTCCATCGGGTGCCCGCCTGTTCACCCAGCAATGCGGGACCTGTCATTCGGTGAAGCCGGGTGAGGTCCGTGCCGGCCCGTCGCTTGCGGGCATTATCGGGAAGACCGCCGGCAAACAGGCCGGCTTCGCCTACTCGCCGGCGCTCAAGAGCAGCTCGATGACATGGAATGCCGCGAACATCGATCGGTGGCTCACGGACTCCAGCGCTACCGTCGCGGGGAGTTTCATGAACTATCGGCAGGTCGACCCGGCAAAGCGCAAGGCGATCGTCACCTTCCTCTCCACCGGCAAGTAAACGAGGCGACGCCCGATATGGCCAAGATAATTCACTCCATGATCCGCGTCCTCGACGAGGAGAGATCGCTCGCTTTCTATCGCGATGCTCTCGGCCTCGAGATCGCGGACCGATTTCCGTTCGACGGCTTCACGCTCGTCTATTTGCGGAACCCGGAGAACGACATGGAGATTGAGATCACGGTCAACCACGACCGGGCCGAGCCCTATATGCATGGTGACGGCTATGGCCATGTTGCCGTTGCGGTAGATGATCTCGACGCAGAACATGCGCGGATGGGCGCCGCCGGCCTGGAGCCGCTGCCCATCAAGGAGTTCCTCCGGGAGGGAGCGCTGATGGCCCGCTTCTTCTTCATCATCGATCCGGACGGATACAAGATCGAAGTGCTGCAAAAACACGGACGATACCGCTGAACAGCATCCCTAACATCGCCACAACAAAAAAACCTGTGGAGAGGCACATGAGACTCGTCGATAAAGCCGTCAAACTGAGCAGAAGGGACTTTCTCGGCCGCTCCGCCGGCGCCGTAGCACTGGCCGGAGTCGTCGGGACATTGTCGGACGGCGGCGCCTTTGCGGCAACACTAAAGTCCGTGACGCCCGCGTCAGCCCCAACCCTCGTGAAGGTCGCGCGCGACCTCTATCCGCATGATCGGCTTGCCGACGCTTATTACGAGAACGCCGTCACGGCCATCGACAAGTCCGTCGCGGCCAACGCCGCTAACAAAGCCTTGCTGTCCGATGGTGTTGCAGCGCTCGATGCGGCTGCCCTCACGCTGAAAGGCAGCCCCTATGCGGCGATCGCGGCCGAAACGGACCGCGTCGCCGTGCTACGCTCGATCGAAGACAGTCCCTTCTTCGTGCGGATGCGCTCCGAGATGGTCACCGCGCTCTACAACCAGCCCGAAGTGTGGACCATGCTTGGCTACGAGGGCTCCTCGGCCGAGCAAGGCGGATACATTCACCGGGGCTTCAACGACATCGATTGGCTGCCCGCCTGACCGCGGCCCGACAGGAGGAGGATAAGCACATGGCTACCAAGTTCGACCTCAACGACGACAGCGTCGTCGTAGTCATCGGTTCAGGCGCCGGCGGCGGCACGCTGTCGAACGAACTTGCCCAGAAGGGCGTCAAGGTCGTCTGCCTCGAGGCAGGCAGCCGCTACGAGATCCAGGATTTCGTCAACGACGAATGGGAAAGCTTCGCCCAGCTCGCATGGCGCGACAAGCGCACCACGTCGGGAAGCTGGCGCGTGGCGAAGGATTTCCCGAATCTTCCCGCCTGGATCGTAAAGGCGGTCGGCGGCACCACCACCCATTGGGCGGGCGCCTCGCTGCGGTTCCAGGACCATGAGTGGAAGGCGCGTTCCACCTATGGCGACATCCCGGGCGCCGCCTTGCTTGACTGGCCGATCACCGCCGAAGAGATGGCACCCTGGTATGCCAAGGCCGAAGACAAGATGGGAACGACCGGGACCAACGGCATTCCGCGCCTGCCCGGGAACAACAACTACAAAGTCCTGGCCGCCGGCGCGAAGAGGCTCGGCTACAAGGACTTCCATACCGGCAACATGTCGATCAACAGCCAGCCGCGCGATGGGCGCGGCAGTTGCCAGCAGATCGGTTTCTGTTTCCAGGGTTGCAAGTCTGGCGCCAAATGGTCGACGCTCTATACCGAAATTCCGAAGGGAGAGGCGACCGGCAAGCTGGAGGTCCGCTCCGACGCGCAGGTCATCCGCATCGAGCACGATTCCCGCGGCAAGGTGACGGGCGTGGTCTATGCCGACAGCACGGGCAAGATGTCTTTGCAGAAGGCGCGCGTCGTCGCGGTCGCGGGCAATTCCATCGAAAGTCCGCGCCTGCTCCTGAATTCAGCGAGCAACCTGTTCAGGGACGGGCTGGCGAACGGCGCGGGTCATGTCGGTCGCCACTATATGCGCCATACCACCGGATCGGTTTACGCGACGTTCGACAAACCCGTGCATATGTATCGCGGCACGACGATGGCCGGCATCGTGCGTGACGAAGCCCATAACGATCCGAGGCGCGGCTATGTCGGCGGGTTCGAGATGGAAACCATCTCCCTTGGCGTGCCGTTCACGGCCGCCTTCCTCAGCCCCGGCGCATGGGGCCGCGATTTCTCGTCGGCGCTCGACAGCTACGATCATATGGCGGGCCTCTGGATCGTCGGCGAGGACCTTCCCCAGGCGAACAACCGCGTTACCCTAGGCTCCGAGAAGGACCGGTTCGGCATGCCGATTCCCAATGTCCATTATGACGATCATCCCAATGACTATTCGATGCGCACCCACGCCTATCGCCAGGGAGCGGCGATCTACGAGGCCGTGGGCGCCAGGCGCACCATCCTGACGCCGCCTTATCCCTCGACCCACAATCTGGGCACTAACCGGATGAGCGAGAAGCCGAAGGACGGCGTGGTCAACAAATGGGGCCAGACGCACGAGGTAAAGAACCTGTTCGTGTCCGACGGCAGCCAGTTCACCACAAGCGCGGCGGAGAATCCGACCCTCACCATCGTCGCCCTCGCCATTCGCCAGTCCGATCACATCGCGGGACTGATGGCACGCAACGAGATTTGAACAACTGCTGCCGGAGCGCTGCGCCATTCGGCCGGAGAACGAAGCATGCGGGGGACAAACGGCCAACAATGGGGTTGCGCAAGGCCATTGCGGTCGCTGGAGATCTAGTCACCTGAATCCGAAGTTGGGCTCATTGTCTTTTGACAGAACCGCTTAACGGAGGCGAGGATTTCGTCTGCGGATTTGACCCATTTGTAGGGTTTGGGGTTTTCATTGTGAGCGGTGATGAAGGCGGCGATATCGGCTTCGAGTTCCGCGGTCGATCGGTGGACGCCGCGCTGCAACAGTTTTGACGCCTAGGAATCGAGCAGCACTCCCGGCCCGGCTTCGGAGAGCTGCCTGGACAGGGCGACGAGGCGCTGAATCCTAAGCCGGTAGGACGCGGCATCGACGCGCCAGCTCGCGCCGACGACTGCTTCGCCGAACAGTTCACGAGCCATCTCCCGCGCCGTCGCGCCGGCGGCGCGCGCGTCCCGGACCCGCAGTGTCGCGATCCATCGGGGCGCCCGGCGCTCGCGCGGATGCAGTGAAGCAGAGAAGGCGCCGGAACCGGCCAGGGCGATGAGTTGCCGCAATGCCGTCAAGGCGGGCATCAGCGACCACAGGCCGGCCAGCTGCCACCGCAAGGCGACCGGGCCCGAACGCACCGAACCGGAAAGGAGATCGAACCGGACCGAGCGCAGTCCGTCCGACAGGAGGATATGTTCGCCTTCGGCACTCGTCACGATGGTGGCGAACCGCGCGACCCTGCCCAGCTCGAAAAGGTCGCAACCCGCAGCTTCCACGTCAGCGACCAGCACCGACCGGTCGATCGCCCTTCGCCAGACAGGCCGGGACGTGCGCCCGTCCAGTGCCGGATCGACCATGGCGTGCAATCCGAACCCCGATGGCGGTGCATTTTCGGAAAATCCCCGCCGATAAGCCTCGTCGCGGCGCAGCCATTCCCATGCGAAGCACGTGCGATCGGCACCCGACAGCCAGCGATAGGCCTCGCCGTCGCGCCAGTCCGGAAGACCGTCGCAGGCCATGGCTCAGGTCGATGCCTGCCCCTGCCCCTGCCTCAGCCTCCGATGGGCGTGCGATTCCGGGCGACTGCGGAATTACTGCATGAATGCACCATGGTCCCCGTTCCTCCCAAACAGCGTTCGGAAGACAAGGCCAGCCTCGCCCCGGGGATGATATTCACCCAGCTGGGGGAATTGACGGGTCGAACGCCGCCAGGCCCCAGGCGGCCGCGAGCACGGCAGCGCGGGTCCGGTCCGCGACCCCGAGCTTGGCGAGGACCGCGCCGGCATAGACTTTAACGGTGTTGTGGCTGATGCCGAGAAGGTCGGCCATCACGGAGTAGGATTTGCCAGCGACAAGCAGGTCCAGGACCTGCGTCTCGCGCCGGCTGAAATGCAAGTCTCGGGGACAGGGCGGCGCGCCACCCAGCCGGCGCGCGACCCGCAATGCCTCGAGCCCAAGCAATTCCGCGGTCTGCGCACGCCACGTGGCTATCGGCGCCGCGCGCGTCGTCGCGAGCGTGCAGGTCGCGCGCGGCTCGAAGGGTATCTGGGCGGCGACCGTGAATCCGTTGCGCAAGCCCGCACGAGAGGCATCTGCGAGCATCAGACGCTGCTCGGCACTCAACCGGACATGGCGACCAAGATCAGACCAGGGAAATCCGCCGATCGCGGTTCTGCCGGCCTCGAGCACCGGATCATGGAGAAACAGCTGCCGGGCCACGACCCTTTCGGTCCAGCTTTGCGGATAATTGTCGATCGAATGGAGGCGCGGTTCGCCGGCCACATTGTTCGTCACACGGCTCAGGGCGAAGAAACGAAAACCCGCCTCCGGCGCCGCCTCGGCGATCAGGGAACCGAGATCTTCGAGGGTCCGGCAGCCGGCCGCCTGGCGCCTGAACGCAGCGACGATGAGATTCTCGCGGGCCAAGCCGGCTGTCCTCCATCACGGCCGGCGTGGTGCGGCCCGGAGCGAGGACTTGCCGCAGGGCCATGCAGACGAACCGGCACCGAATGCCGTCCCGCCTTGCGGCGCCACCCCTGTCCTATCACCTATGTGCGGCATCCCGTCGCAACTCATCGTTCCTGTCCGGGAATCTTATTATAATCCATTGAACGAATAACTTACGATCCAGCCAGAACGGAGAGACCCGCCCGGCCACCTCGTCAGCCGCCGCGCTGCATTGCCGGTCGCCGGCGGCCTTTCGGTGAAGGCGATCGGTCCCGACGCCCAGCCGTCGAGGGAAACAGGATCTACGCGACGATCCGGGCTCCCGCCTTCCGGCGAAGCGCCAAGGCCCATGCAACTTGTCAGGGAGAGGTCCGTCGCCCGGCGTCGAGACAGAGAGGGTCCGCCGCGGAGGGAAGGCAACCAGGAACAAGGCGCCATTTCGGATGCGATGATTCCGCGCTCTTCGCCGCTCGCAGCCGGCCAGATTGCCACCGCAAGCGGTTACGCATCGCGTTGACGCAGGCTGCTGGCGACCGCATCCGGGACCGTCAACGCTGCTGCTGGATACCGGATAGCCCATCGGCGCCGTTGCCGGCAGGCGGCCGGGATGCCGACGCCCATGTCCAAGCCGCGCGCGGCCAAAGGCGTCGGCCCATGTCTCGCAGCATGGTTCTCAATCCCGGCCGCCTACTGCGGCCCGACCGCCTCCCAAAGTCCGCGACCCGGAGCCGTGGAATCGGGCACTCGCGCGAACTCGTTTCGGCAATACAACCAAATGGGATGCGGTTGCCGGATTTCGGCGATGCAAACTGCCGCGCAAGATTCTACGAAGCAACGATATTTCTCGTTGCGGGTGCCGTCGGCGTGAGAAACCGGCGGCACGCGCGCTGGACAGGGAGAAAGGGGCGATCGCGGGTTGCTGACGCTCGAGACGTCGCCCGTGGTCGGGTCGGGGCCCGATGGGCATGGTTTCGACCGGCTTGGAGCTGGTCGGCATGATCACTTCAGCGGAAAGCCAGGACGATCTGCGGATCGCCCTGTCGATGATCAGCGGCCAGATGGGGTTCCAGTTCTTCGCGCTGACTCATCATGTCGATATCGCCCGGGCACCCGAAGCGGCAATCCGGCTTCACAATTATCCGGCGCACTGGGTGGACTATTACGACACGAACGCGCTCGGCGTCTCGGATCCGGTGCACCGTGCGAGCCATGTGACCAGCGTCGGCTTTTGCTGGTCGCGTATGGCGGAGATGATCCCGCTCACCAGCCAGGACCGGCGGATCCTCGAACTTGGCCGTGAGCAGGGTATCGGCGAAGGCTTCACCATCCCGGCGAATGTGCCGGGCGAGGCGCGTGGCTCCTGCACGTTCGCCAACGACGCGGATCGGGAAATTCCGATTGCCATGCTGCCGCTTGCCCAGCTCATCGGTGCCTTCGCGTTCGAGCGCGCGCGGTGTCTCTGGTCCGTGCGCAGCATCGACGCCGCGCCGAGGCCGGTCCTGACCGACCGGCAGCGCGACTGCGTGCTCTGGATGGCGCGCGGCAAGAGCAATTGGGAGATCGGCTGTATCCTCGGCATCAGCGAGGAAACGGTCATCCGCCACCTGAAACTCGCCCTGGAACGCTACGGGGTCCAGAGGCGCACGTCGCTCGCCGTGCGGGCGCTGTTCGACGGATCGATCAGCTTCACAGATGTGCTGAAGCGCTGACATCCCCTTTTCTGGGAATGGCGCGGCCAGACCCATCCGACCCACTCTCGCTGCACCGTGCACGAGAGGATTTCGACCATGCTTCACGTTCACCGGCACGAGACCGGCGCTGTACCCGATACCGTCCTGCGATCGATGTTCGAGGCCCGCAAACGGGTGTTCGTCGATCTTTTGAAATGGGAGGTGCCGGTCCTTAACGGCCGGTACGAGATCGACCAGTTCGACGACGCTCACGCGGTCTATCTGGTCCTTGCCGATGCGCGGGGGAACCATCTCGGTTCGGCGCGGCTGCTCCCGACCGATCGCCCCCATCTGCTCGACAGCCTCTATCCGGCGCTGTGCGAGGATGCGCCGCCCCGCGGCCCGAGCGTCTTCGAGATCACCCGCTTCTGCCTCGACCGGGACCTGCGGGCGGCTGAGCGCCGCCGGGTGCGCGACACGCTGGTCACGGCGCTCGTCGACCACGCGCTGGCGGCGGGGATCACCGCCTATAGCGCGATCGCCGAAATGGGGTGGCTGCAGCAGATCCTTGCCTTTGGCTGGCGCTGCGCGCCGCTCGGCCTGCCGCGCGAGAGCGACGGTCGGCTGCTCGGGGCGCTGAGGATCGATATCGACGAGACCACACCCGGCCTGCTCGCCGCCGCCGGCATGCGCGGCGACGCCGTGCTTGGCGCCCCGCCCACCCGCGCCGCCGCCTGAACGAGGGAATTCGAGATGACTCACGCCAAAAACGATACGACCAGCGCGTGGAGCGCGCGCCTCAAGGCCGACGGCTATTGCATCATCCCCGACGCCGTTCCGACGCGAGCGGTCGCCGCCCTCGAGGCTGACCTCGCGCCCGTGTTCGCGCGCACGCCTTTCTGCCAGGGCGGCTTTTACGGCGAACACACCAAGCGGTTCGGGCGGTTGCTCGCCCGCTCACCGCATGCCGCCGCGTTCGTGCAGCACCCGTTGATATTGGCGGTGGTCGAGGAGATGCTCGGCCCGTGGTGCGACACGGTACAGCTGAACGTCGCCCAGGCGATCGAGGTGCATCCCGGCGCGCCGGCGCAGCTGCCGCACCGCGACCAGGACATGTGGCGCGTGCCCTGCGGCGAGGCCGAATATCTGGTCAACGTGATCTGGCCGTTCACCGAGTTCAGGGCGGACAATGGCGCGACCAGGGTCTGGCCCGGCAGCCACGGCGCCCATGCGGCGACGGTCGACGAGCATGCGCCGTCGATCGCCGCGGAGATGCAACCGGGCTCGGCGCTCGTCTTCCTCGGCTCGGCGCTGCACGGCGCCGGCGCCAATCTCAGCCGCGACATCAGGCGCGGCATGGTGATCGGCTATTCGCTGGGCTGGCTGAAGCCTTACGAGAATCAATGGCTGGCCTATCCGCCCGAGATCGCGCGGACCTTCCCGCCCGGGCTCGCGGCATTGGCCGGCTACCGCCAGCATCGCCCGAACCTCGGCAATTACGAGGGGCAATGCCCGTCGATCCTGCTCGGCAACGACATCCCCGAGCATATCGGCGCGGTCGATGCGCTGCGGCCCGACCAGCAGGCGATGCTCGCCGACTATATGCGCGAGCAGCCCCGAGCAGCCCCTCGACCGGAGGCCGGCGCATGAGCCCGGCCCAGGTGCTCGAGCGCAGCTACCACAGGTTCAAGGCAGCGTTGCTGAGGGGCGCCTACCGTCCCGGGCAGCGCCTCGATGCAACGACCATCGCGAGCGACCTCGATATCAGCGTGACGCCGGTACGCGAGATCCTCGCCCGGCTGACCGGCGAAGGGCTGGTCGACGCGGTCGCGGGCGACGGCTTCTACGTGCCGCTCCTGACCGAGGACGACCTGCGCGACCTCTATGCCTGGACGCAGCATCTCCTGTTGCTCGCGACGCGGCGGCTGACCACCCTGCCCGTCCCGGGCGCGGATCGGCCGCCCCCCGGCGACATTGCGGTGGCCGCGGCCGAATTGTTCGAGCGGGCCGCCCGCACCGGCGGCAACAGCCAGGTGACGGCAGCGATGGTCAGGGCAAATGACCGCCTGCAGGTCGTCCGGCGCATCGAGCCCATGCTGATCGACAGGACGCAAGAGGAGCTCGACGCGATCGACGCGTCGCTGAGCCGGGGCGACCCTGCGACGTTCGGACACCGCATCAGGACCTATCACGCGCGGCGCCAGCGCCGTGTCCCCGATCTGGTGCGACTGCACCGAAAAACTGGTCCATCATGAACCCGATTTGCGCGAAAAGACTTGGCACGGCGCGCATTTCCGGCGACTCTGTTCCCGATGCGTACCGACCTTGATCACCTGCCCCCGACAAAGCAACGCGAGCTCGAGCGGGTCGTCCAGATCCTGTTCGAGGAATTCGGGGACGCGACGAGCCTTGCGACCAGGCAGTGGAAGAAGCAGGGCCGCATCCTCAAGGTCATTCTCTATGGCAGCTATGCGCGCGGCGGATGGGTCGACGAACCGCACACGGCCAAGGGCTATCAGTCCGATTTCGACCTGCTGATCATCGTCAACGATAAGCGGCTGGCCGACCGCGTCCAATATTGGGCGAAGGCCGACGAACGGCTGATCCGCGAACTGTCGATCACCAGGACGCTGCGCACGCCGGTCAACTTCATCGTCCACACGCTGCAGGAGGTGAATGACGGCCTCGCCCATGGCCGCTATTTCTTCATGGACGTCGCAAAGGACGGCATCGCCCTCTACCAGTCCGACGACACCGAACTGCACGCCCCGAAGCCCAAGTCTCCCGAGCAGGCGCTCGCCATGGCAAAGGAGTATTTCGACGAGTGGTTTCCGGATTCGATGCGCCGTTTTGAAGTAGCCCAATTCGGCATCGAGCGAGGTTTCCCGAAACAAGCCGCGTTCGACCTGCATCAATCGACTGAGTTTTTATATCACTGCGTCCTGCTAGTCTGCACGTTCTACACGCCGTTATGCCGCGCGCGGCATAACGGCGTTTATGCCGCGCGGCGGACTATGCGGATGGCGGCAGATTTCCCCCCGTTAGTGAGGCGTTTAGGCAGATTCTGCGCGGCATAGTTTCCTGTTCCCCACGCACATCACGTGCGCGGAGGAGCGATCATGATCACCGACGTTTATGTGAGCAGAAGCCGGGTAATGCGGAGCCTGCGGGCAGGTCCGCTCGGCGAACACATCCATCTCTACGTCGCCCAGCTTCAGCAAGGCGGCTACAGCCTTGAGACAGGCCATCGACGGCTGAGCATTGTACGGGATTTCGGTTTTTGGCTCGGCGCCACAGGCGCGCGTCTCGCTGATATCGATGAAGCGACCGTCACGCAGTATCTCGCCGAGCGGTCGCGGCACCGCCCGCCATTCGGAGGGGACGCCCGCGCACTCGCTCGGCTGCTCTCGATCTTGCGCGAGGCGAACGTCATCGCGCCTCGCGCCGCGCCATCGCGTGATCCGCGCGAAGATCTTTGTGAGGCCTATAGCCGCTACATGGCGCATCAGCGTGGCCTCGCGCCGTCGTCGATCGCGAGCCACCTCTGGTTCCTTCGGCCCTTCCTGCAAGAACTGGGGATTGCCAAAAACGCCGACCTTGTTTGCCTGTCCGGGCGCGAGGTGTCGCTCTATGTCGAGCGGCATGCTGGGGACAGCGGGGCAACGACCGCCAGGATCATGTGCTCGCGCTTGCGGGTGTTCCTGCGATATCTGCACGCCGAAGGCTTCATCACCGCCGATCTGACGGCTGCGATCCCCTCTATCCGGCGGCCTGGCGAAGCGCGATTGCCGAGTTTCATGCCGATCGAGGGCGTTCAGCGCGTCCTTGATGGCTGCGACCAGAGCACCGCGGGCGGTCGAAGAGACTATGCGATCCTGATGCTGCTCGCCCGGCTGGGATTGCGCGCGTGCGAAGTGGCGAGGCTCAACCTTGATGAGATCGATTGGCGCGCGGGTCAGTTCACTGTTCGGGGCAAGGGTCGGAAGATCGCAACCATGCCGCTGCCGCACGATGTCGGCGCCGCGATTGCCGCCTATCTGCAGCATGGTCGTCCCCGTTCTGACAGCCGGCGGCTGTTCCTGCTCGCGGTTGCGCCATATTCCGGGTTCAAGGGAGCGCCCGGCATACAGACCGTCGCACGCTCGGCGATCAGGCGTGCCGGCATCGCCGGCCCCGGTCGACGTGGTTCGCACATCTTCCGGCACAGCCTCGCGACAGGCCTGTTACGGTCGGGTGCAACCCTGACCGAGATCGGCCAGCTCCTGCGCCATGAACAGCAGGACACGACCCGGATTTACGCCAAGGTCGATCTGGACAGTCTGCGCCCCCTCGGCCTGCCGTGGCTGGGAGGTGAACAATGAGCGCGCTGCGTCAGGCGCTAACCCGCTATGTCTGCATGCGGCACGGGTTCGGCTATCGCTACCGGGACGAAGAGCGCTGTCTCGGTGATTTCGTCGCGTTCATGGACGCGGCACAGGCGACGGTCATCACGCGCGCGCTGGCCATGGCCTGGATCACCCAGGGCGAGCGTACCTCCTGGCCGAACCGGCTGTCAGCGGTGCGCGGATTCGCCCGGCATCTCTCGAACGTGGAGCCGGAGACCGAGATACCCCCGGCCGGGATCTTTCCATCCCCGAAGCGGCGACGTCCCTATATCTATACCGAGGCAGAGGTTGAACGCCTGCTGGAAGCGACGCTCAGCTGGGGTCTGGCCAAAGGCATCAACCGGCGAACATATCATTGTTTGTTCGGCCTTCTCGCGGCCACGGGCATGCGCTTGGGCGAGGCGATCGGTCTCGAACGCGCCGATGTCGATCTCGAGGCCGGGTTGTTGACGCTACGCGTGACCAAAGGCGGCAAGGATCGTCTCGTCCCACTGCATCCGACTACCGCCCAAGCACTCACCGACTACGCCGCGCGACGCGACGATTGTCGCGCGTGCCGCAAGAGCCCCTGGTTTTTCGTCCTGCGAGGAGGCCAGCGGCTGCGGCTTCAGTACCCGGAACGCATATTCATCGGAGTGATGCGGCGGATCGGGCTGCGCGATACCGAGCCGCACAGCCGTGGTCCACGCATCCACGACCTTCGTCACACCTTCGCGGTCAACACCATCCTGCACTGGTACCGCGCCAGCGAAGATGTCGAGCGCCTGTTGCCGACGCTCACCACATATCTCGGCCACAGCAAGGTTCGCGACACATACTGGTACCTCTCGGCCTGCCCCGAGCTCATGGGCGAGGCCGCGAGCCGGCTCGAAGCCCGCTGGGAGACGGTGTCGTGAGCGCCGCCTCCATCCTGCCCGCGCTCATCGAGCGCTTCTTCATCCAGCGTCTCATGCAGCAGCGCAACGCAAGCCCGCACACCATCGCATCCTACCGCGATACATTCCGGCTGCTGTTCGCCTTCGCGCAGGCAAGGTTGGGCAAGCCACCCTCCAGGCTCGACCTGGCCGATCTCGATGCCCCGTTCATCGGCGCCTTCCTCGACGATCTGGAAGCGAGCCGGTCGATCGGCATCAAGACCCGCAACCTGCGCCTGACCGCCATTCGGGCATTCTTACGTTTCGTCGCGCTTGAGGAGCCTGCCTATGCCGGACAGATCCAGCGTGTGCTCGCGATTCCCGGCAAGCTCCACGACAAGCGCGAGGTGCATTTCCTCACCCGCGACGAGATAAACGCGATCCTCGCGGCGCCTGATCGCAGCAGCTGGATCGGCCGCCGTGACCATATGCTGCTCCACCTCGCCGCGCAGACAGGCCTGCGGCTATCGGAGATCGTCCAACTCGAACGCACCGCTGTCGTTCTGGGCACCGGCGCGCACGTTCGATGTCTCGGGAAGGGGCGTAAGGAGCGCTGCACGCCGCTCACCACGCAGACGCGCCGTGCGCTCCAGGCCTGGCTCAAGGAGGCGGGTAAGCTTGGTTCGACGAAGCTGTTCCCCAATATCCATGGTGGCGCTCTCAGCGCCGACGCCGTGCAGCGCCTGCTGAGCCGGCATGTCGCGACCGCCGCGCGGGCTTGTCCGTCACTTCGCCGCAAGCGGGTCACGCCACACGTCCTTCGGCACACTGCCGCAATGGAACTCCTCCAGGCGGGTGTCGATATTTCGGTGATCGCGCTGTGGCTCGGGCATGAGTCCATCAAGACGACGCAGGTCTATCTGCATGCCCATCTCGCCTTGAAGGAGGCGGCGCTGGCCAAGGTCAAGCCGTTCAATGGACAAAAGGGCGGGCGATACCAGCCCGGAGACCGACTGCTCGCCTTCCTCGACGCACTGTAACTTGGCGCGCGGACTCGCCTCTGCTATCTATTTGATGCGCTGTGCAAAGGGCAGCGCCGGGACTGGTAATCCCGCCAGAGAGCAACTCGGACACCTTGGTTTCCGGGGTGTCGTCGTGCATGTCCAGACCTTCGGGTTAAAGGCGACGGCGCATGTCTCTGGCATGTTACCAGCTCCGGCGGCTCCCGCGCCCAGCGTGCGGGAGCTCGGGACTGTTCCGCATCCGTCTCGTCTATTCCGCGCAACCGCCCTGATGCGGACCGGAGGTACCAATGGACAACCTTGTCCCTGTCTCGACACAACGCTGCCTGCCCGTCAGGCCGGCTGCCAGTTCCCGCAATGCGACGCTGGCGGCATTGTGGAGAACCTATGATGCTCAGCCAGTCCAGCTTCAGCGAACACGCGAAGGGCGTAATCTGAGCCGCGAACGCTATCGGCGTGCGGAAGAGTTCATGCTGTCCCTCGCACCCGAAGCGCCGGGCGACTGGCCCGACTTTCTCTACTCCACCGGGATTGTCGCCCAACTCGCCTTGTCATCCCATTTGCTCGACGTGGGTTTTCCCGACACCTGGTGCGCTCGTTATGTGAGCCTCCACACCGACAGATCGCTTGCCTATGCCAATGCCAGCGGTTTCGGCTACGAGTGCGCCGAGACCGCACGGTTGGCGGCGGTGCTTTCACCCTACTGGAAATGGAATCACCGCCATCTGGTCGATCGCTCGCACCCGAAGGATGGCGGCTTCACGCCCGACCAGGTTCGGGCGCTGTTGCGCGCGCTCATTGATCATGTGGGGCATGTCACGGGACACGGCCGATTGCGTCGCCGATGAGGAGACCGTGACATCCCCATCCGACCCTTCGCGCGGACAACAACCGTGAAACTATGCCGAGCGGGTTGCCCCAAATCCCGCAGATATCCTGGCCTTCCCACGGCTATGCGGCATAATCCACCGCTCGGCATAAACGCCG
>NZ_JAQGLC010000229.1 GCF_028293085.1 Sphingomonas bacterium
GTACTGCATCGTATCGTGGATCGCCATGCCGGCGGTCACCACGCCACCCGGCGAGTTGATGTACATGAAGATGTCCTTCTTGGGGTTCTCGGACTCCAGGAAGAGCAACTGGGCGGTGATGACCGAGGCCATATGGTCCTCGACGCCACCCGTGACGAAGATGATCCGCTCGCGCAGCAGCCGCGAATAGATGTCGAAGCTGCGCTCGCCGCGGTTGGACTGCTCGATGACGATGGGCACCAGCCCACCCTCGGGCGACTGCGTGAAGCCGTTGGTGGTGAGCGGTCGCGTGAAGTCGCCGGTGTCGAACGGGTTATGCATGATGTGCCTTTAGATCCTTATGCCCCTAGGACGCCTTACATCGGCGCTGGCGGAAACTAGTTCAAGCCCCGCTCCGTTCCTCACGACGCTCTCCGCCGCCCGGTGCCCGATGTGCGAGATAGGCCAGCCGCCGCACCTCGCGCCGCCCGCGTACCACCGTATCCAGGATAAGTCCCGTAAACAGGTTGAGCGCGGCGAGGATCGTGAGACCGGTCACCAGCACCGCCGTCGGCAGGCGCGGCACCAGGTGTGTGTGCATATAGGTGAGGACCAAAGGCACCGCGAGGACCAGGGCGATCGCCGCCAGCAACGCGCCGATGATGCCGAAGAACAGCACGGGCCGCTCGATACGGTAGAGCTGGACGATCGTCCTCAGGATGCGGAAGCCGTCGCTATAGGTGCTGAGCTTCGATTCGGACCCCTCGGGCCGCGCGAAATAGGGCGTTTCGATCTCGGCGACCGGCATCTTCAATTCCAGCGCGTGGACACTGATCTCGGTCTCGATCTCGAAACCCGATGAGAGCACGGGGAAGCTCTTCACGAAGCGGCGCGAGAAGACGCGATAGCCCGACAGGATATCGGTGAAGCTCCGCCCGAACAGCCGCGCGAGCATGCCCGTCAGCAGTGCATTGCCCATCTTGTGGCCGCGGCGATAGGCGGCATCGGCCTGAGTCACCCGCGCACCGACCACCATGTCGAGCTGCTCGTCGAGCACGCGCGCGACCAGCGCCGGGGCGGAGGCGGCATCATAGGTCGCGTCGCCATCGGCCATCACATAGATGTCGGCGTCCACATCCGCGAACATCCGGCGGACGACATTGCCCTTGCCCTGGATGCGTTCGGTGCGGACGATCGCCCCGGCGGCGCGCGCGACCTCGATCGTGCGATCGCGGCTGTTATTGTCATAGACGTAGATGGTCGCATCGGGCAGCGCGGCGCGGAACCCCGCCACCGTCTGCGCGATCGCCGCTTCTTCATTGTAGCAGGGCAGCAGGACGGCGATGCGTGAGGTCATCATGCCCCCATAAGGATCAAATCCCGCCTGTTCGACCCTTTTGTGGTTTGACGATCCCGGCAGCGTGCGAAATGATCGCGACGGGAAAAAAGGGGGAATGAAATGGTACTTCGTGATCTGCGGCTGCTGACCGCGATCCTGGCAATGATGATCGTGATCGACGCCCTGTGGACTCCGGTCATCCTGCTCTGGGCGACGATCTTCCCCGCTGCTTATCAGGGCCTGATCCTACCGGCCGCCACCTCGGTGGATATCGCCGCGATGGTCTTCAAGATCGCGACAATGATCCTGTTCTGCGTCTGGATCTACATCGCGGGAGGCAATCTGATCCAGGCGGATGTCGAGGATCTCGATTTCACGCCCGCCTCGCGGATCTGGTGGTTCATCGTCCCGATCGCCTGCTGGTTCAAACCGTTCCAGGGCATGCGCGAGTTGTGGAACGCCAGCCGCGGCATCCTGCCCTATGACACCAACGAAAATCTCGTCGCGGCTTGGTGGGCGCTATGGCTCATATCCGGCATGGTAGCCTGGTTTTCCGGCGCTATCGCGGGCGCCAACGGCTCCAACCTCACCGGCCTGTGGGTGAGCAGCGCGGTCGACATCGCGCTGTGCGTCGTGGCGATCATGCTGATTCGCGGCATCGCGCAGGGCCAGCGCACCCTCGACGGTTCGAACCTGTCCGAGGTATTCGCCTGAACCACCACGACATCGCCGCTGCAGGCGGCGACGTCGTGCTGGTTGAAAGCGGCCTCAGGCCTTCTTGGCCGGAGCCTTTTTCGCCGCCGGCTTCTTGGCAGGCGCCGCCTCGACCGGAGCTTCCGCCGCCGGCTTTGCCGCCTTTTTGGCCGCAGGCTTCTTCACCGGCTCTTCAGCCGCTTCGGGAGCCGGCTCGGCCTTCTTGGCAGCCGCCTTCTTGGCCGGCTTGGCCTCGGTCTCGGCAGGCGCGTCCTCGGCGGGAGCGTCCTTGGCAGGCGCCGCCTTCTTCGCGGCAGCCTTCTTCTTCGGCTTGTGGTCATGGTCATGATCATGGTCGTGATCATGATGATGCGTGCCGCTGGCGAAGCCATCCTCGGATTCGATCGCCTCTTCCAGCGCTTCGCGCGTCACTTCGCGGTCGCTGATCTCGGCCTTTTCGAACAGCCAGTCGACCACCTTGTCCTCATAGAGCGGGGCACGCAGCTGAGCGGCGGCCATCGGCTCCTGGCGGACATATTCGATGAAGCGGTTGCGGTCCTCGGGGCCATATTGCGCGGCGGCCTGCGCGATCAGCCGGTTCATTTCCTGCTGGGTCACCTCGACGCCATTGGCCTGGCCGATCTCGGACAGGAGCAGGCCGAGCCGCACGCGGCGCTCAGCGATGGCGCGGTATTCGTCGCGCTCGGATTCCATCTCGGCGATCGCCGCGGCCGGATCGGCCTCGTGCGTCGCCTCATGCTCGAGCTGCTGCCAGATCTGGGCGAACTCGGCCTCGACCATCGACGGTGGGACCGGGAAATCATGGCCCTCGGCGAGCTGGTCGAGCAGCTTGCGCTTCATATGGGTACGGGTGAGGCCGTTAAGCTCCTGCTCGATCTGGCCCTTGAGCAGGCCCTTGAGCTGCTCGAGGTCGGTGAGGCCCAGCGACGTTGCCAGCGCGTCGTCGATCTTGGTCTCGCCGGCGGTCTTCACCGCGGTGATCTTGAGGTCGAACGTCGCCGCCTTGTCGGCGAGATCCTTCGCCTGATAATCGGCCGGGAAGGTCACGTTGATCTGGCGCTCGTCGCCAGTCTTCACGCCGACGACCTGGTCCTCGAAGCCCGGGATCAGCCGGCCCGAGCCGAGCTCGACCGACATGTCGGTGCCGGTGCCGCCGTCGAACGCGACGCCGTCGACCTTGCCGAGGAAATCCATCACGACCAGATCGCCCATCTTGGCCTTGTAGGTCGGCTTGGCATCGTCCCAGCGCTTCTGCTGCTCCGCGAACTTCTGGAGCTGTGCGTCGACCGCGGCCTCATCGGCGGGAACGGTCAACCGCTCGAGCTTCAGCTTGTCGATCGCGGGCGCGGGCACGTCGGGGAGCACTTCGAGCTCGACCTTGACCTCGGCGTCCCTGCCGAGCTCATAGCCGTCGTCGAGGCTGACCGAGGGCTGGATCGCCGGGCGCAGTTTCTGCTCCGCGATCAGCGTCTGCACGCCTTCCTGGATCGAGGTGTTGAGCGCATCCTGCATCAGCGCCGGGCCGTGCATCTTGCGGACCAGGTTCGCGGGCACCTTGCCGGGGCGGAAGCCGGGCATGCGCACGGTTGGCGCGACGCGCTTCAGTTCGGCATCGACCCGGGAATCGATATCCTTGGCCGTGATCTTCAGCGTGTAGGCGCGCTTCAGGCCCTCGTTCAACGTCTCGACAGTCTGCATTTCAACAATTGCCTTTTTTAGCTCTGGGCCTTTTCAGGGGAATCAGGGTCGCGGGCACCTCGCCCAGCGCGACGGACTGGTGCGGGCGAAGGGACTCGAACCCCCACATCTTGCGATACCTGGACCTAAACCAGGCGCGTCTACCAGTTCCGCCACGCCCGCATGGGACACCGCCGGTCGGCGGCGTCTATAGCAAGTCGCACGTACGTAGCAACCCGGCGCGGTACAAGCGCGTTAGGGCTATCGAGGAGAAACCCGATGGCCACAACCCCACCTGAATTCCCGGTCGAGCCGAGTCAGCCGGCCCAGCCCGAGGCGCCGCCGCCCGAAGTCTCGCCGACCCAGCCCGATATCGACGTGCCGTCACCCCAGCCCGGCAACGACCCAGCCCCCGCGCCCGCGCCGGGCCAGCCCATCGGCGGCACGAACTTTCATTGAGAGGAAAAGATGATGACCGATCGCGATCCGCACCCCGACAGCCTGCCCGAGAACGACAATGATGCGCGCAGCGACGTCGAACAGGTGGTCGAGGCGCGCAAGGATGCCGTCGAGCGCGGCGAAGGCGGCGAGGAACCCGACTCCTTTACCTCGGCCGGCCTGCCCGACGGGGTCGGCGGCACCGGCGGCGTGACGAAGAATCAGGACGACGTGCAATAACTACGCCGTATCACGCGAAAAGGGCCGAGCCGGCGACCGAGCTCGGCCCTTTGGATAGAATTCCAGCGACGCCTATCGAACCGAGAAGTCAAAGATGCGCGCGGTCATCGCTCCGCCAGCGAAACCGCCGCCGCCGCCACCGGTAATCGCGTACATGAAGCCATATTCGCCCGGCTTCAGCGCCATGCGTGGCGTCGCCTTGAAAACGCCCGGGCGCACCATGTCGTAATCGAACGGGATCTGATCCTTGTCCATCACTCCCGTCTTCGCGCCGCCGATGTTCATGCTGCCGACACGTGCCTCGCGCCGTCCCTTCTTCTGGTCGAGCTTCACCAGCGTGAACTCGTTCGGCGACGTGACGCTGGCATTCGATCCCGACGACCAAGTTACCGCCTGCCGGGCGCTATCCGGGTTCGATTCGTCGAAGAAGAAGTAGAATACCGGTTGAGCACTGATCGTGTTGGTGCGGGCGCTCTCGCCGGGGATTGCCGCCTTTATGCTCATCGAGGCGATGCCGCTGGTCAGCGCATATCCGAGGATGCCCCCGGTCTTCGCCTGATTGGAGACTGTCGCGTCAATCCGCTTCATTGACGGCGTCGGCCCGTCGACCAGCAGATAGACCCCCGGCGGATGCGGCACCGCGGGATCGGCCGCATCCATCGAAAATGCCGTCGTGCCTGCCGTCGGATTGGATGCCGAGAGCATCGCTGCGATCACTGGGCCGGACACACCCTGCTTCTTGAGGGCGATGATCTGATCCGTCGAAAGATCGTAGCTCGCGGACGACGTCTTGATCTTGGCGATGATCGCCTCGTCACCAAGGCCCGCCTGGGTTAGCGCGATCACCGTTCCGTTGTTGAGCGTTTCGGCCGATGCCGACGTAGTGATGGCAAGCGCCATCGCTGCGATAAATGTCCTGACAATCATGCAACCCCCCGATTCTTGTTTGCGATCGGAGATTTACGCCCCGAAAGTCTATCCGCCAAGTATTTCGCGCAACGGCCAGGCAAATTCCGATTGGAATCGCGGCTGCCGATACGCTGAACCTTTTAGCCCAGCGCCTTTTTCAGCAGGTCGTTGACCACGCCCGGATTGGCCTTGCCGCCCATCGCCTTCATCGTCTGCCCGACGAAGAAGCCGAACAATTTGTCCTTGCCCGAGCGATATTCCGAGACCTTGTCCTCGTTCGCGGCCATCACCTCGGCGATCACCGCCTCGATCGCGCCGGTATCGCTGGTCTGCTTGAGCCCGCGCTCCTCGACGATCGCGCCGGCGCCCTGCCCGGTTTCGAGCATGATCTCGAATACCTGCTTGGCCAGCGTGCCCGATAGCGTGCCATCGGCGACGAGGCCGAGCAACTCGCCTGCCTGGGCGGGGCTGACCGGCGATTCCTCGATGCCCTTGCCGATCCGGTTTAGCGCGCCGAACAGTTCGGACGTCACCCAGTTCGCCGCGGCGACAGGCTTGGCGCCGGTCTCGAGCAGCGCATCGAACCAGCGCGCCGCCTCGACCTCGGCGGTCAGGACGGCGGCATTGTACGGCGTGATGCCGAGCGCTTCGTAGCGGCGGCGCTTGGCGTCGGGCAGCTCGGGCAGGCTCGCGCGGCATTCCTCCAGAAACGCGTCGTCCAGCTCGAGCGGCAACAGATCGGGATCGGGGAAATAGCGATAGTCATGCGCATCCTCCTTGGAGCGCATCGACCGCGTCTCGTTGCGATCGGGATCGTAGAGCCGCGTTTCCTGGACGATGCGGCCGCCATCTTCCAGAACATCGACCTGGCGGCGCGCTTCCTGCTCGACCACCGCCATCACGAAGCGCACCGAATTGACGTTCTTGGTCTCCGTCCGCGTGCCGAGTGGATCGCCGGGCTTGCGCACGCTGACATTGACGTCGGCGCGCATCGAGCCTTCTTCCATATTGCCGTCGCACGAGCCGACATAACGCAGAATGGATCTCAGCTTGCGCAGATAAGCCCCTGCTTCGGCAGGAGAAGTCATGTCCGGCCGCGAGACGATTTCCATCAGCGCCACGCCCGAGCGGTTGAGATCGACATAGGAGCGCGTCGGATGCTGGTCGTGCATCAGCTTGCCGGCATCCTGCTCGACATGGATCCGCTCGACCCCGATGCGCTTGGTCGCATCGTCGGGATTCTTGTCGTCCAGGCTGATGTCGATCGCGCCCTCGCCCACCAAAGGATGGTAGAGCTGGCTGATCTGATAGCCTTGCGGCAGATCGGCGTAGAAATAATTCTTGCGGTCGAACCGCGACCATTTGTTGATCTGCGCCTCGATCGCCATGCCGGTGCGCACCGCCTGGCGGATGCACTCACGGTTCGGCACCGGCAGCATGCCCGGCATCGCGGCATCGACCAGCGACACCTGGGTGTTCGGCTCCGCGCCGAAGGTGGTCGCCGCGCCCGAGAAGAGCTTGGCGTTGGAGGTCACCTGCGCATGGACCTCGAGGCCGATCACGACCTCCCAATCGCCGGTGACGCCACGGATGCGGTAGGTTGATTCAGTCATTTCTTTCGGCCCTGCCTGTGCCGTTTCGGTCTCGGCTTCCGTTTCGGCTTCCCGAAACAATCGTCCGATTCTTCGAACCAAATTTGCGTACAAAAAACTGAACTAGGGTGTCTCGGAGAAGGTCGGAGACCAGCCCTCCGAGGAACTCTCTTACCACCACGCCTCGGGCCGCGCGACGAACCCGGCGCGCTCCTCGAGCGCCAGCCCCGCATTCAGCACGCCCTGCTCGTCGAGCGGCTTGCCGATTATCTGCAGGCCGAGCGGCAGACCCGCCTTGTCGAGGCCTCCCGGCACCGACATCGCCGGCAGCCCGGCGAGCGAACTCGGCACTGTGAAGACGTCGTTGAGGTACATGGCGAGCGGATCGGCGCTCTTCTCGCCCAATGCGAACGCCGCCGAAGGCGCCGTCGGCGTCAGCAGCAGATCGCAGCTTTCCCAGGCCCGCTCGAAATCGCGCGCGATCAGGGTGCGGACCTTTTGCGCCTGAGTGTAATAAGCGTCGTAAAAGCCGGCCGAGAGCACATAGGTGCCGATCAGAATGCGGCGCTTCACTTCGTCGCCGAAGCCCGCTGCCCGCGTCGCCGCATACATGTCTTGCAGGTTCGCGCCATCGGGCAGGTCGCGCAGGCCGTAACGCACGCCGTCATAACGGGCGAGGTTCGACGAAGCCTCGGCCGGGGCGATGATGTAATAGGCCGGCAGCGCATATTTGGTATGCGGCAGCGAGACCTCGACGATCTCCGCGCCTGCGTCCCGCGCCCAGTCGATGCCCTGCTGCCACAGCGCCTCGATCTCGGCGGGCATATTGTCGACGCGATATTCCTTCGGAATGCCGATCCGCTTGCCGACAAGGCTGGCCGACAGGCCGGCCTCCCATTTGGGGACCTCCAGCTCAAGCGAGGTCGCGTCCTTCGGGTCGAACCCGGCCATCGCCTCGAGCATGATCGCGCAGTCGCGCACATCGCGCGCCATCGGGCCGGCCTGGTCGAGCGACGAGGCGAACGCCACCACGCCCCAGCGCGAGCAGCGGCCATAGGTCGGCTTGATCCCGGAAATGCCGGTAAAGGCAGCGGGCTGGCGGATCGAACCGCCGGTATCGGTGCCGGTCGCCGCCGGGCAGAGCCGCGCGGCGATCGCCGCCGAGCTGCCGCCCGAAGAACCACCCGGCGCGAGCGGCGCATTGCCGCCGTCCGAGCGCCGCCAGGGCGAGATCACATTGCCGAAATAGCTGGTCTCGTTGGACGAGCCCATCGCGAACTGGTCCATGTTGAGCTTGCCGAGCATCCCGGCGCCTGCATTCCACAGCTTGCCCGAGACGGTCGACTCATAGGGAGGCACGAACCCTTCGAGGATATGGCTCGCGGCGGTGGACGCGACGCCCTTGGTGCAGAACAAGTCCTTCATGCCGATCGGCACGCCGGCCAGCGGCTTCAGCGTCTCGCCGGCAGCACGCGCCGTATCGGCTTCCCTGGCGGCGGCGATGGCATGATCGGGGGTTTCGACCAGAAAGGCGTTGAGCGCCTTGGCCTTGCTCACCTTGACGATGAACGAATCCGCCACCTCACGCGCCGAGAAGGCGCCGGTGCGTACCCCGTCGCGGATCGCCGCGACGCCGAGATTGGTCAGATCGGTCATGCTTCTGATTCCTGGATCCCGGCCAGCGCCGGGATGATCGAATGCTGCCGTGCCGTCATCATTCGATCACCTTGGGCACGGCGAAGAAGCCGTGTTCGGCCTGGGGCGCGTTCGACAGCACCGCCTCGCGGACATTGCCGTCGGTGACGACATCATCGCGCAGGCGCAGATGGTTGGGGATCACGGCGGTCATCGGCTCGACGCCGGTCACATCGACCTCGCCGAGCTGCTCGATCCAGCCCATGATGTTGTCGAGCTCCGGCGCGATGCGCGCGGCCTCTTCCTCGGTGATCGCGATGCGGGCAAGGCTCGCGATCTTCTTCACGGTTGCGATATCTACGGACATGGCCGCGCGGCTAGCAGAGCGTGTACGCGGCGCGCAACCAAAAGGCGCGCGTCTTGCCCCTCGATAGCCGATCGGGCCTATTCGAAAGGCGCCCCCACAGGCACTCCACCCACATAGAGACGGCGGCTCGGCACGGTCCGTACTTCGACATTGCCCGCAGCGAGTCCAGCCTTCAGCGCCTCGCGCTGCGCGGGATCGAGCGGCGGCGTTTTGTCGTCGCCCAGCAATTTCCACTCGCTGCCGACAAGCCGGTATCTGGCTTCGTCGCATTGCGCGGAAACGGTCATGTTGAGCTTGTCCGCCGAGGGTTCCTGCGTCGTCATCTCCTCGAGGCAGCTTGCCCGGAGCGCGAATGCTTCGGCCGCACCTTGCGTGTAAAGCAGGATGCAAGGATCCTTGTCGTTGTCGCCGCAGCCGTCCCAACTGGTCAGCTCATTGCGCAACGCCTCCGGCACCGGAATCGCCGCGGGCAGCACGCGCAATCGCTTTGTCAACGCATCGACTTCCCGCGCCTCGCTCGTGATGCGATCGACCTGCCAACGCCCCTCCTTCCCCGATGCCGCCCTCGCCAAGGCAGCGATCGCACCATTTTTCGACCCCGCCAGCCGCTTGAGCGCGGCCTTGCCCGGGTCGCCGAAATCGAACGCCAGCGCCGCCCAGTCGAACTTGTCGGCCGCGATCCTGCCCGATTCGAGCCGCGCGATCTGGTCTGCGGTCGAGATCGCGTTGAAGCTGAGGATCGGCGTCGCGAGGAACAGGGCCAGCGCCGCGACAATGAACGCAATGCGCAGGTTCGCCGGCCGCGCAAGCGCAGCCCAGCCGGTTCGCCCGAGCACAAGCGACACCAGATAGGCCACGCCATAGACGGTCGCGAGAATCACGAAGATCAGCGCCCAGAGCCGGTCGGGCGTAAAGCCGTGCTGATCGATCCGCAGTCCCGTCGCGATCGCCGCGATCACGCACAAAGGGAGCATCGCCAGGCCCAGCGCCATGGCGCCCCAGCGCAGCAGCGGATTGGCGACCTCCTCCTCTTCGCCATTGCCGATCACCGCATTGGCCAGGATCAGCGCACCGATCACGCAGCTGAGCAGGATCGGCGTGGTCGATTTGGTCGCTTCCCACAAAGCACCCAGCCCGGTGAAGGGCAGTGCGACCAGGAACAGCAGCAGCCCAACGCCGAGCACCGGCGCCAGCACCGCGAGCACCGCCGTCACCACCCGCTGGAGCAACCGCACGACCCGGTCACGCTCGCGGAACAGCCCCAGCGCCCCGCCGAACGCCGCGCCGGCCAGCGCCGCGGAAAACCAGTGCCGCTCCAGCATCTCGCGCACGACATGCAGTCCGATCAGGTCGAACAGCGCCGCCAGCAGCCAGGCGAGCAAGAAGACCACGCCGACAAAGACCCAGCAGGCGAACCACAGAACGACATTGGTCCAGGCATGGCCGTGCACGTCGCGATAGGGGAAGCGCCACGCACCCTCGTCGCGCGCCGTCTGGAACAAGGGCACCGCGATCGCGATCGACAGGAACAGGCTGGCATATCGCCAGTCGCCGAAATCGTCCCAACCGGAATGGCCGCCATTCCAGTAATAGATCAGGCCCGCCACCGCGCCCGTCAGCAGCGCGAAGACGGCGGCCCAGAGCAGTCGCATCCGCTCCATCCCGAAACCGAACGCCATCGCCCCCGTCCCCACCGCGATTGACAGGGCGATTCGCCAGTTTTCCAGGGGTGCGAGATTGTAGGAACGGCCGCTCCCGCGATCGAGCAATTGCTGGATCGCGACGGCGGCAACGGTGCCGACCACCGCAAGGATCGTCGGCCGCAATCGCCAGGCGGGTTCGGCCCCTTCCCTATCCAGATCCCAGTCCGCCATCGCCCGCTCCCCGTTTCGCCGGCGCAGTGAGCGCAGCACCGATGCCGATTGCAAGCGCTGCGTTCCTGCTGCACGCAATCCCCATAACCGGCGCCCCGGGGCGCACCGAATAACGGAGCATCAGGCTTGGCCCGGAAATTTCTCTACGCCATCGTCGTCCTCATCGTGCTGGCGATCGCCGGTCTCCTCGTCTTCCGGCTGTTCGGAGTCGAGCTTACTCGCTGGACGATGGTGCCAACCGTGAAGTTCGAGGCGCAGGCGCCGGTTGCCGCCAATGCCTATGCCGATCCGACACTGTGGATCGCCCGGCCCGGCATGCGCGGCGACCCGGCTTTATGGACCCCCGCCGGCTACACGCCCGCCGCCGCGCCCGAGGCCGCGGTCTTCTACATCCACCCCACCTCCTATCTGAACGGCGCGCGCTGGAACGCGCCCGTCGACGATCCCGAGGCCAATATCCGCGCCGAGCTGTTCCTGCGCGGTCAGGTCACCGCGTTCAACGAGGTCGGTGCGATCTGGGCCCCGCGCTATCGCCAGGCCACCTTCGGCGCCTTCCTGACCAGCGAGCCCGAGGCGCAAAAGGCGCTGGATCTCGCTTATGGTGATGTCGCCACCGCCTTCGACCAGTTCCTCAAGGAAGCCGGCGACCGCCCGATCATCCTTGTCGGCCACAGCCAGGGCGCGTTCCATCTGGCGCGGCTGCTGCGCGACCGGATCGCCGGCACACCGCTCGGGAAACGGGTCGTCGCGGCCTATGTCGTCGGCTGGCCCGTCTCGAGGAGCGCCGACCTGCCCCGCATGGGCCTGCCCGAATGCGCAGCCGCGGATCAGGCCGGCTGCATCCTTTCCTGGCAAAGCTTCGCCGAGCCGGCCGATCCGGCGCTGATCTTCGACACCTTCGACGCTACCACCGGCTTCACCGGTGCGTCGCGCAAGGACACGAGGCTGATCTGCACCAATCCGCTGACCGGCACGCCCGACGCGGCAGCTCCCGCCACGGCGAACCTTGGCACGCTGGTTCCCGACGAGGCGCTGAGCAACGCGACGATCCAGGCCGGTCAGGTCCCGGCGCGCTGCGACGGACGCGGGCTCTTGCTGATCGGCGCGCCGCCCGCGGTCGGCAATTATGTGCTGCCCGGCAATAATTACCACGTCTATGACTACAGCCTGGTCTGGGCGAACGTCCGCGCCGACGCCGCGCGGCGGCTGGCGGCGTTCAAGGCGGCGAAATGATCACGACCGACCGCGCCGTCTTCCGCGAGGCCTTGCCCAATGCCGGCCGCCTGATCGGACTCGACGTGGGCACCAAGACGATCGGCACCGCGCTGTGCGACGCGGGGTGGAGCTTC
>NZ_JAQGLC010000313.1 GCF_028293085.1 Sphingomonas bacterium
GCGGCCTCGATCCGTTTCGTGCAGCATGTGCGGCCCGATGATCCGGATGGCGCCGGGTTCGACGCGCTGGTCCATGCGCTGCGGCTGTCGTCGATCGACACGCGCATCGTCGTGCTGCCCGTCGGGACTGACCCTGCCAGCCAGGCATTCGGCACCTTTCTCGTCGAGCTCGTCGCCAATGCCAGCATCGGCCGATCGGAAAGAGGACGATGAACGAGCGCCGCCGCCCTACGGCCGCGCCGGGTTGCGTCTTGGCGGCGCTGGCGCTGCTCGGTGGGTGCGCGCATTATGCGTCGCTCCCGCTCGATTCGGTGCCGCCGCTCGCGCCGACGCTCACCGCGCCGCCTGGCGCAAGCAACGCCGCGCCATATGACGTAACGCAGATCATGGCGCTGGCGCTACAGAACAATGCCGATCTCCGCGCCGAGCGCGCGAAACGCGGCATCGCCCAGGCCCAGCTGCTGCAATCGGGCATCTTGCCCAACCCCTCGGTGTCGGGTGCGATCCTGCCACTGCTTGCGGGCGCCGGCAGCATCACCGGCTGGACCGCGGGCATCTCGCAGAACATCAAGGCAATCGTCACCTACAAATCTCGCCGGCGACAATCCGGCTATGCCGCCGGGCAGATCGATGCGGATATCCTGTGGCAGGAATGGCAGGTTGCGGGCCAGGCCCGGCAGCTCGCGGTCGATCTGATCAGCGCCGAGCGCAGCCGGCCAATGCTGGTCGAGGCGTTCGATCTCCTGTCGCGGCGCGACGCGGTGCTCCAGCAGGCCCTGGCGGCGCGCAACGTCACGCTCGTCGCGGTCGCCCCGACCCGGGTGGCACTGCAGGGCGCGCGCGCGAACCTTCTCGCGCTCGACCAGCGCGAACTGGCGTTGCGGCATCAGCTGAACGCATTGCTCGGGCTGGTGCCCGATGCGGTCGTGCCGCTCACCACCGCGATCGACATGCCGGCGTTCGATCCCGCCGCAATCCGCACCAGCCTCGCCAGCTTGGCCGACCGGCGCCCCGATCTGCTCGCGCTGCGCCTCGGCTATGCCGCGCAGGACGAGGGCGTCCGCCAGGCAATCCTGTCGCAATTTCCCGATCTCGTATTTGGCGCGCAGGCGAGCAGCGACAATGCCGGCGTGATCAATGGCGGGCCCAGCATGACAATCGGGCTGCCGATCTTCGATCGCAATCAGGGCAATATCGCGATCGCCAACGCCACCCGGGCGCAACTCAACGCGGCCTATTCGGCACGGCTCGCGGCAGCGACAGGCCAGGTCGGCGCGATGCTCTCCGAAATGGAGCAATTGCAGGGCCAGCTCGACCTGGTCCGCCACGATCTGCCCGCTGCCCGTCGCGCGGCCGCACGCGCCGCCGCTGCCTTCGGCGCGTCCAATCTCGACGAGCGCAGTTACGTCGATCTCGTCACCAACCGCTATGCCAGGGAGCAAGAAGTCATGACGCTGGAACTCGCCCTGCGTGATCGGCAGATCGCGCTGCAGACCTTGCTCGGCGCCGGCTTGCCGACCGTCGAGACGCTGCCGGCGTTTAACGTCGCGGATACGAGGGCACCGCACCCATGAGACAGCTGGCGCTCACCCCTCTCGTGCCGATGGCGCTGCTCGCAGGCTGCGGCACCGCGACCCCCGCACCGGCACCGACGCCCAGCGTCGCCGTCACCGTCGAGCGGGTCGCCCAGGGCAGTGCGCCGGAATGGCTCACCGCTTATGGCAGCGCCGCGCCCTCGGTGGACGGCACACAGAATCTGAGCGTGCAGCAACCCGGGCAGCTCACCGGTCTGTCGATCACCCCCGGGACGGCGGTGCGGGGGGGCCAGTTGCTCGCCGTGTTCGCGACTGCGCCCTCGACCATCGGCACCTTCCAGGAGGCACTGACCACGCTCGACGCAGCGCGGCGGCAGCGCGATACCATGGCGCAACTGCTAACGCAGCAGCTTGCCACCCAGGATCAGCTGACCCAGGCCGAAAAGGCGGTGGGCGTCGCCCAGGCCCAGATCGCGGCGCTGCGCAGCGAAGGCGCCGGCCAGCCGGTGCGGCGCCTGGTTGCGCCCTTCGACGGCGTGGTCACCGCCGTCAGTGCCGCGCAGGGCGACCGCACCCAGCCCGGCGCGCCACTGATCACCATCGCCCGCACCGGCGGCATCGTCGCGACCATCGGTCTCGACCCTGCGATGGTTTCGCGCGTGCAGGTCGGCCAGCCAGCGCGGATCACGCGGCTGAGCGGCGGGCCGCTGATCGCCGGCCAGGTGATCCGGGTCGACAGTGTGCTCAATCCTCGCACGCGTCTGATCGACGTCGATCTGTCCTTCCCGGTCGGCGCGCTGTTGCCCAATGAAGCAGTGCGCGGCGAGATTGCGGTTGGGCAGGTCGATGGCTGGCTGGTGCCGCACCGCGCGGTCGTTACCGCCGGCGGCCCGACGCGAATCTTCCAGGTGGCGGGCGGCAAGGCCCATGCGGTCAACGTTTCTGTACGCCTCGCCGGTGACACGGCGGATGTGGTGGAAGGCACGCCCAACCCGACGCTGCCGCTGATCGTCGACGGCGCCTATCAGGTCCAGGAGGGCGACGCTGTCCGGACGGGGGGCGGCTGATGCTCGAGAAACTCCTTGGCCGTCAGGCGCGTGCCTTCGTCGTCATCGCCCTCGCGCTCGCGGTTGCCGGCATCGTCGCCGCGATGTCGCTCCCGATCGGCCTGTTCCCGCAGGTCGCCTTTCCCCGCGTCGTCGTCGATGTCGATGCCGGTAGCCGCCCGGCGGACCAGACGGCGTTGCTTGTCACCCGTCCGGTCGAGCAGGCGGTGCGCGCCATTCCCGGCGTGCTCGACGTCCGCTCGGACACGACGCGCGGATCGACCCAGATTTCGATCGATTTCGGCTGGGGCCGCGACATGGTCGCCAGCACCCTGCTCGTCGACGCGGCGGTGGCCAATGCGGTCGCGCAACTGCCGCCCGGCACGAGGTACGATGTCAAGCGGATGGATCCGACAGTCTATCCGATCATCTCCTACGCGCTCGAATCGGACAGCATGTCGCCGGTCGCGCTGCAGGATCTCGCCAAGTATCAGATCACCCC
>NZ_JAQGLC010000353.1 GCF_028293085.1 Sphingomonas bacterium
GGACTGCTCCGCCCGCTCTCCCACCCCGCCTCCCACATAATATACTGTTTGGGAGGCCGGGTGGGGGAGCGGGCCGGCGCCGCGTTTCAGCTCTGCTGAAACCTCAGAATATAAACGTGTAGATACAGATGAAGAACGCCGTGAAGCTGAGCGCGAACAGCTTGATGTCCTGATCGTCGCGGTGCGCCCTGGTCCTGACCTGCGCCTGGACGAGGTTGCGGCGGAACGGGTGGCGGGCGGCGGGGGCCGCGAGGGCGAGCTGGCGTTGCATGGCGAGCAGTTAACGCCGCGTTTACGATTGGGGCAAAGGGATAGTGCGGTTAACGGCTGTCCAATCGCGGGACAGGCCCTGGCCGGGGCGCGCCGGGCACCCGGCAACGCGGTGATTTCAGCTAATCGCCAGGAACAGATGTTGGAGATTGCACCGCCGTGCGGAAAGCCGCCAACTATTCGACGAATTATGTCACCCCTTTGGGAAAATCCGATTTTCGGAAGATTCGCATGGCCTGCATGAGAATTACTGAAGAACGCTCCAACAGACACATCCCGGTATTTCGAGGACATGGGCGAAACGCGACTATCATACTGTAACGATACCATGATTTTACCTGAATAATTATGTCATGCCTATGACTTTTTCATTCGTCTTTCTTGCGGTCCAAAACGAATATTGTTCACAGGGCGACGCCGGACGACAGGATGGGCAAGCGTCGGACGATTTCAGCACAAAGCCGCATCCGGTTGAATCGACGCGCTCGGCGCTCCGTCGCATCTCCGTCGCGCGCGCATCGACGCGCGCTGCGGCGGCGCCCTAGGAGCGGCGACCCCAACTTCACGAGAGCGCGGACATGACCAGCTACGATCTCGCCATCTTCGATTTCGACGGCACGCTGGCCGACAGCGCGCCGTGGTTCATCGACATTCTGAACGACATTGCCGACCGGTTCGGCTTCCGCCAGGCAAGCCGGGAGGAGATCGAGCTGCTGCGATCGTGCAACATCCGCGAGATCATCCGGCGGCTGGAAGTGCCGGCCTGGACCCTACCCTATATCGCCCGGCACATGCGGCAGCGCGCGGCGGCGGACGCGGACCGGATCGGGCTGTTCCCGGGCACGTGGCAGGCGCTGATCGCGCTCAAGGAAAAGGGCGTGGACCTGGCGATCGTCAGCTCCAACGCCGAGGCGAATATCCGCGGTACGCTGGGGCGGGAACTCGCCGGGCTCGTCGCCTTTTACGGGTGCGGCTCGTCGCTGTTCGGCAAGGCGGCCAAGATCCGGCAGGCGGTGAAACAGTGCGGCGCGGCGCGGGCGCGCGCCATCTATATCGGCGACGAGATGCGCGACGTGGAAGCGGCGCGCGCGGCGGGCATCGCCTCGGGCGCGGTGACCTGGGGCTATGCGGCGCCGGCCGCGCTCGCCCAGGCCGGCCCGACCCTGACCTTCAGGCAGATGAGCGAGATCGCCTGCCTGTAGCGCCGCGATCGGACGCTGTTCGGACCGGCGCGTAACGGCTATGCCGCGACGAGGAGCCCATCAGTGCCGACCAGCCCCCTGCCCAGCCCCGCGACGATCGGCGACGCGCTCACGCGCGAGGTGCGGCGCGGGATCGTGCGGCAGGTGCGCGCCGTGTTCAACGACCAGGCGAAGGGCGAGAAGCCGGTGGTCCGCAGCGCCGACGCGCTGTTCGATCGCGAGACGATCGTGTGGCGGGTGCATGGCGACGTGACCACGATGATGGTCGGCGGGGTCGCAGCCCTGCTGCTGCAGATGCTGCATCCCGCGGTGCTGGCGGGCGTGTGGGATCATTCGAACTTCCGCACCGACATGCTCGGCCGGCTGCGGCGCACCGCGCGGTTCATCGCGATGACCACCTATGGCGCACGGGGCGAGGCCGAGGCAGCGATCGCCCGGGTGCGCGGCATCCACGATCATGTGGCGGGCGTGCTGCCGGATGGCACGCCCTATCGCGCCGGCGACCCGCGGCTGCTCGCCTGGGTGCATGTGACCGAGGCAGTGAGCTTTCTCGACGCCTGGATCCGCTACAGCGAGCCAGGAATGTCAGCCGCCGACCAGGACCGCTATTTCGCGGAGTTCGCGCGCATTCCCGAGGCGCTCGGCGCCGATCCGGTGCCGCGCAGCCGCGCCGAAGCCGAGGCGCTGATCGCGGCGATGCGGCCGGCGCTGATGGCGGACGCGCGGACGCGGGAAGTGGCGGCTTTGGTGCTCGAACAGCCGGCGCGGACGCGGGCGTCGGGGCCGGTGCAGGCGATCACCTTCCAGGCCGCGGTCGACCTGCTGCCGGACTGGGCGCGGCGGATGCACGGACTGGCCGGGCCGAGGCTGACACGGCCGCTGGTGCGCGCGGGGACGTTCGGGATCGCACGGACGTTGCGCTGGGCGTTCGGGTGAGTGGGCGGCGTGTTCACGCGGAAATTCTTTCGCGGCGGCGTGGCGCGATGACGAGGCCGCCAGCGACGAGCAGCAGCGACAGCACCACGAGCGAGGGGACGAAGCTGCCCGTGCTTTGCTTGATCCAGCCGATCAGGGTTGGCCCGACGATCCCGCCGGCCGTGCCGAAGATGCTGATCAGCGCGATCGCCGCGACGGAGATGCGGTCTCCGCCGATCCGCAAGGCGGCGGGCACGGCCCAGAACACCGACTGGGCGGCGCCGATGCCGGTGCTGGCCACGGTCAACATCAGCAGCGCGAGCCAGCCGGGCGTCATCAGCCCGCCGACGAGGAGCGCGATGCCGCCGAGCATGGCGGCGATGCCGACATGCCATTGCCGCTCGCCGCTCCGATCCGAATGCCAGCCGTTGGCGAGCATGCCGAGCACAAGGCCGGCTTGCGGGAGGGAGGAGATCGCACCGATCTGGAACTCGCTGCCACCAAGCTTCATCTGTCGGACGAGCTGGGGAAGCCAGAAGATGAGGCCATAGGATCCGGTCATTACGAAGAACCAGGTGATGGCGCAGCGCCAGACGCGCGGATCGCCAAGCACATCGCGAAACGGGTCACGCGGCGGGGCGGTTGCGGCCGGCGCCAGCGCCGCGCGTTCCGCCGGGGTGAGCCAGCGCGATCCGGCGACATCGTCACGGAAATAGAAATAGGCGACGATGGCGAAGACGAAATTGGGCAATGCCTGAAGCAGGAACATCCAGCGCCAGGCCGACATGTCGAGCGGATTGCCCGCACCGAGCATCCAGCCGCACAGCGGCCCGCCGACAACAAGGGCAAGCGGCACCGCCGCGAGCACGGTTGCCATCGCCTTGCCCCGCACCCTGAGCGGGAGCCAGCGGTTGATGAACCAGGTGACGCCCGGTGCGAAACCCGCTTCGGCCGTGCCGAGCAGGAAGCGCGCGCCGATAAATTCCTCGACCGTCTGGACCCGGGCCAGCAGGAGCCCCGCAATCCCCCAGAGCGTTACCGTCACGAGCAGCCAGCGCCTGATGCCGTACCTGCGGAGCAATGCAGCATGGGGGTATTGGAAGAGCAGATAGCCGACGAAGAAGGCGCTGACGCCAAGCCCGAAGCTGGCCGGGGTCAACCCGATCTCGGCGCTCATCGCGTGCGCGGCGAAGCTGACATTGACGCGGTCGATCGCGTTGACGAACGTCAGAACGCCGAGCGGCAGCACCAGCCGGCGGATCATCTTCGCACCGAGCCCATCGAGCGCGGCATCCGTCGCCATCGGGGTCACCGGCGCATCCAGGCGCAGTCGGCCTGCGTGCGCTTCCCAATCGAAAATGCCCGGCTGACGATATGCCCTCTCCCGTGTCGCGCGATTCTTGTCATGGCGTGCCATAAAGTCGGCCGCGCCGCGCCTCGCGATTGCCAACTCAATTAATATGATTTAAAAACCAAATCAATAGCAATTGGACAGGAGAGCGAGATGGCTGATGGCGCGCCACTGAATACCGACGACCGGATGGCGATCCATGAATTGCTGGCGCTATGCATGGACCTTCGACACCGGCGACGTGGAAGGATTCGTCAGTTGCTTCACCGAGGACGCCACGCTGTGCGAGGACGCCTTCGAAGAGCCCGATCGCTGGATCGGCGCGGCGGGAATCCGTACGATGGCCGAGTTCTTCTTTTCGCGCCCAAGCTTTCCTGGTCGACAGCATCATGTAAGCCAGATCCTGATCGACGGCGCGGGCGATGCGGCAACGGTTCGATCCTTCTGCTTCGTCACCGACTGCAAGGGCGAACCGCCCTTCCCTGTCCGATTCGCGGGCCATTATCTGGATCAGGTGGTCCGGCAGGACGGCCAATGGCTGCTTCGGGATCGATTGATCCGCGACTGGTCGGGCGAGGCACTGGCGCGCTTTCCAGGCCAGAGCGGCGTGAAGACGCCCCGTGCCCGACCGCCCGAACTCGTCCGGCCGCGCTGACCGGTCAGCCGGCGTGGCGCGTGGCGAGCGGCCCGACAGATTGCCTGAGTTCGGCATCGGTCAGCGAATCGCTGCCGAAGCTGCGATCGGCATCCTGGGCGACGCCGCCTTGGCGGCCTTTGCGAGACGAGCGGGAGATCGCCTCGCGTCTCGCCGCGGCGACGGTCGCACCGTCCCATCTCCCCCCTGATATCCCGCTGCACAGCACGCATGCCGCGCGAATCGGACAGGTATTTTTCGCCGCACCGCCTCCACGCGCTCAGTGCTTTACATTAAAAACTAAATTATATACCAGCCTCCATAACGCCGCGACGAAGTCGGCGCGCCATGTGCGGTTTGGGGAGGTGATGCGATGAATGTTTCCAAGATTTTTCGCCTGGGATTGCTGAGCGGCGTTGCAGGGGCGGCGCTCGCCGCAGCGCCGACATCGGCCCAGACGAGCGGCTCCGCCGGGACGTCGCCCGCCGCTGCGGGCGCGCAGAGCGACGACCCGGTCATGGACGATGTCGTCGTCACGGCGCAGTTCCGCAAACAGAATGTCCAGGATACGCCGCTGGCGATCACGGCGATCGACGCCAGCGTGCTTGCGGCACGCGGCCAGTCCTCGGTGATCGACATCGCCGCGCAGGCGCCGAACGTGACATTGCGGCCCGCCACCGCGACCTTCGGGCCGTCCATCCAGGCCTTTATCCGCGGCGTCGGCCAGTATGATTCGAGCTATGCGTTCGAGCCGGGTGTCGGCCTGTACGTCGATGATGTCTATTATCCGTCGCTGACCGGTTCGATCGTCGACCTTGTCGATCTCGACCGCGTCGAGATATTGCGCGGGCCACAGGGAACGCTGTCGGGCCAGAACTCGATCGGCGGCTCGATCAAGATCTACTCGAAGAAGCCCGACGGCGAGGGCGGCGGTTTCGTCCAGGCGACCTATGGCCGGTTCAATCGCGTCGAGGCGCGCGGCGCGCTTGATGTCGCGCTGGTCCCCGACAAACTCTTCGCGCGCATCACCGCGACCGGCGTTTCCAGGGACGGGTATGTCACGCGCTACGACTATGCCTGCACGCACCCTGGCACGACGGTTCCATCCTTCCAGACGGCGAATGCCGACTGCAAGCTCGGCACCCAGGGCGGCAAGTCCTACGCAGCGGTGCGCGGCGCGCTGCGCTGGGTCGCGTCCGACCGGCTCGAGGTCAACCTGATCGGCGACTATACCAACGACACCAGCGAAGCAGCGCCGAGCACCCTGTTGTTCGTCGGCAACCAGGCCGGCGTTCCGGGCGTGCCCAATGCGACATCGGCCTATCAGATCGGCGGCGTGGCGCTGGGCAATGCGACCGGATCGCCGTTCATCACCTACTCGCCCTATGGCAATTTCGCGCAGGACAGTTTCACCAGCAGCCCGTACGTCAACTACGCGACCTATGTGAACCCCGCCCCGCGTGACGGCACTGCGGCCTATACGGTGGGCGATCGCAACGCGATCAGCGGCTGGGGCATATCGGGCCAGGTCGATTTCGAACTGACCGACACGCTCTCGCTCAAATCGATCACCGCCTATCGCAGCTATGTGACGCGGTACGTGTTCGACGAAGGATCTCCGGTCGATACCGCGCTGATCGACAATTACGATCGGCTGAAACAGGTTAGCCAGGAGTTGCGCCTGACCGGCAAGATCGCGGACACGGTGAACTTCACGATCGGCGGTTTCTTCTTCCGCTACGACGCGGTGACACGCCAGCGCGTCGATATTCCGTCGCTCCAGTTCATCGAGGACGACAAGATCCGCGAGACGACCAAGGCGGCGTTCGCCAATGTCGATTGGGAGATCGCCACCGGTCTCAACCTGGTCGGCGGCATCCGCTACACGACCGCCAACAAGACCGTCACCTATGGTCGTCGCGGCACGCCCGGCAGCATCTTCGGCGGCCTTCCCGATCCGCGCGTCCGCTCGCTCGACGGTGTGGTGGGCCGTCACGAAAGCGACAATTGGGATTTCCGTGGCGCGCTCCAGTATCGCTGGTCGCCCGAGATCATGACCTATGCGCAGGTCTCGACCGGCTTCAAGATCGGCGGCGTCAATCCCCGCGCCTTCTTCCCGCAACAGGCCCTGCCGTTCGGGCCCGAGAAGCTCACCGCCTATGAGCTGGGCGTGAAGACCGACCTGTTCGATCGCCATGTGCGGCTTAACCTGTCGGGCTTCTACAACAAATATCGCGACATCCTGGTCGTCGTCTCTTCCTGCCCGCTGACTGGCGCGCCCGCCGCGCCGTGCGCGCTGCCGGTGAATGCGGGCGAGGCGACGGTCCAGGGCATCGAGGCGGAGACGACGCTGCGCCTTGCGCCCGGCCTGACCGCGGACGCATCCGTGGCGTATCTCGATTTCGACTATACTTCGCTCAGCGCGGCGGCGATCGCTTCGGGGGTGACGTTGTCGATGCGCGGGCCGTTCACGCCCAAATGGCAGTATAGCGGCGGCCTGCAGTATGACGCCGACCTGGGCTCGGCGGGCCACCTCATCCCGCGGCTCGATCTCGCCCATGTCGATGCCTTTTATCAGCAGGCATCCAACGCGGCGCTGAACCGGGTTCCCGGCCGCACCTTGCTCAACGCGCATCTTACCTGGCTCACGCAGAGCAAGGACTGGTCAGTGACGCTCGAAGTGTCGAACCTGACCAACAAGCTCTATTACAACAGCGTGTTCGACAATCGCGGCTCGAACAGCACGGTCACCGGCTATCCCGGCGCGCCGCGCGAATGGGCGGTGACGGTGAAGCGCAGCTTCTGAGTATCGAGCGCCGCCGCGTCGATCGGAACGGCGGCGCGTCCTGGCGGATGTCGGGGCTGGCCGGGCCGACACGGACGCTGGGGCGGGCCGGGACGTTCGGGTGAGGGAGCGGCTGCGTCTTCGACTTGTCCCGTCCTGATCCGGGCAGGACGGCCCGCCAGCGCAGCGACATGCACGACAGCCCCGCGTCGATGCGGCCGATATGCGTGGTGTCGAGCAGCACGAGATCGAAACCAAGCGCGTCCAGGCGTTCCGCGATCCGCGGATGGTGCGCCGGCAGCAGCAGCGTGTCGTTGACGCGCAGCGCATTGGCCGCCGGCTCCTCGGCCGGATCCAGGACGACCTGCCGGAAGCGCGAGAACAGGCCGCTCGCCTCACCCGCGGCCGTGGTCAGGATCGTGTCCTCGTCGATCAGGCTCGCGATCGTCTTCAGGTGCAGCGCGCCCTTTGGCGGCTCGACGATCTGCGCGGGCCTGCCGAGGTGACCGAGCGCCCGGGCCAGCGCCTCCGCGCCGACTCGATCGGTCCTGGCCGACAGGCCGATCATGACGAGATCGGGCGTGACCAGCACGTCGCCGCCATCGGCATGGCCGCGATCGAGCGGCTGAAGGCTGGCGAAGCGCGCCTCCAGCGCCGGACGGAGCAGCCGCGCTTCCTCCATTCTGGTCGCCGTGCCGGGGTTGAGCAGGATCGCGCCCTCGCCGAACACCAGGGCCGGATCCTCGACGAAAATCGAATCGGGGAATTCCTCGAGCGGGGCGAGGATCTCCACCGACACGCCGGCCCGTTCGAGCGCCCGGGCATAGGCGGCGTGCTCGCGGGCGACGCCCTCAAAGGTCGGGCCGGGACCGTCATGAGCGCGCAGGCCGTGGACGACGGACGTCGCCGGCGCGCGCAGGATCGCATGGGTGAAGTCGTGAAGTCGCATGCCTCGTCTATCTTCGCGGGCGGCGGCGGAGTCGACTGAATTGCGATGGCGGCGGGGCCGGTTGCCGCATCCCGGCCGTCCCGAGGGATCGAGCTCGGCGCGGTCCGCCGCATGTTCGGGCTTGGCGGAAGGCGCCGGACGCTTCATCCTCCGGCGATGCCGCTTGACCAGCCATGCCGCGCCGATGCGCGCGATACCGAGCACCAGCGTGCCGCGCCCGACGGGGAGCAAGCCCGGTGACCGGCGCAGGTGACGGCGGACCGCCGCGGCCCCACGACCATGACACTCCGCCGGACAGCGAGGGGCACGGCACCGGCACGATCGTGCCCGGCAGCTATGTCGATAATGCGCGCGGCAACGACGCCACCACCACGGCCTCTTACGACGCGCCCGCGAAACTGATGGCGCGCGCCATCGCGCTCTTCCCGGAAAACGCCACCACGCCCATCTTGATGCTCAAGGCCGGGCAGAATCACCCCGCGCGCGACATTGCGCAGGGCACGGGCCAGCAATTCGGCAGCTATGGGCTGTCGGGCTATCCCCGGCGGGTATCCAGCTACGGATCCCATGCGCTGCCGCCGCTGATCGACGCCCGCCAGGACCTGAGCGGCAAGACGTGGACGCGGGTATCCGGTACCGCGTGGGAGACCGAGGCGACGCTGCTGACGAAGCCGGTCTTCTCCTATATCGAGACCGCCAACGGCTCCAAATTCATGCTGTACCTCGACGACGGGCCGCACGATCCGGCGCCGGCCGGCAAGAGCCTGACCTGGCGGACGAACAACGCCGATGTCGCGGCGAACGACGCGTCGGTCATCGCCCATCGCGGATCGTTCGGGATCAATATCGTCGGTCGCACCGATGGCGACATAAGGCTGAGCGGCTCCGCATCGAAAAGCGTCCGCCTGATCGTCAACCTGCCGGACGGCAGCAATCCGAACGGCAAGGCGCTGAAGCTCTGCGATGCCGGTGGCGGCGCGCTGTTCTACGGCGGCGACCATGGGCACCTGCGCATCATCGGCGGATCGACCAAGGACAATGTGGCGTTCGGGACGATGGGGCCGACCGGCGCCTTCCCCACCTTCCAGAGCGTCGAGGTGATCGAGCCGCCCTGCCATGGCGGCGTCGGCCCGCGAATCGTGATCGGCACGTTCAAGGCCCATGGCCGGCCGATCGAAGGAGAGAGCGCCCATGCGCGGGGCCGCACGTTCGGGGGCGGCTATCATGTCTTCACGGGCAACGACTATACCGAGCGCGACATGTGGGCCGGCCGCATCGACGTCGCCAATTTCACGATCGGGGACTATGCGCATGGCGGCGGCAACAGCGGCTATCGGCGCGATATCCAATATGGCCGGAGCCTGATCACGAACTGCACGACCGGAATCCAGCGCGATGGCGGCCCGGCGCCGGGCGTCGGCTTCGTCGTCGAGGGCCTGTATCGCTATGGCGGCGTCGACATCGTCGGCGGCTCGCAGGCCTTTCTGATGGGCGACGAGCGGGTGTGGGAAATCCATGGCGGCAGCTTCACGCCTGACAACCAGGCGGCGGTCGCGGTGGTGTTCCTGGGCGGTTCCGGCAACAAATTCCTGCTGAAGGACTTCGTCATCGATGCATCGGCGGTCTCGACGGTCGCCCCCATCTTCAACACCCGAACCCTGTATCTGTGGCGACCTTATTACGGCACGAGCGGCCACGCGCCGCCCACGCTCGTCCTCGACAATGTGCAGGACGTCACCAGGATCGACGCGGACACGTTCAAGTGCACGATGTACGCCGATTCGTCATCCTATCCCGATGCGAGCCGGGCGCATCTCGAGCTGCGCAACGGTACGACGCTGGGGGACTTATGGACCTTCCCGCACTGGAATTCCTATCCCGAAAGCCTGATCACGGAGGCGGGCACCACGATCGGTTTCGGCGGCAAGACACGAGCCCAGGTGGCGGCCGCGATGGCGGCGCTCGGGCGACACTGCTCGATCGACCCCGGCACCAAAATGGTCGATCATGCGGGAATGGTGGTGGATGCGCCGGCGTGAGGCCTGGCTGGCGCCCTAAGAGGGATGTCGGGTGGAAAATGGTGGAGCCGTGGGGGATCGAACCCCAGACCTCTGCAATGCCATCGCAGCGCTCTCCCAGCTGAGCTACGGCCCCACGTCGCGGGTCTGGAATTTCCCGCGAAGGCGTCGCCCCTACCGAGGCGGCGCGACCTTGGCAAGCGGCTCTCGCCCTTTGCCGGTCTAATTTTTATTCCGTCCTTCAAAGATCGTCGGGCGCCCGGGCCGGAGCCCGGGCGCCCGTTCGATCAATGCTCGTCGTCGTTCGTCGGCGCTTCCACGCCGAGATCGTCGTCACCCCCGAGATCGACCTCGTCGTCGGGCGAGGGCTCCTCGTCTTCACCGGTGTCGATATCCTCATCATCGTCGCCGACGAGATCGGCATCCTTCTTGACGAGTTCGGGCTTGGGCGCGTCGAAGGGAAGCGGCTGCTTCGACTTGAGGATCGGCTCGGGATTCCAGGTCGACCCGCAAGAGATGCAGGTGACGGGATCGTCCTTGCCGAGATCGTAGAAGCGCGTTGCGCATTTCGGACACGACCGTTTCGTGCCCCATTCCGGCTTGATCATGCCGATTCGACCTTTCGAAGAAAATGGGAGTTTTGCGAGATGACCCGCAAAGTGGGGCGCGCCTTGCCATAGCGCAAGCGCACTGTCAAAAGCCCGCGCCAATGCCGCACCCCCTGCCCCGCCCGCTCGAAATCGCGCCTTCCGGTCCGCTCAGCGGCACCGCGATGGTGCCCGGCGACAAGTCGATCAGCCACCGCGCGCTGATGTTCTCCGCGCTCGCAGTCGGCGAAAGCCGGATCGAGGGGCTGCTGGAGGGCGAGGACGTGCTCGCGACCGCCGCGGCGCTGCGGGCCATGGGTGCCGACATAGCGCGCGGCGAGGACGGGGTGTGGATCGTCAACGGCGTGGGCGTGGGCGGGCTGCTCCAGCCCGACCAGGCGTTCGACATGGGCAATTCGGGGACGTCGACCCGGCTGCTGATGGGGCTCGTCGCGAGCCATCCGATCACCGCGACCTTCATCGGCGACGCCTCCTTGTCGAAGCGGCCGATGAACCGGGTGATCGAGCCGCTGTCGCTGATGGGAGCGGACATCACCTCCAGCCCCGGCGGGCGGCTGCCGCTGATGGTGCGCGGGCTCTGCCCGGCGGTGCCGATCGACTATACGCTGCCGGTGGCCTCGGCGCAGGTGAAGTCGGCAGTGCTGCTGGCGGGGCTCAACACGCCCGGCATCACCCGGGTGATCGAGCCGGTCGCGACGCGCGATCACAGCGAGCGGATGCTGCGCGGGTTCGGCGCCGAGCTGAGCGTCGAGGAGACCAACCGGGGACGGATCATCTCGCTGACGGGCGAGGCCGAGCTGAAGCCGCAATCGATCGTGGTGCCGGGGGATCCGTCCTCGGCCGCGTTCCTGGTGGTGGCGGCGACGATCGTGCCGGGATCGGACATATTGGTGATGAATGTCGGGCTCAATCCGACGCGCGCCGGGCTGTTCGAGGCACTGCGGATGATGGGCGCGGACATCACCAACGAGAATCCGCGGATCGTGGGGGGCGAACCGGTCGCCGATCTGCGCGTCCGGCACGCTCCCCTTCGCGCGATCGATGTGCCGCCGCATCTCGCGCCGAGCATGATCGACGAATATCCGGTGCTGTTCGTGGCCGCCGCCTTTGCGCAGGGGCGGACGGTGGCGCGCGGGGCGCACGAGCTGCGCGTCAAGGAATCGGACCGGATCGCGGCGATGGCCGCGGCGCTGGGGTCTTGCGGCGTGGACGTCGAGGAGTTTGAAGACGGCGCGGCGATCATGGGCAATGGCGGCGGGCCGATCGCCGGTGGGGCAATGATCGCCTCGCAGCTCGACCACCGCATCGCGATGAGCATGGCGGTGGCGGGCCTTGCCGCGAAAAATGCGCTCACCATCGACGATGTGTCGCCGATCGCAACATCTTACCCTATGTTCCTCGAAACGCTGGGTGCGTTGAAGGGCACAGAATCAGTGGCAGCATCATGATCATCGCCGTCGACGGGCCGGCCGCATCGGGCAAGGGCACGATCGCGCGCGCGCTGGCGAAGCGCTATGGCTTGCCGCATCTCGACACCGGGCTGCTGTACCGCGCGGTCGCGGCCAATGTGCAGCGGCTCGAACTCGATCCGACGATCGAGGCGGATGCGGTGGCGGCGACCGATTTCGACGACCATCTGCTCGACGATCCGGCGCTGCGCAGCGACGAGATCGGCAAATACGCCTCGGTCGTCTCGGCGCATCCGCTGGTGCGGGCCGCCCTGCTCCACCGCCAGCGCCGCTTCGCCAACCAGCCGGGCGGCGCGGTGCTCGACGGGCGGGATATCGGCACGGTGATCGCGCCCAATGCCGATGTGAAGCTGTTCGTGCGGGCGACGCCCTCGATCCGCGCCAAGCGCCGGCATACCGAGCTGCGCGAGCGCGGGTCTCAGGTGAGCCTCGATCGGGTGCTCGCCGATATCAGGGCGCGCGATCTGCGCGACTCCACGCGGGGCATCGCGCCGATGCAACCGGCCGACGATGCCGCCTTGCTGGACACGAGCTTTCTCTCTATAGACGCCGCCATCCAGCGGGCGGTTGCGCTCGTGGAGGCTCGGACAGCGGCGCAGGTGGGAACACCCTAGCCGGGCGAGGCGCGAAGCGGAAACGGCTCCCATTCCTTGCGGATGGCAGTTCGCCGATCCCGCTTACGCGCCCTTTTCGCTTTGTCGGTGATCTTCGCGAGGGCGACGGACGTTGGGCGTCGCGACCGGCAATCGGCCGCCGCGGCACC
>NZ_JAQGLC010000363.1 GCF_028293085.1 Sphingomonas bacterium
ATCCGCATCGCAATGCCCTATCCGGCAAGCGCACCGCTGGCGGATGCTTATTTCTTCCCGATCACCACCGGCCTCGTCGATTATGCCGCGCCGCAGAGCGTAACGCGTGACGGCGACAGCGTCGTGATCGACACCAAAGCGGCGGCGACGCCGGGCAAGGGGCCGCTTGTCGGCGTGCTGCGGATTGCGTCCAACAAGGGATTGATGGTGACGGCGGCGGCCGGAACGGTCGCCGCGGCGTCCGCGCCTGGCGCAGCCGATGGCGTCTGGATGGCGACGCTGATCGCCTTTGCAGGGGCGATGCTCGGCGGCCTGATCCTCAACATCATGCCCTGCGTCTTCCCGATCCTGAGCCTGAAGGCGTTGAGCCTCGCGCGCGGGCATCTCGATGAGCGTTTGGCGCGGCACGAGGCGCTGGCCTATACCGCCGGCGTCGTCGCGGTATGCGTTGCGCTCGGTGGGGCGATCCTCGCCCTGCGTGCTGGCGGAAGTGCGGTCGGCTGGGCGTTCCAGCTGCAGGATCCGCGCGCGATCGTCGTGCTGCTGCTGCTGACCGTGGCGCTGTCGCTCAATCTCGGCGGGCTGTTCGAGATTCCCACCCCGGCCTTCGTCAACAGTGCAGGCGGTGCAGGCGGTGCCTTCGCGACCGGCGCGCTGGCGGCCTTTATTGCGACGCCCTGCACCGGGCCGTTCATGGGCGCCGCCCTGGGCGCTGCGCTGGTGCTGCCCTGGCCGGCCGCGCTGGCGGTGTTCGCCGGACTCGGGCTCGGGCTGGCGCTGCCCTTCCTCGCGCTCGGCTTCGTGCCGGCGTTCCGCAAGTTGCTGCCCAAACCGGGCGGCTGGATGGAGAATTTCCGGCGCTTCCTTTCGATCCCGATGTGGCTGACGGCGATCGCGCTCGCCTGGGTGCTCGGCCGGCAGATCGGTGTCGACGGCATGACCTACGGCCTGCTCGCCGCGCTCGGTGCCGGCATCGTGCTGTGGGCGGCGGGCCGCCGACAGGCGCGCGGTCTCGGTTTCGGCGTCGCGGCGGTCGTGATGCTGTTGGTGATCACCGTCGCCGGCGTCTGGCTCGCGGCCCGGACGCATCGGCCGGTCGTTGCGGCAAGCCAGGCGGCGGGCGGGGCGGAGCCCTTCAGCGAGACACGGCTGGCGGCACTGCGGGCCGAGGGGCGGCCGGTCTTCGCCTATTTCACCGCCGACTGGTGCCTGACCTGCAAGGTCAACGAAAAGGCGGCGATCGAGACCGACACGGCCCGCGAGGCCTTTGCTGCGCACAAGGTTGCGGTGCTGGTCGGCGACTGGACCGATGGGGACCCGGTGCTCGGTCGCTTCATCGAGGCGCACAACCGTGCCGGCGTGCCGCTATATCTCTATTATGCGCCGGGTGTCGCAGAGCCGCAGGTGCTGCCACAGGTCCTCACGCCTGGAATGCTGGCCGCCCTCGGGTCCTGAAATCCCGTGCCTTGCCGATGAACAAGCCCTCTTGTGCGGCGCAGCAATCCGTCGCAGCATGGAACCTGCGAGACACATGGGGGCTTTACCGTTTCGATGGGGACACGACGTGCGTTCGACGAGATCATGGGAAAGGGTGGATCAACCACGCCGCGACCCGAACTTGCCGCGCTCGGTGCCTGGCTCGACGAGACCCCCGACGCGGAGCTCCGCCGCCGCCAGCAATCGGCCGAGGCGACCTTCCGCCAGCTCGGCATCACCTTCGCGGTCTATGGCGACAGCGACGCGTCCGAGCGCATCATTCCCTTCGACATCGTACCGCGCATCTTCCTGGCGGACGAATGGGCGCGCCTGTCCGAAGGGCTGGTGCAGCGGGTTGAGGCGATCAACTGCTTTCTCGATGATATCTATGGCGAGCGGAAGATCCTCAAGGCGGGGGTGCTGCCCGAGGACCTGATCTTCGGCAATCCACAGTTCCGGCCCGAAATCGCCGGCATGCGGCCGCCGCACGGCATCTGGGCGCATATCTGCGGCATCGATCTCGTCCGCACCGGCCCCGACGAATTCTTCGTACTCGAGGATAATGCGCGCACCCCCTCGGGCGTCAGCTACATGCTCGAGAATCGCGAGGCGATGCTGCGGCTCTGCCCCGAACTGTTCCGCGAGTTCCGCGTGGCGGCGGTCGACAGCTATCCCGATCGGTTGCTGGAGACGATGAAGTCGGTCGCGCCGCACGGCTCGGGCCAGAACCCGGTCTGCGTCGTGCTGACGCCCGGCCATTTCAACTCGGCCTATTACGAGCACAGCTTCCTTGCGGATTCGATGGGGATCGAGCTGGTCGAGGCGGCGGACCTGGTGGTCGATGACGACATCGTGTGGATGCGCACTATCGCCGGGCGGGTGAAGGTCGACGTGATCTATCGCCGGATCGACGACGATTATCTCGATCCTCTGGTATTCCGTCCGGATTCGATGCTCGGCGTGCCCGGGCTGATCGCCGCTTATGCGGCGGGCAATGTCGCGTTGCTCAACGCGCCCGGCAACGGCATCGCCGACGACAAGGCGATCTACAGCTATATGCCCGAGATCGTCCGGTTCTATTCGGGCGGCGAGCCCAAATTGCCCAATGTCGAAACCTGGCGCTGCCGCGAGCCGCAGGCGCTGAAATATGTCCTCGACAACCTCAAGGACGTGGTGGTGAAGCTGGTCGACGGCTCGGGCGGCTATGGCATGCTGGTCGGCCCGACTGCGTCCAAGGCCGAGATCGAGACCTTCCGCGCCGCGCTGATCGCCGAGCCGCACCGCTATATCGCGCAGCCGACGCTGGCGCTGTCGACCGTGCCGACCTTGAGCGATTCCGGCCTCGCGCCGCGCCATGTCGATTTCCGGCCGTTCGTGCTGACCGGCTCCAAGGGCATCCAGGTGGTGCCGGGCGGTTTGACGCGCGTCGCGCTCAAGCAAGGGTCGCTGGTGGTGAACTCGTCGCAGGGCGGCGGCACCAAGGACAGCTTCGTGCTGATGGACGGCGGGAATACGCAGACTCAGACGCAAGGCGGCATGACTCAAGGGCAGAAGTCATGATGCGCTCCATCCAGATCCTCCATGTACCGGGGAGCATCTGATGCTCTCCCGCACAGCCTCCTCGCTCTACTGGCTCGGCCGCTATATCGAGCGCGCGGATTTCATCGCGCGCCTCGTCGAGGCGACCGTCCGCCTCGATGTCCTCTCCCCGCGCCCGGCAGGCGAGGCAGCCTGGGCCAGCGCCCTCGCCGTCACCGAGACCGACACCGCCTTCGCCGCGACTGGCGAGACAATGACGCAGCAGCATGTCGCGCGCTTCCTGACGCTCGACGGAACGCATCCAGGATCGATCGTCCGCTGCCTCGACATGGCGCGCAACAATGCCCGTGCCGTGCGCACCGCGCTGACCCGTGAGGCCTGGACCGCCATCAACCGCGCCTGGCTGATCTTCCAGAGCCGCTCCAGCCCCGGCGGCGCGACCGCCACCCTCGGCCTGGTTGACGCGGTGAAGACCGAGGCGCGGGGTTTCGAGGGCGCGATCCACCGCATGCTGCGCAACCAGACGACCTGGTTCATCCGCCTCGGCCAGGCGGTCGAACGCGCCGACAATACGGCGCGGTTGCTCGACGTGAAATATCATCTGTTGCTGCCCGAGGGTGAGCAGGTCGGCGGCGTGGTCGATCGCGATCAATGGACCACGATCCTCCAGACCGTCTCCGCCGTGACCGCCTATCGCTGGCTCTACTCCGAAGGCCTCAGGCCGGCCAACGTCATCGATCTTTTGATCGCGCGCGCCGAGCTCCCGCGCAGCCTAGCCGCCTCGGCCGAGGAGACGCTCGAGATCCTCAACCTGCTCGCCAAACGCACCGGCCTCCATGGCGAGGCGGACCGGATGGCGCGGATGCGCCAGCAACGGCTGGCCAAAACCCGTTCGGGGGAGGTGATCGCGAGCGGCCTCCACCAATATCTCCAGGCCTTCAACGCGGAGAATGATCTGCTCCATGAGGCCATTGGCCGACAGTTCAAGTTCAGCTGATGAGATTGACGATAGATCACCGCACGACCTATCGTTTCTCGGTCCCCCAGGGCCGCCTCACCCAGCTTCTTCGCCTCACGCCGAGCGGCACCGATGGCCAGGCGGTCGCCGGCTGGGGCATTCATGTCGATTGCGACGCAAGGATGCGTCACGGCCGCGACGGCTTCGGCAATCGCACGACGATGCTCTATGTCGACGGGCCGATCGACAGCATCGAGATCGAGGTGTCGGGCGAGGTGCTGACCAATGGCAGTGGCGGGGTGCTCCACGGGTCGCTCGAGCCGCTGCCCCCGGCGGTTTTCTTGCGCACGACGGCCCTCACCGAGCCCAGCACCGTGCTGGCCGAGTTCGCGGCGGACGCCGTCGCGGCGGCGACTGATCCGGTCGAGCGGCTCCATGCGCTGAATCTCGCCTTCCACAACCGCTTCGCGCTCGATCGCCGACGTCCGGTTTCGGGCCAGAGCGCAGCGGAGGCCTTTGTTCTGGATACGGCGACACCGCGCGACCTGGCCCAGATGTTCGTAACCGCCGCGCGGGGCCTGGACGTGCCGGCGCGCTATGTCTCGGGCTACAGCCCGGTCTGTTTCGAGGGCGATGCGCGGCCCGCGCCGCATGGCTGGGCCGAGGCTTATGTCGAGGGGCTCGGCTGGGTCGCGTTCGATGCGTGTACCGGACTGTCGGCGGATCAAGCCTATGCGCGTGTCGCGGTGGCGCTGGATTCGGCCGGTGCCGCGCCGGTCGCCGGATCGCGGCTCGGCGAGGGCGACGAGGAACTCGACGTCGATCTGCACATCGGGCGGGACAGCCCGCAGGACTAAGCGATCAGGCCAGCTCGTCCGCCATCAGGACGTTCTTCTGGGCTGGCGGCGCATAGGTCGCGTCCTCATCGGTCAGCAGCGCCCATCCCGTGGGGCCGAGCTCCTCGATCGGGCGATAGCGCGTCTTGTACGCCATCCGCTCCGACCCCTTCACCCAAGCGCCGAGATAGACATAGGGCAGGCTGACGGCGCGGGCGCGGAGGATGTGATCCATGATGATCATGTTGCCCAGGCCCGCGCGCTCGGCATGGTCGGCATCGAAGAAGCTGTAGATCATCGACAGGCCATCCGCCTGCTGGTCGGTCAGGCAGGCGCCGATCAGCCGGCCGCGCACGCCGTGCTGCGCCGGCTCGCGATATTCGACTATGAAGCTGTTGACCGGCGAATGCTCGACCATGTCGGCATAATCGCCCTCGTCCATCTCGGCCATGCCGCCGCCGGGATGGCGCGACGCGAGATAGCGGCGGAGCAGCTGATATTGCTCGTCGGTCGCCCAGGCTCGGCAGGCGGTGACCTCGAGATCGGCATTGCGGCGGATCTGTTTGCGCTGGGTGGCATTGGGCACGAAATCCGACGCGACGACGCGCACCGAGACGCAGGCGGTGCAGCCCGCGCAGCTCGGACGGTAGGCCACCGACTGGCTGCGCCGGAAGCCGATCCGGCCCAGCGCGTCGTTCAGCTCGCCCGCATGCGGGCCGTTCAACTCGGTGAAAACCTTCCGCTCCTGGCGACCCGGAAGATAGGGGCAGGGCGACGGGCTGGTCACGAAGAAGCGCGGAAAGCGAAATGGCGCAGTCACCGCCGTTGGTCCCCTTGTTGACCGGCGCAGATGCCCGGTTCGAAACCGTTATGAATCGCCCGCGTCGTGATGAAAAGCGGCTTTACCATGAAAGAAGGTTAACGCCGCTGATCTGGGGAGTCTTGATGAATTTGAGGCTGGTCAGCCTTGACGGACATCATAACGCATTGCCCGACTCGCGAAAAGAGTCGGGGGACTCGGTCTGCCGCAGCTGTGATTCACTTCGTCAGGCGAGTTCGACCGGACTGACCTCGTAACCACCCGCCCGAAGCGCCGCCATCAGCCGGTCGAGATGCGCCTTGTCGCGCGTCTCGCACTCGATGTCGGTGATCAGGCCCTTGGCGGGCAGCGTCGTGAAGACGCGCTGATGATAGATTTCGATGATGTTGACTCGCTCGGCATCGAAGATCCGCGCGACGTTGAACAAGGCGCCGGGCTGGTCCTGCAGCCGGATGCGCAGCCGGGCGAGCCGGCCTGATCGGGCGAGATCGCGCAACAGGACATTGGCGAGCAGCCGGGTGTCGATATTGCCGCCGCACAGTACCACGCCGACGGTCTTGCCGCGGAAGCGGTCGGGATAGGACAGCAGCGCAGCGAGGCCGGCGGCGCCCGCGCCCTCGACCACGGTCTTTTCGATCTGGAGCAGCAGGCTGACCGATTCCTCCAGGCTGCGCTCGCTGACCAGCACGATGTCGTCGACCAACGCCTTCACCATCCGCGCGGTGATGGCGCCGGGCTCTTTGACCGCAATGCCCTCGGCCAGCGTGTCGCCGGCGCAGGGGAGGTCGGTGCCGTTGATGCGGTTGTACATTGACGGGAACAGCTCGGCCTGCACGCCGATCACCTCGATCGGATGATTGGCCGCGCGTGCAACCGTCGCCATGCCGGAGATCAGCCCGCCGCCGCCGATCGGCGTGATGAAGGTGTCGATCGCCGGAGCGTCTTCCAGCATCTCGAGCGCGACCGTGCCTTGCCCTGCGATCACGCGGACATCGTCGAACGGATGCACGAAGGTGAGGCCACGCCCGGCCTCAAGCTCGCGCGCATGGGCATAGGCGGCGTCGAAGGTGTCGCCGAACAGGATCACGGTCGCGCCATGCCCTTCGGTCTGGGTCACCTTCACCGTCGGCGTGTTGGTCGGCATCACGATCGTCGCCGGGATGCCGAGGCGATTGGCGTGATAGGCGAGGCCCTGCGCATGGTTGCCGGCGGAGGCGGCGATCACGCCCTTCGTCTCCGGGCCGAGCTGGAGCAGCGTGTTGAGCGCGCCGCGCTCCTTGTACGCCGCGGTGAATTGCAGGTTCTCGAACTTGAGATAGACGGTCGCGCCGGTCAGCTTTGACAGCGTGTGGCTGATGAAGGTGGGCGTGCGCACGATGGCATCGGCGATCCGCGCGTGCGCTGCCTGGATGTCGGCGAGGGTGACAGGAAGCTCATCGGCGACGGGGAGAAGTTCGGTAGCCATAGGGCATGCCGCCTAGACCATCTGGCGCGATGAAGAAACACGCCTTATTCGCAACCGCCATGACCAATATCGCATTCATCGGAACCGGAGTGATGGGCGC
>NZ_JAQGLC010000367.1 GCF_028293085.1 Sphingomonas bacterium
CTACTATTTCCCGTTTTTCCCGCCAGGTTCCGCATAGAGGTTATTGCGTATGCGCGTCATTACCTGCGCGCACTGGTCAAGCTGTTCGGTTGTCAGCCCGGCCATCATGCGCTCCCGCAGCGTATCCGACAGCTGTTCGATCGTGCGCACCTGGGTCGCCGCCTTGGGCGTAAGCACCGTGTATTTGCGCCGCCTGTCGTCGACGGCGGTAATGCGCGCAATCCAGCCTTTTTCTTCCAGCTTGTCCAGCAGACGCACCAGCGTCGGCCCTTCGATGCCGAGGTTGCGCGCCAGGTCGGCCTGCATCAGGCCGTCCGGGTTGCGCTGCAGCTGGATCAGCACCAGGCGCATCGACAGGTTGAGGCCTAGCGGACGCAGCGCGCGGTTCATTTCATAGCGCCAGGCACGGGAAACCTCGCCAATCACGCGCGCCAGAAGCTTGGGAAACATCTCCCGGTCGGGCAGGTTTTCCAGGTCTTTCCTCATCGCCAAACTCACTTTCAAAACGCACGGTGCATTATGCTATCCTATTCGATAGCATTGCTACCGGATTTCTCTGCGACATCCCTGGCTGCAGCCAGGGCCGCCTGCCCATACCCAATTCTTATTCACCATGCGTTCTGCTCGCTCTTCTTTTCTGATTGTCGCCACGCTGCTGGCCGCCGGCGGCGGCTATTACTATTACCAGAGTCGTCCGGCGCCGGTTGCCGCCAAGGCCGCGCCGGCCCAGAGCATCAAGAGCAGTCTGGCGCAGCAGAAAGACGTCTCCATCGTGGTCCGGGCCAATGGTTATGTCAGCGCCCTGTATGTCGTGGATGTGCGGCCGCAGACCCAGAACATCGTGCGCCGAGCGTGCCGCGATATCCCGACGTCGTCACATAGGTGTCGTGGCGCGATCGCATGTGATTGACGCGATATTCGGGAATGTAGAGCCCGCCCGCGCCGGCCGGATCGGTGCCGGTCGGAATGGTGCCGGCGACGACGTGCGGCGCCAGGAAGGTTGGGTCGTTATGCTCGTAATAGGAGCCCGACAGGCGCGCGGTGAAGGAGTCGCTGGGCTTCCACACGATCTTGCCCATCGCGATGATGTTCTCGGACGGGTTGGCGTCCTTTTTCAGGAAGTCGTTATAGATATAGCCGTCGCTCCAGCGGCCGGCGATGCTGATGCTCGCGGCGAGCGTGTCGGTGACGGGCGCCTGGGCGTAGAGCTTGGCGCGGCGCTCGTCATAGCGGCCATAGCCGATCTCGGCGGCGATCTCGGGGGTCTGGTCCGGATCGCGCGTGACGATGTTGATCGCGCCGCCGGTGGCGTTGCGGCCGAACAAGGTGCCCTGCGGGCCCTTCAGCACCTCGATCCGTTCGATGTTCGGCAGGTCGAAGGTGTTGGCGCTCTTGGTCGCCTGGTAGATGCCGTCGAGATAGACCGCGACCGGGCTTTCGAAGCCCGGGCTCGACTGGTTCGAGCCGACGCCGCGCAGGAAGGGCAGCACCGAGGCGCCGGTCTGGTAGACCTGCAGGCCCGGCGAGACGCGCTCGAGATCAAGCACGTTATAGGTGCCCGAGGCCTCCAGATCGCTGGCGGTGACCGCGGTGACGGCGATCGGCACGTCCTGCAGATTCTGCGCGCGCTTCTGCGCCATCACGATGATGTCCTGCAGGCCGCCCTGCTCCTGCTCGTCGGCGGCGGGCGCCGGTGTCGGCGTCGTCTGCGCATGGACGGGCGCGGTCTGGAACAGCGCGATCGCGGCGATGCTGGCTGCCGCCAGCGCCTTGCGTTTGAGCGACGCGGAAAATGCAGTGTGATTCATGATATCCCCTCCCCAGGATCCGTGTCGCTCCGGATGCGGTCTTGATGCCAGAGGGCATCGTCGCCGTCTTTGCCGGATGCGATATCGGTCCATCGAGTGTGGGAGAGGCGCCGGGGCGTCTCAAACGAGTTTAATCGGGGCGATCATGAGCAGGGTTCATGATGGTGCCATTTCGGACCGATTTTTGATCCTGTGTCTAACGACCCAGTTCCTGGCCGCCGTCGACGGTGAGCGTCTGGCCGGTCATCCAGCGCGACAGCGGCGAGGCGAGGAACAGCACGACGTCGGCGACTTCCTCGGGCGTGCCGAGCCGACCGAACGGGATCTGCGCGACGATGCGGCGATAGTCCTCGGTGTCGGCGCGTTTGCGATCTTCCCAGAAATGGCCGGGGAAAATGATCGCGCCGGGCGCGACCGCGTTGACCCGGATGTTCCGCCCGGCGAGCGCGAGCGCCTGGCTCGCGGTGTAATGGACGATCGCCGCCTTGATCGCGCCATAGGGCGCGGCGCGGGGCGTCGGGTGGAAGGCCGAGATCGAGGCGATGTTGACGATCGCGCCGCCGCCGCCCGCCGCCATGACCGGTACCGCCGCGGCGTTGGTGCGGACCACCCCCATCATGTCGACCGAGAAAGCGCTGTTCCAGCCGGCCTCGTCGTCGCTGCGGGCAAAGGCCGAGCCGTTATTGACCACCACGTCGATCCCGCCGAGCAACCCGGCCGCCTCGGTGACCGATCGCGCGACCGCGTCGGGATCGGCGAGGTCGCATAACCCGACATGCGCCGATGGCCCGCAGGCGGCGCGGGTCTCTTCCAGCGCAACCGCGTCGCGGCCCGAAACGAACACCGCCGCGCCGGCATCGGCAAAGGCGACCGCGATGCCGCGCCCGATCCCGCGGCTGCCGCCGCCGATCAGCACGCGCTGGCCGGCAAAGTCGAACGGCGCGGTCACGCCGCCGCCGTCAGCTCCCGGTTGCGCTCGGCCTCATGCTCGCGCAGGCGCGGCATGACCTGCTCGGCGAACAAAGTCATGCTGTCGACCGTCTCCTCATGGTCGAGATAGCCGGCCTGGGCGAGCATCAGCAGATGGCCGAAGCCGCCGGTCCGGTCGTTGAACGAGCTGATCTGCTCGTAAAGCTGCTCGGGCGTGCCGGCGAACATGATGCCGCCGTCAGCCATGTCCTTCAGCGTCGGGTTCTGCGGCAGGCCGAAATTGATGCGGCCGGTGATGCCCTTTTTCAGCGCCATCGCGTTCAGCTCGGCGGTCTCGTAGCCGGGCGGGTTGGACCAGGCCTTGGGCGTGCGCGGCTGGACGTCGAGATAGGGCTTCACCTTGGCGACCCGGTCGGCCACCTCCTTCTCGTTGCGGCCGCACACGACGATGGCGAGATAGGCGAAGCGGTCCGGCCCCGCCTCATGGCCGTGCGTCTTGAGATATTCTTCCTTGTATGCCTCGAACAACGGCCGCGTGCCGGCGCCGTTGAAGAAAGTCGCGCAGACATAGCCGAGCTGGGCGATCCGCCGCCCGGTGCTCACGCCCGATGCCGTGATCCACATCGGCGGCATTGGCTGCTGATAGGGGCGGGGCCAGACGTTCACGTTGCGATAATTGTAGAACTCGCCTTCCCAGCTGAACGGGCCGCCCTGATGCGTCAGCGCCTTGACGATGAAGTCATGCGCTTCCCAGTAACGGTCCATGATCCGCGCCGGGCTCTGGTTCGACATGGCGAGCTCGAAGGGCGAGGCCTTGACCAGCCCGATCTCGAGCCGGCCGCCCGAGATGACGTCGATCATCGCCAGCTCTTCCGCGACCCGGTACGGATCGGTGCGGTTGGTGACGGGCACGCCCAGGCAGAGCAGCCGCGCCTTTTTCGTCTGGCGCGCGAGGATCGAGAGCGTCAGCAGGCACGAGGCCGACATGCAATTGGCCGAGGCGTGATGCTCGTTGACGAAGATATTGTAGCCGAGCTGGTCGGCGACGATCCATTCGTCGAGATAGCGATTGTACAGCTCGTGCGCGACTTGCGGATCGCAATGCCTGTTGTCGACCGTCACCTTGGTCGGCCCGTCAATCTCGTTCCAGGCCGGGTGCATCGATTGTTCGCTGAAGTGCCAGAATTCCATATGTCTCTCCTGCTGGCAGGCCGGGCGCTCAGGCGCCGAGAAAGGCCGTGATCGTGTCGGCAAAGGCCTGGGGCTGTTCGAGATAGCCATAATGGCCGGCGTCGGGGACGATCTCGATCCGCGCATCGGGGATCGCGGCGGCATAGTTGCGGCCATAATCGACCGGGACGATCCGGTCCTCTTCGCCCCACAGGACCAGCGTCGGCACCTTGATGCGATGCAGGCGGCCCCTGAGCTTGGGGTTGTAGAGCGTCGGCGCCCAGCCGAAGAGGGTCAGCGCCTCGCGGTTGCGGGCGAAGCGCAGCGCGATCTCCTCGGGCAGGTCCTTGAAATCGAGATTGTTGAGCGCGGCCAGGCCCTTCGCCTCGTCGGCGAAGAACAGCTCGGGGATCTGCTGCGCGGTGGTGGCATAGATATCGGTGATGTCGCGCGTCTCGCGGTCGCCGAATTTCACGCCGACGGGATCGATCAGCACCAGTTTCGCGATCCGGTCCGATCCCTTGGTGGCGAGCTCGGCCGCGATCCAGCCGCCGAAGGACACGCCCACCAGGATGACCTGGGTCAGGCCGAGATCCTCGATCAGGTCGAGATAGCGATAGGCGATGTCGTCGACCGTATCCACGCCGTCCGGCCGCGGCGAGGCACCGAAGCCGGGGTGCGAGGGGGCGATCACCTTGTACCGGGCCGAGAGCCGCTCGATCAGCGGGTCCTCGGCGTCGAAACCGTGCCCGGCATGGAGGAACAGCAAGGGCTGGCCCTCGCCCTTGATCAGCATCTCGGTCTCGGCGCCCGCAAAGATGCGGCGGTCGGGCAAGGGCGACATGAACATAAGGTTCCCCGGTTTTCTATCGGTGGAGGATCATCGCATCGCCGCGGCGTCGGCCGGGACATGCGGGAGAATGTGGACGCTCGGGCGGCGATCGCGGCCTTCGCGGCGGTAGCAAATCAGGTCGGCGATGGTGACGATGCACAGGCCATGCGTGCGGGCGAAGCGCAGCAATTCGGGCGTGCGCGCCATCGATCCGTCGTCGCTGACGATCTCGCACAGCACGCCCGCGGGTGCGCAGCCGGCAAGGCGGGCGAGATCGACCGCCGCCTCGGTATGGCCGGGCCGTTCGAGCACCCCGCCGGCGCGGGCGCGCAGCGGGAACATATGGCCGGGGCGCATCAAATCGTGCGGCGCGGTCGCCGGGTCGATCAGCGCGGCGACGGTGCGGGCACGGTCGGCGGCGGAGACGCCGGTGCTGGTGCCGGCGCGTGCATCGACCGTGACGGTGAAGGCGGTGCCGTGGCGATCGTCGTTCGCCGGGACCATCGGATCGAGGGCAAGTTGGTCGGCGCGATCGGCCTCGAGCGCGACGCAGACGATGCCGGTGGTGTGGCGCACGATGAAGGCGAGCGCGGCCGGCGTGGCATGCTCCGCGGCGATAATCAGGTCGCCCTCATTCTCGCGGTTCTTGTCGTCGAGGACCACCACCATCTCGCCCGAAGCGAGCGCGGAAAGGGCGTCCTCGATGCTGTCCATCGCCATCTCGATGATGTTGTCCATTGCCTGCACCTCTCGCCGAATCACATCGCATAGTGGGATGTATCCCGCAATATAAAACACGGAATAGCTTCAGGGTTCCTCCACGAGTTTTTCTCAGGGGCGGATTTACGGGGGTGGGGTGGTTGGCGCCGGACAGGCTGGGCCCATGTAAACGGGGCCATTTGCGGATGTTGGCGATCTGGGCTTCCCCTCCCTGAAAGGGAGGGGGCAGGGGGTGGGTAGGCGAGCGAAGCTCGCCGTTATACGCTGGCGGCATGCGCCGTGTTCCGAAAGTGATGGTCGAACGTGCCCGGTCGTTGCGCCGCGAGGCTACCGAAGCGGAACGCATCCTATGGCACTTGTTGTCGCGTTATCGGCCGGGCTTCACGCGGCAATTGGTGGTCGATCGCTACATCGTCGATCTGGCGTGTCGGGCGGCGAAACTGGCGGTCGAGATCGATGGCAGCCAGCATCACGAGCAGGCCGATTACGATGCCGAGCGCACGCGTGTGCTGGAAGTGCTGGGTTGGAAGGTCGTTCGTCTGTGGAACAGCGATGTTCTGGCAAATCCGGATGGGGCCGCCGAGCACATTCTGTTGCGAACCGCCGAGTGCCTCGGCGGCACCCACCCCCAACCCCTACCTGAAAGGGAGGGGAGACTGAGAGGGCACCGTCCGGCCGGTTGTCTCAGGCTTTCACCTGATCACACCATGTCCTCATTATATTTGAAGTGAACCCCCGGTGGCCCGGCAACCGCGCCGTCCAGCAAAGTCGCCGCAACGGCGCGCGCCGGGCTGATGCGCAGCCGGTGCGGCACCAGCGGCGCCAGCAGCCGCAGGGCGACAACCCATGCCCGCTCGCCGACGCGCCGTTCCGTGCGATCGCCGGCGAGCACGCTGGGGCGGACGATGGTG
>NZ_JAQGLC010000380.1 GCF_028293085.1 Sphingomonas bacterium
TGGCGCTACAGCCCGGCCAACAGGTTTCAGGAGAGACGATCGTGGACATGACGCTGGACTTCGCACTCGGCGAGAATGCCGACATGATCCGCGACGTGACGCAGCGCTTCGCCAGCGAGCAGATCGCGCCGCTGGCGGCGCGGATCGACGCGGAGGACTGGTTCCCCAGGGAACTCTGGCCGGCGATGGGCGAACTCGGCCTGCACGGCATCACGGTCGATGAGGAGGATGGTGGCCTCGGCCTCGGCTATCTCGAGCATGTCATCGCGTGCGAGGAAGTGAGCCGCGCCTCGGCCTCGATCGGGCTCAGCTACGGCGCCCACTCCAATCTCTGCGTCAACCAGATCCGCCGCTGGGCCAACCCCGAGCAAAAGGCGAAATATCTCCCCAAGCTGATCTCGGGCGAGCATGTCGGCAGCCTCGCCATGTCGGAGGCGGGCGCCGGCTCGGACGTCGTCTCGATGAAGCTGCGCGCCGAGGAGGTGCAGGGCGGCTATGTGCTCAACGGCACCAAATTCTGGATCACCAACGCGACCTATGCCGACACATTGGTCGTCTATGCCCGCACCGGGGACGGCAGCCGCGGCCTCACCACTTTCCTGATCGAAAAGGACATGCTGGGATTCTCGATCGGCCAGAAGATCGACAAGATGGGCATGCGTGGCAGCCCCACCGCCGAGCTCGTGTTCAACGATTGCGAGGTGCCCGAGGAGAATATCATGGGTCCGGTCAATGGCGGCGTCGGCGTGCTGATGTCGGGGCTCGATTACGAGCGCACCGTGCTTGCCGGCATCCAGCTGGGCATCATGCAAGCCTGTCTCGACGTGGTTCTCCCCTACATCCGCGAGCGCAAGCAGTTCGGCAAGCCGATCGGCGCGTTCCAGCTGATGCAGGCCAAGGTCGCGGACATGTATGTCGCGCTGAATTCCGCCCGCGCCTATGTCTATGCGGTGGCCAGGGCCTGCGACACCGGCAAGACCACCCGCTTCGACGCGGCGGGCGCAATCCTGCTGGCGAGCGAGAATGCGGTGAAGGTCTCGCTCGAGGCGATCCAGGCGCTCGGCGGCGCGGGTTATACCAAGGACTGGCCGGTCGAACGCTTCATGCGCGACGCCAAGCTGCTCGACATCGGCGCCGGCACCAACGAGATCCGCCGGATGCTGATCGGCCGCGAACTGATCGGGGCGTAACCTGCTTACCCTCTCCCCCCCGTGGGAGAGGGTAATGTATTACCGCAACGCAACCTTCGCCGTCACCGACAGCCCCGGCCGCAGCCGCGCCACCGCAGCCTGCCCCGGATCGAGCCTGATCCGCACCGCCACGCGCTGGACGATCTTGGTGAAATTCCCCGATCCCGGCTCGAATGGCAGCAGGGTGAACTCGGAACCCGAGCCCGGCGCGAAGCTGTCGACACGGCCGGTCAACGCATCGCCGCCCAGCGCGTCGACGTTGATCGTCGCAACCTGACCCGGCAGCATCGCCCGCGTCTGCGTCTCCTTGAAATTGGCGACGACATAAAGTGCCTTCGACGGCACCAGCGTCAGCAGTCGCGAGCCCGGCTGGACATAGTCGCCGGTCTGCACCTGGCGATTACCGACTACCCCATCGATCGCCGCGCGGACGATGGTGTGCCCCTGGTCCTGGCGGGCGAGCTCCAGCGAAGCGCGGGCCCGTGCCGCCGTCGCCTCGGCCTGCGCCAGTTGCGCGATCAACACGGGGCGCCGGGCATGTGTCACCGCCGCCTGCTCGCTGGTCACGTCGCGCTCGGCGAATACCCGGTCGCGCGCGGAGGCCGCGCCGATCGCGGTCGCGCGAACGCGCTCGGCGTCACGCCGCGTCGCGAAGCCCTGCGCCACCAGCGCCTCGAAGCGGGTGCGATCAGCCGCCGCGCGGCTATACTCGGCATCGGCCGACTGGATCGAGGTCTGCGCCGCGCGCACCTGCGCCGCCGCGAGGCCCTCGTCGGCATTCAGCCCGGCCAGTGCCGCCTGCGCGGTCGCGACACCGGCGTCGGCGTCGGCGACCGCGGCCTGCGCGGCCGTCAGCTTGGCATCGAACTCCTGCGCATCGATCTGGACGAGCGGATCGCCGACATGGACCGGCTGATTGTCGCGGACCAGTACCGCCGACACCAGCCCGCCGACCTTGGGCGCGACCGAGCTGCTGTCGGCCTTGAGATAGGCATTGTCGGTGCTCTCGGCAGTGCGCGGCGAGAGCAGCCAAGCCACCCCCACCAAGGCGATCGCGATCGCCACGGCAGCGGCGATCAACGGGTTGCGGCTGACGCGAAAGCGCCGCTGTTTCACGGCAACCGGCACATCGATGGTCGTGGCCATGTTCATGACGCGATCACCAGCAGCGTGGAGGTAGCGGTCGCGAGCAGCTTGCCCGACGCATCGGTCAGCTTCGCCTCGGCAAAGGCGACACGCCGGCCCATGCTGATCACCACCCCCTCGGCGCGCACCACGCCCGTATCGAGCGTCATGCCGCGCAGATAGGAGACCTTGAGCTCGAGCGTCGTATAGCCCTGCCCCGGCGCCAGTTTCGAATGCACCGCAATCCCGCAGGCTGAATCGAGCAACGTCGCGGCATAGCCGCCATGGACGCTGCCGATCGGGTTGTAGACGCGCATGTCCGGGTTGCCCTCGAACACGGCGCGGCCCTCCTCGACTTCGACCAGCGCGAAATCCAGCGTCTTCCCGATCGGCGGCTGACGGTCCTGCGCGATCATCGCGCGCAATTGATCCAGGCCGCTCAGCGCGGCCCGGTCGAGCGTATCGGTCATTGCACATCCTCAAGGGAAAAGCGGGCGATCACCGACGCGCGGGCACGCTGCAGGATAGCATCGGATTGTGCCGGATCGGCGACCGCGCGCGACAGCGTGACCGCACCGACCAGCTCGGCCAGCATCGATGCTCCTGCCGCTTCAGCGTCGGCGATGCCATGTTGCCGCAGCGCGCCGGCGAGACGACCGGTCAGCCCCGCAACACCCTCGCCGAAGCGTTCCCGGGCCTCGGGATCGAGTCGTGCCAGGTCGCCCGACAGCGCCGGCAGCGGGCAGCCATGCTCGCGCGAATCGCGATGCTCCGGCGACAGATAGAAATCGACATAACCGAGCAGCGCCACGCGCGGATCGGCGTCAGTGGCAGTCATGTCGAAACGCCGCCGCGCGCTCTCGAACATCGTCTCGATCGCGGCGGCGATCAGCGCCTCCTTCGATTCAAAATGCGCATAGAAGCCGCCATGAGTGAGCCCTGCCCGCGCCATGATCCCGGCGACGGCAACGCCGCCCGGGCCCTTGGCCCGGATTTCCCGAGCCGCCTCCTTCAGGACACGGCGCCTCGTCTCGCTTTTATGATCGCTGTCGTACCGCATGACCTTGTCGCGCTCCTTTATATGACGCATATAATATAACCACCGCCAAGGACAAGCGCTCGATGTCAGTTTCCCCCACCATCGGCGCGCCGATCGATCCGATGGCGCTTCCCGACAAGCGCAAGTTCCTGATTTTCGGCGTGATGGCGTTCGGCCAGTTCATGGCGCTGATCGACATCCAGATCATCGCGGCCTCGCTGAACGAGGTGCAGGCCGGGCTCTCGGCGGGGCCCGACGAGATCAGCTGGGTGCAGACCGCCTATCTGATGGCCGAGCTGGTGATGATCCCGTTCGCCGCCTTCCTCGCCCAGGCGATGTCGACCCGCTGGCTGTTCGCGCTCTCCGCCGGGCTTTTCACCCTGGCGAGCGCTTTGTGCGGCCTTGTCTGGAGCATCGAATCGATGATCGCCTTCCGCGCGCTGCAGGGCTTTGTCGGCGGCGCGATGATCCCGACCGTGTTCGCCACCGGCTTCGCGATGTTCTCCGGCAAGCAGCGCGCGATGATCCCGGCGATCCTCGGCATGGTCTCCGTCCTCGCGCCGACGCTCGGGCCGACGCTCGGCGGCTGGATCACCGATGCGGCGGGCTGGCGCTGGGTGTTCTACGTCAACGTCCTGCCCGGCACGCTCGTCACGCTGCTCGCGCTGATGGTCGTCCGCGTC
>NZ_JAQGLC010000381.1 GCF_028293085.1 Sphingomonas bacterium
AGCTATAGCTTGCGCAGCCCATAAATTATGGGGGTAGCTCCGCATGGTTTCACCGTGAGAGCCCAAACTTGTGTATGGTTTATTTATATCTATATATAAAGGGACGCGGAGCTCAGGAGCCCCTATAAGTTCATGCCGGGCTATGTGCTCGCCAAGCTGAACATGAACGACGACGTGTATCACCTGGTGAAGAACACGCCGAAGGTGACCGGCTTCCTGGGTTCGATGGGCAAGCCCCAGCCGATCAGCGAGACCGAAGCTGCGCGGATGCTGAACTCGAAGGAGGAAGCCGCCGCCGCGCCGAAGCAGAAGATGAAGGTCGATTACGAGATCGGCGATTCGGTGAAGGTGCTCGACGGCCCGTTCGCGAGCTTCAACGGCATCGTCGAAGAGCTCGATTTCGATCGCAGCCGCGTCAAGGTGTCGGTGTCGATCTTCGGTCGCGCCACCCCGGTGGAACTGGAATTCGAACAGGTTGAACGGGCCAAATAGGCCCGTCACCCCGGCGGAGGCCGGGGCTGCTGCGTGACGAAGCGCATCGGCCGAAACTCGGCGGTCCCGGCCTTCGCCGGGACGACGCGGGAGGCGGTCTTCGGGCCGCCGTCAATACCGCTAAACTTGAACCGGAAGGATCGCATCGCGATCCGACCATCTAGAGAGTGAGTGAGACATGGCAAAGAAGATTACCGGCTATATCAAGCTGCAGGTGCCGGCGGGCAAAGCAAACCCGTCGCCGCCGATCGGCCCCGCGCTTGGCCAGCGTGGCGTGAACATCATGGAATTCTGCAAGGCGTTCAACGCGCAGACCGGCGACCAGGAAGCCGGCACGCCGCTTCCGACCGTCATCACCGTCTATGCGGATCGCAGCTTCTCGTTCGAGACCAAGACGCCGCCGGCGTCCTATCTCATCAAGAAGGCAGCCGGCCTCAAGTCGGGCTCCAAGGAGCCGGGCAAGCTTTCGGCCGGCAAGATCAAGCGCTCCGTGCTGAGCCAGATCGCCGAGACGAAGATGAAGGACCTGAACGCCAACGATATCGACGCGGCGACCCGCATCATCGAAGGCTCCGCCCGCGCAATGGGCCTCGAAGTGGTGGAGGGCTGAGATCATGGCAAAGCTGACCAAGAAGGCGAAGAGCCTCGCCACGACGATCGACCGCGAGAAGCTGCACGGCGTCGATGAGGCGATCGCGCTGGCCAAGTCCAACGCAACGTCGAAGTTCGACGAGACGATCGAAGTCGCCGTCAATCTGGGCGTCGATCCCCGCCATGCCGACCAGATGGTCCGTGGTGTCGTCACCCTGCCCAAGGGCACCGGCAAGACGGTGCGCGTCGGCGTGTTCGCCAAGGGCGCCAAGGCCGATGAAGCGCGTGAAGCCGGTGCCGACGTTGTCGGTGCGGAGGATCTCATGGAGATCGTCCAGGGCGGCACGATCGATTTCGATCGCTGCATCGCGACCCCGGACATGATGGGTATCGTCGGTCGCCTCGGCAAGATCCTGGGGCCGAAGGGCATGATGCCCAACCCGAAGCTCGGCACCGTGACCATGAACGTCGCCGAAGCCGTCAAGGCGGCCAAGGGCGGCCAGATCGAATATCGCGTCGAAAAGGCCGGCATCATCCACTCCGGCATCGGCAAGGCGAGCTTCCCGGCCGAAGACCTGCGCGCGAATTTCGACGCGCTGGTCGACGCGCTGGTCAAGGCCAAGCCGTCGGGCGCCAAGGGCAAATATGTCCGCAAGATCGCGGTCAGCTCGACCATGGGCCCGGGCATCAAGGTCGACACCGCCGAGGTTGCGACGGCCTGATCCGACGGTTCAGTCCAGAAATGCGAAGGGCCGGGGGAAACCCCGGCCCTTTTGCTTTGTCGGCGCGCGATTGACGGGGGCCGCGCGAAAGGGAATCCTGCCGCCTCGAAAGATCGGGGGACCTTGGTGAGCGACCGGCTCGCGACTGCTGCAACGATGCCCAAGGCTGGGGTGCCGACGCGTGCGAGCGCGTTGGTGTTCGCGGCCAAGGCGACTCTGTTGCGGGCGCGGCGCGGGGCGCAGGATGTCACGCCGGGGCTGGCGCCGATCCGCCATCTGCGCCGCGCCGCGCTGACCGACGCGCCCGTGCTCGCCACCGTGCGGACGCCGCTGTGGACGAGCGCGGGCGGCGAGAAGGACCGGGCGCTCAATGCCGGCAAGATCCAGAATCTGCGCTCCGCGCTGCGCGGGATCGACGGGATCGAGGTCGAGGCGGGGCGGACACTCAGCTTCTGGCGCCAGGTCGGCCGGCCGACGCGCGGGCGCGGCTTCGTCGCCGGGCGCGAGTTGCGCGAGGGGTGCATGATCGCGACGATCGGGGGCGGGCTGTGCCAGCTTTCCAACGCGCTGTACGATGCGGGGCTCCAGGCCGGGCTCGAGATCGTCGAGCGCCATGCCCATACCCGCATCGTCCCCGGCTCGCGCGCGGCGGCGGGGCGCGACGCGACGGTGTTCTGGAATTATCTCGATCTCAGGATGCGCGGGCGCCGGCCGTTCCGGATCGAGGCGCGCCTGACCGTCGACGAGCTGGAGCTGACGATCCGGGGTTACGGCGCCGGGATCGAAGCCCCTGCCCCGCACCTGCGTACCGGCCTCGCGGCGCATGACTGCCTGAGCTGCGGGCAGGTGACGTGCCACAAGCATAATCCCGATACCGAGGCGGCGGTGCTGCCCACCGCCTGGCTGGTGGATATGGCGACGCCCGAATTCACGGCCTTGTTCAAGGAGCGCGCGAAACCCGGGGACGTACTTCATCTCTCGACCCGTCGTTTCGGCGCGAGTGCCGGGGCCTGGCCCAGCCTCGCGGAGGAACGGACGGCCGATCTCGCCGCCCTGCGCCGCGCGCTCGCGCTCAGGATCGCGCCGGCAAAGGCGCCGCGCGCGGGCCTGATGCTGGCGGCCGATGCCCGGCTGGCCGCGGCGCATGCGCGCCGGCTGTCGGTGGACCATACGCACCTGGTGGTAGCGCAGGCGCTGCTGCCGCATCTCTGGCAGGCGGGCGCGCTGCAAGGGCGGAGCTTCGAGGTGCTGATGGACCGGCTTCCGATCGAAGCCCTGCACCGCATTCTCGACGAGGCCCGTGCGCGCTACCCGGAAAGCCCGACGCTCGGCGATTTCCGCGCGCCGCCCGCAATCGCCGCCGCAGAACGCGAGGCGCTGGGCGCCGCGACCGGCCTGATCACCGCGCATCACGCGGTCGCCGCCCATTTCCCGGCCGGCCGGGTCGATCTGCTCGACTGGGCCCCTGCCCCGCCGCTCATGGCGAAGCGTAGCGGGAGCACCTTCCTGTTCGCCGGCCCAGCCTTGGCGCGCAAGGGCACGCATGCCATGCGCGAGGCCATGGCCGGGCTCGACATGGCGTTGCTGATCGAACGCGCGGCCGAGGAAGCGCCCGATTTCTGGGCCGGCCTCGACGTGCGCCGGCTCGGGCCAGGCGAGCAGCCGGCCGAACTTGCCGGGATCGTCCTGCCGGCGATCGTCGAGCAGCGCCCGCATCTGCTGCTGCGTGGGCTGGCCGCCGGTCTGCCGGTGATCGCCACCGCCGCGTGCGGCCTGGCGCCGCAGCCCGGACTCACCCTTGTCGAACCCGACGATCCCGTCGCCCTGCGATCGGCGCTGATCGCGGCGCTCGGATGAAAAAGGGCCGGGTGTGACCCCGGCCCCTCCCCCCTTGTCGCGTTACAGCGCGACCACGCCGCCGTCATTCTTGGTGATCACCACCGTCGCCGAGCGCGGGCGGACGCCCGGTGCGGGCGCGGTCTGGCTGGCCGGCCAGTTGCTGGTGATGTTGGTGGTATTGCCGAGCTCGCCGGGGTGCTGGATGTTGACGAACAGCGTCTTGCCGTCGGGGGTCGAATCCACGCCGGTGATCTCCGCCTCGAGCGGGCCGACGAGGAAGCGGCGGAGCAGCGTACCCGGCGCCTTGCCGACCCGGGTCGCCTGCGCCACGCCGGCGCCGCCGGTGGGGGTGTTGGTGATCGTCTTGACCGCGCCGTCGTTTACCGGCCCCGGCATCGCCGCAAGCATCATGCAGTTGGTGACATCGGTATAGGCGCTGTCGTCGGTCTGAATCCACAGTAGCGGCGTCACCAGGCCGCCGGCGTGCGACGAGCGGCCGAAGTTCAGGCCATCGGGGCTCGAGAAATCGTTGGTCGCATCGAGCCCCGACAGGTTGATGTTATTCGCCTCGAGATCCGACCCCGCGCCGAACAGGTAGATATCCCAGGCGAAGCTGGTCGCTTCGGAACTGTCGCCGGTCTCGCGCAGGCGGATGATGTGGCCGTTGCGGTTGGAGACCGAGCTGCTCGGCGGATCGAGATAGGCGCGCGGATTGGCGGCATCGGTATTGGCCGGGGTGCGCGTCGAATTGTTGGTCAGCGTCAGATAGACCTCGCCGCTGACCGGGTTGACCGCGGTCCATTCCGGCCGGTCCATTTTGGTCGCGCCGAGCGCATCGCCCGCGAGGCGGGCATGAGTCAGCACGTCGACCTGATCGGCGAAGGGATAAGGCGCGCTGCCCACGGTGAGCGGCCCGGTGCCGAAGGTCAGCGGCAGCCATTGGCCAGTGCCGTCGGCGTTGAACTTCGCGACATGGAGCGTGCCGCTGTCGAGATATTTGTCGCCGATCGCGAGCCGGTTGGCCGAGCTGGCGTCGGCGGCGCTCCACGCCGTCGCCGAGACGAATTTGTAGAGATATTCGTTCACCGCATCGTCGCCCATGTAGAAGGCCGGCTTGCGGCCGGCGACGAAGTTGGACGGCCAGCAGCCCTCATGGTTCATCCGGCCGAGCGCGGTACGTTTCCGCGGCGCGGCGGTCTTGTCATAAGGATCGATCTCGACGACCCAGCCGAACTGATTATGTTCGTTGCGGAAATCGGCGAGCGCGCTGGCGCCGGTCGCCTGCACGTCCCAGCGTCGATAGATCGTGCTGGCCGGATCGGCGGGGACGACCGTCGCCCAGCCGAAATTGCCCGTCGCGCTGGTGACGGCATAGCGGGCAAGCGCGGTGACTTCCTTGGCGGTGCGGCGCGGATTGTCGGCCGCGGTCGGGCGGCGGAAATAGCCCGCCCAATTCTCCTCGCAGGTCAGGTCCGTGCCCCAGGGCGTATAGCCATTGGCGCAGTTATTGACCGTGCCGCGGCCGGCGACGCCGGTCGGCGAGAAGACCGTCTGGAGCAGCGCGCTGCCACGGACCGGGCCGCTGAACATCGTCGGCGTGAGCGGCGTGATGCGGCGGTTGAGCGCGCCCCCCTGCGCATAGCTCCAGGCGCCGCCGCTGTTCGAGACCTCGACGACGCTGAGGCCGTGGCATTCCATTTCCTTGAGCGCCTCGGCTTCCGGCCGTGCGCCCGCCACGGTGGTGGCGCCGGCGACGTGGAGATAGGGCTGGTTGATGTTCTCGTGATTCATCACCAGCAGGCCGCGCGTGCTGCTGCTGTCGTCGCGGGTCGAGCCCGAGGCGGCGAGGCCAAACCAGTAAAGCGCATCCCCATGATCGCCCGCGCGATTGGCGAAGTCGGTATCGCTGCCGTCATTCTTGTACGCGGCCGTCGAGGACGAGATCGGATCGCCGAGGCGGTAGAGGATCGACACGGAATAACCGGCCGGGACGCTGACCGTATCGAGCCTGTTCTTGGCGACGGCCGTGAAGCCCAGCGTGGCCGGGTTCACCGTCACCATCGTCTCCGCCGTCGTGGCCTGGCCGACGGAATCGACCGCGGTGTAGCGGAACACCAGCGGCGTGCTCGCGCTCACGCTGGGCGCGATGAAGGTCGCCGCCGTGCTGGTCGCGTTGACGAGCGATACGGGCGGGCCCGAGACCTGTGTGAAGCTTTGCGAGATGATCGTGCCGTTGTCGGTGGCGGTTCCGGTGAGCGTCACGATCCTGCCGGAGCTGGTCGTCCCCGAGGAGCCGGCCATCACCACCGGAAAGGCGTCGGAGAAGTTGCCGCCGTCGCAGGCCGCGAGTACGGATCCGCCGAGCACCGCGAATGCCGCCGCCGAAACGCCGCCGCGCAGCGCGTCGCGCCTGGAGTAACGGTGCGAGATCATGTCGTTCAGTGAGTCGCCCGCGGTGCGGTTGGTATCGATGTCGCCGTCGTCATAGCCGAAGGTGACGGTGGTCGAGTTGGTCATGCGGATACCCCCAGGTGCGTAGCGAGCCGGCCGGCTGCGCCGTTGCGGGCTTCTTGAGGGGCAAACCTGACGCGGTGATGCACATTCCGTGACGGCACCGTGACCTGACGGTGACGATTCGAATACGGCCATCCTCCGGCTACGGTTCGGTTGACTTTGGCGCGGATGCCGCTAGGAACCCGCCCTCGCCTGGCACGAGTCCGCTCGCGCCAGGTTACCGTCCGAGACAGTGGGTGGCCGGAATCCTCCGGCCTTAATCTCCCACCTAGACGGGGAATGGAATTTTACCGCTCGCGCGCAGGCGCGTCGGTCTGCTGCCGCTTCCGAGCGGTCAGTTCCCATGCCCCAATCGACGGACAACCCGGAGGCACGGGTTAGTCGCGCCTCCGGTTTTAACCGGCCCTTTCGCTTCGGCGGACGGGTCAAAAACGTGGAGAATGGCATGGATCGTGCTCAAAAGGCCGAGTTCGTCGCCGAGCTGAACCGCACCTTCAACGAGGTCGGCGTGGTGGTCGTCACCCGCAACCTCGGACTCACCGTCGCACAGTCCACTGTGCTGCGGAACAAGATGCGCGACGCCGGCGCGACCTATAAGGTCTCGAAGAACAAGCTTGCCAAGATCGCGCTCGACGGCACCGACTATCTCTCGCTGGGCGAACTGCTCACCGGGCCGGTAGGCCTTGCCACCTCGATCGATCCGGTCG
>NZ_JAQGLC010000026.1 GCF_028293085.1 Sphingomonas bacterium
CGGAACAGTGCCGCGTCCATGGTGAAGACACGCTGATGATCCCAGCCATGGCTGGCCAGCTCATGCCCCTGCTCCACGATCCGACGGATCAGCGCCGGATAGCGCTGCGCCACCCAGCCAAGCGTGAAGAAGGTCGCCTTCACCCCGCTCTCGGCGAACAGTGCCAGCACGGCATCGGTGTTGCGCTCCACGCGCGGCGCGAGCGAATCCCAATCGGCCTTGTCGATCACCTTTTCGAAGGCGCCGACCTGGAACCAGTCCTCGACATCGACGGAAAGGGCGTTGCGCATGGCCTGCCTACCGGCTGACGGCGCGAACCGACGCCAGATCGGGCCGCTGCTCGCCTTCGACCCAGTCCACCAGCAAGGTGAGCACGCGGCGAAGCGCCGCATCCTGCTCCTCGACGCGCGCTTCCAGCGCGGCGATCCGCGCCGTCAGCGCATCCTCGCCGGCGTGCTGAGGCTCATCGCGCACCGCACGGATCGGCCGCGGCTCATAATGGGCCGCAGCGCTCGAGATCGGCATCGGCGCCGGCTCGGCATAGGCTGCCGGCTTCGGTACCGGCGAATCCCCCGCGATATCGGCGATCACCGCCGCCACGACGCGCGCGTCGATCGTGTCGAGCTGCTCGATCGCGCCGAACAGCAGCACCCGGCCGGCAAGCTGGTTCAGCCGCCGCGGCACGCCGTCCGATCCCCTGTAGAGCGCCTGGAACGCATCCGGGGTGAAGCGCGGCCGGCCCTGCCACCCGACCACCGAAAGCCGGTGCAGCATGTATGGCTCGACCTCTTCCGGCCCCATCGGATCGAGATGGTGCATCGCGATCACGCGCTGGCGCAGCTGCTCCAGGCGATCGGAACCGTGCAGCCGCTCGCGGAACTCGGGCTGGCCGAGCAGAAAGATCTGGAGGAGGGCGTGCCCGCCCGCCTGGAAGTTGGAGAGCATGCGCAGCTCTTCGAGCGCCGAGATGGGCAAGGCCTGCGCCTCGTCGACGATCAGCAAAGTCCGCCGCCCGCTCCGCGCCATCGCGTGCAGGCCACGCTCGATCGCGGTCAGCAGCTGCGACTTGGCCATGCCGGCGGTTTCGAGATCGAGCCCGCCCGCAACCATCCGCAACAGATCCTCCGCCTCGATCTGGGTCGAGACGATCTTGATCACATGCAGCCGGTCGCGATCGACTGTCGCCATCAGATGGCCGACCAAAGTGGTCTTGCCCGCGCCGACATCGCCAGTGATGACAATGAAGCCCTCGCCCTGGGAAAGCCCATAGCCGAGATAGGCCATCGCCTTGCGGTGCGTAGCCGTGTCGAACCAGAAACGCGGATCTGGCGTCAGCTGGAACGGCCGCCCGCTCAATCCGTAGTGATCGTCGTACATCGTCACCGTCCTGGCGCCGACCATAAGGCCGGACAAGTTTCAGAATTGATAGCGCATCCCGAGCTGGGCCGATCCGGAAATCTGATCGTCCGTGCCCTCCTGGCTGAACTGATAGACACCGACCGAGGCCGTCGTCCCAACTCGCCCGAAATTATGGTAGTAAAGGCCCGTCGCTCCGGTGCCGAGCACGCCCGGCGCGTTCGATATCCCGCTCTGGAAATAATTCGCGAAGACCGTGCCGGTCACGCCCGAATTGCGGTCGATCGCGGCGGAAACGAACGCCTGGCCGTAATAGCTCTCGTCGGTCAGGCCGTTGACGGTGAAGCCCGTGCCGCCCGGCGAGAAGAAGCGCCGATTGGCATAGCCTGCGCCCACTCCGAAGTGGAGCGGCCCGCGATTGGCCGCCAGCACCGCATCCACGCCCCGCGCGCGATAGCTCGAGCTGGAGATCGACTGGAACACGCCGTTCAGGCATCCGCCGGGCGCGCTGCCCGAGGTACCATAGGTGCAGCCGCCGAATTGCTGGCCGAAGGCGTCGCGCTGGTCGAGGAAGCTGGTCGGCAGGCTGGCGATACCGTCGCGCAGCTGGCGGCCGAACGTGTCCACGCTGTCATACACGCCGATCTGGATTCCGAGCGACCGCGACGCGGCATAGCTGAACGATCCAGTATAGGTCATGCCGCCATAGCGCTTGCCCGCCCGCGCCTGGAGCGTGGTACGCGGCGACGGCCGCCAGATGACGCCGGCATCGTAGATCAGGCCGTCGGTCTCATAGGCAATGCGCCGCGGCGAGTTGGGGTCTGTCTTGAACCGCCCCGCGCCGTCGGTGACGGGAATGCCGCCCGCATCGAGCAACGGATCGCGCTGGCTGATGGTGATCTTCTCGTAACCGGCACCGGCGGTCACCGCGAGCGTCGGCAGCACCGGCAACACCAGGTCGCCGCGGGCATATTTGCCCTCGTAACGCTGGTCGAGCTGACTGGCATCCTCGCGCTCATAGGCACCACTGACGGTCACGCCGACCGGCAGGACCGTGCCCGCCTTCACGCCGGCGGTCGCCTGGACCTGATGGCTCTTCGCACTGTCGAACGCGTCGAGCTTCGGGCTGCCCGGGGCAACGCCCGTCGCGCCCGGCGATTCCACCTTGGTATAGCCGAAGCGATAGCTCGCCCCGACGCTGACCGGGCCGACATGCGTCGACAGGGTCGGGCCGGCATAGGCCGCATAGACCTGGGAGATATTGTCGACATTGCCCGCCAGGACGCCGGGCGCAGCCCCGCGAATGTCCGAGCGGGCACGGGTCGCAAGTGCCCCGCCCTCAAGCGTGAATCCCGGCGCGACCTTCACCGCGGCACGTGCGAGCCCGCTATGGATATCGTCGTCACCGACCTTCTTGTCCCACGAGATGCGGCGTTCGTAGCGATAGCTGACCTGGACCTGCGCACGGCGGGTCTGGACCGAAGCGTCGATACCGGCCGCAACCGTGGAATAAGTCAGCACATCGCCCGATTGCAGATCGGCGGTCAGCACCTGGCCGAGCTCGATATAGGGCGCGATCGACTTGTGGCGCTGGCGTTCCTGCGCCGAGGCCGATGTCGCGACAAGGGCGGCAACGACGCCCGCGCCGATGATGAGCGCACGCGTCATGTCGCGTCCTCCTGGCCGTAATAGCTGCCGAAACGGCGGCCTCCGGGCGCGAACGACACGGCGTTCAGCACCAGCTGGATATGTTCGCACCCATCGAGCTGCGCGACCGCGTCGCGCAGATCGCCCTCGCTGGTGCGGTCGGCGCGCACGACCAGCATCACCTGGCCCGCATGGTTGGACAGCAGGGACGCCGGCGAGGCGGCGAGCGCGGGCGGCGAATCGAAGATCACCAGCCGCCGCGGATCGGCGGCGAGCAAGGCCGCGACGATCTCGCCGGTCCGCTTGCTGGCCAGCAACTCGGTATCGGTGTTGGACTTGGTGCCGGCCGGCAACAGGCTCAGCTGGGGGATGTCGGTGCGGATCACGCAGGATTCGACATCGACCCTCGGATCGGCGAGCGCGTCGAGCAGGCCCGGGCCGTCGTTCAACCCCAGCCGCTTCATCACGTCGGGCTTGGCGAAGTCGGCATCGACCAGCAGCACCTCGACATCGCGTTCCGCCGCCATCGCGATCGCGAGGTTGATCGCGCAATAGGTCTTGCCGTCGTTAGGCTTGGCCGAGCAGACCAGGATGGTGCGCGAGCGATCACCGTCCGTCTTCCGCACGATACGCGCGGTCTGGAGCAGCTGACGCTTCACCTGACGGAATTCCTCGACCAGCGCGCCGATCGGCGCACCGGGGACGAGGAGGCCCTTCTCGGCCAGCATCGCCCGGTCGATCGCAACGCCCGATGCGCTGCGAACGACGGCCTGTGCCCGCGGCAACGGCGCTTCCTCGCGCACCGGCTCGAACACCGGCTCGCGGGCGGGCGCACGGATTGGCTGCGGCTCGGGCCGAAGCTCCTCCTGCCGCGCCGGGCGCAGATGCGTCCCAAAATCATAGAGTTCGGCCGCGCGTTCCAGCAGCGATCCGGTCATCTTGCGGGGTGTCAGATCGGTCATGCCGCCAGTCCCCGTTGCAGCATCTCGACACCGATCAGCGCGATATAGGCTGCCGCCAACGCGCCTGCGCCGCCGCCGAAATAGACCAGCTTGCGGCGACGCGCGGCGATCTGCGGCCTGGTCACCATCTCGCCGATCGATCCGATCACGGGCATGCCGGTCGCGCGCTCCAGCCGTCCGGCGGTCGCGAAGGTCGTCTGTACCTGCCCCATGGCGAACGCCGCGCCGATCCCGCCGAAGATGCCGGCAAGCAAGGCGCCGGTCAGTAGCAGCGGCCGGTTGGGCGCGGTGGGCACCCGCGGCGAGGTCGGCGGATCGATCACGCTGAACTTGATCGCGTCGGTCTGGGTCTGGGCCTGGCCACGCAGCTTGATCGACTCGCGGTCGGCCAGCAGCTTGCTATATTGGTCCTTGAGCACCTGGTAATCATTCTCGATCTGCGACTGTTCTGCAGCCACTGCGGGATCGCCGGCCAGCTTCGCATTGATCTGGTCGAGATCGTTCTGCAGTTGCGTCTTGCGCATGCTAAGTGCGGCGACGGTCGCCTGCTTGTCCGCCTGCATCGACTTGAGCGACAGATAGAGCGGATTATTCGCCCCACCGCCCGCGCTCACCGGCTCGTTGCGTGCCGCGGCCTGCGCCGCCGCCAGCTGGCTTTTCAACGCGATGACATCGGGATGGTTCTCGGTATAGCCCCGCGCCCTTGCCTCGCCGAGCTGACCCTGGATCGCGGCAAGCCGCGCCCGCGCCGGTCCGGCGGTGGAGACGCCACCCGAAACGCTCTGTGGCGTGCCGGCCATCTGGCCGTTGAGCGCCGCAACGCTCGACTGGGCGGCTGCAAGATCGCTGTCGATCTGCGACATTTGCGAGCGCACCGTACCCATCCGGTCGGTGAGCGAGCCGGTGCCCGGCAGCGACCCGAGATAACGGTTCTGAAAATCGGTGCGTTTTGCCTCGGCGTCCTGGAGCTGCTTCTGGCGCTGCTCGAGCTGGGCGTCGAGGAAACCGAGCGACTGGGTCGTCTCGTCACGGTCGCCGGCAAGATTCTGCTCGACGAACAGGTCGATCAGCTTCTGCACGACCTGGCGCGCGACCTTGGGGCTCGATCCCGTCACGACGATCTCGAACAGATTGTCCTGCTGCGCGGTGATCTTGATCGCCTTCTGCAGGCCCGCCACCCGATCCGCGACGTCGCGATCGTTGGAGACGGTGTTGGCGAGATCGGTCCCACGCACGACCTTCTCCAGGTTCATCGCGGAGGTCAGCGTCTGGCGGACGGTATCGACGTCCTTCTGCTGATCCGCGGCGGTGATGCCGACGGCGCTGGGCAGGATCGTCTGCATCTGCACGAAAACGCGGGCGCGTGATTCGTAGCTGTTCGGAATCTGCGAGACGAGCAGCCAGCCGACCACCGCGATCGCCCAGGCGACCGCGAGCGCCAGCCAGCGCCGCGTCCAGATCGCGTGGATCGCGACCCGCATCTCGTCGTAAAGGCCGTTCATCCCCCCGGCGCCCTCAGAACATGCTCTCGGGGATGATGATCACGTCCCCCGGCTCCAGCCGCACGTTCGCGCTCGAATCGCCGTTCTTGAGCAGGCTGGAAAGCTTGATGTTATATTCGACCTGCTTGCCGGTGCTGCGGTTGTAGCGGACCAGCTTGGCGCGGTTGCCCGCGGCATATTCGCTGAGCCCGCCGACCGAGATCATCGCGTCGAGCAGGGTCATGTTGGCGCGGTACGGGATCGATGCCGGCTTCTCGGTCGCGCCGACGATGCGGACCTGCTGGCTGAACGTGCCGGAGAAATTCTCGACGATCACCGAGACGATCGGATCCTTGATATACTCGCCCAGTGCGATCTTCATGTCGTCGGCGAGCATCGCGGGCGTCTTGCCGACCGCGGGCATGTCGCTGATCAAAGGCGTCGTGATCCGGCCATCGGGGCGCACCTGCACCTTCGCCGACAGTTCGGGATTGCGCCACACGAAGATGTTGAGCTGGTCGAGTGGGCCAATGACATATTCCTCGCCCGGCTGTTCCTGCGTCGCCACGAAGGCCGCGGGCGGCAGCTCGGAGCGCCCACCGCCGCCAACGCAGCCGTTGAGCATCAGCGCACTGCTGGCCACCAGCGCCAAACCATTGAAACGACCCGAGAAACCCATTGCACGAACCTCCCGCCGCACGACTCCACCGGTGACGTCAGTCCGGCAAAGTTCTCGGCTATGGTCCGGCTATGGGACGGAAGAGGTGAAGATTGCGTTAGGAGTATCGGCCCGACCGGCCAGAATCTGGCGCGGAAGCTCGTGTCCGAGAAAGGCCGAGGGGCTCGCCGACAGGCCGTAAGCGCCCGCCATGAAGATGGCGATAACGTCTCCCGGTTGGGCCATGGGCAGCGATACCCGGTCGGCGAGGCGATCGAGCGGGGTGCAGAGACAGCCGACGACGCTAACCGTTTCTACGGGGGCGTCTTTCTGGGCGGAGGCGACCGAGACGGGGTAGTTCCGCTTGACGACGGTTCCGAAGTTCCCGGACGCCGCAAGCTGGTGATGCAGCCCGCCATCGACCACCAGGAACGCCTCGCCCCGACTCTCCTTCCGGTCGATCACGCGGGTAAGATACACGCCGGCCTCGCCGACCAGCCAGCGTCCCAGTTCGATCGCGAACTTCGCGCCTTTCAGGCTATCGGGAAGTGACGTCATCCGCTCGGCCAGCGCCGCGCCGATGGCCTCGATATCCAGCGGCATCTCGCCGGGAAAATAGGGAATGCCGAAGCCGCCCCCCAGGTTCACCAGCGGCGGCGTGACGCCAACCTCCTCCGCCAGGCGCCCCGCCAGCGCGAGCGTCTCGGCCTGCGTTTCGATGATCGCCTGGGGATCGAGCGCCTGCGATCCGGCGAAGATGTGGAAGCCCCGCCAGTCCGCGCCTGCCGCGACTACCCGCTTTGCCAGCTCGGCCGCGCGATCGGCGTCGATCCCGAACGGCGAGGCCCTGCCCCCCATCCGCATCCCCGATCCGCGTAGCTCGATCTCTGGATTGACCCGCACCGCGAGCCGGGGCGTGACGCCTAGCCGATCCGCCACCGCCAGCGCGCGGCCCGCCTCGCCTTCGGACTCGAGGTTGAGCGTCACACCAGCGGCGATCGCCTCCTCGATCTCGTCGTTGCGCTTGCCCGGCCCGGCAAAGCTGATTGCGGACGCCGGCTTGGCTGCCAGCGCCAGCGCCATCTCGCCCTTCGAGGCGATATCGAGCCCGTCGACCAGCGGCGCGATGGCCTCGATCAGCGGTGCGTACGGATTGGCCTTGATCGCGTAATGAAGGTCTAGGCCCGCCGGCATTGCCGCGCGAAGGCGCGTGATCCGGGCCGCGACGATGCCAACATCATAGACGAACAAGGGCGTATCGCCCGCCGCCGCGATCCATTCGTCGGCGGTCCTGCCCGCGATCGTCAGCGGCGCGCTTCCACGGAATTCCGCCGGTATCGCGCCCATCGGCTTCATGACGTCATCTCCGCCTTCAGGGCCGCGCGGTCGTATTTGCCGTTCGCATTGCGCGGCAGCGCATCGCGCCACTCATAGCGCGCCGGCTGCATGAAGCTCGGCAAATCGCGCCGTAGCCGTTCGCGGATCCGGATTTCGGCCTCAGTTGCATCTCTGTTGGCGCGCGCCACCACGACGATCGACTGCCCAAGGCGCGGATCGGGTACGCCCAGCGCGACGGCCTCCGCGGCCTCGCCCCCCGCAAGCACCGCCTCCTCGATCTCGGTCGGGCTGATGCGGTTGCCGGCGCTCTTGATCATCTCGTCGTCGCGCCCGACGAAGCGGAAAAGCCCGTTCTTGTCCTCGATCGCGATATCGCCGGAAAAGACCGCCGTGCCACCCAGTTTCGAAAAGGCTGGCGCGGGCCGAAAGCGCTCGGTCATCTGCGCCGGATTCCTCCAATAGCCCTGCGATACCAGCGGCCCGGCATGAACCAGTTCTCCCGGTTCACCCGGCGCAGCACGCGTTCCGTCGGCGCGGACGATCATTATCTCGGCAAAGGGAATCGCCCTCCCCATCGATTCCGGGTGCGCATCGACCAGCTCCGGCCTGAGATAGGTCGATCGAAACGCCTCGGTGATGCCGTACATCGGATAGAGGTCAGCCTCCGGAAAGCGCTCCCGCAGGCCGCGGATCATTCCCGGCGTCAGCGCACCGCCCGAATTGGTCAGTCTTTTCAGCCGCGCCGCAACGTCTAGCGGCCACTCGGCCTCGAGCAATTGCACCCACAAAGGCGGCACACCCGCCAGCGTCGTCGCCTCGACTCGATCCACCGCCTTGATGACGTCCCGCGCGGTCAGATAATCGAGCGGTGCCACCGACGCGCCCGCTGCCCAGGTCGAGAAGAGCTGGTTCTGCCCATAGTCGAAACTCAATGGCAGCACCCCGAGCACGCGGTCGACCCGCGACAGGTTGAGATAATGCCCGACGGAGATCGCCCCGAGCCAGAGGTTCGCGTGGCTTAGCATCACCCCCTTGGGTCGTCCGGTCGATCCCGACGTGTAGAGAATCGCGGCCAGAACCGCGGGGTCGGCCGAAGATGGCGGCATGACGTCACGGTCGGTTGCGACCTCCTCCTCCAGCGCCAGCCGGCATCCGTCCGGCACATCGCCGGCCTCGAACGAGCCCGCGCGCGCCGCCTGCGTGACCAGCAGACCCGCGTCGCTATCGCCGAGAATATGCGCCACCTGCGCGCGCTTGAGCACCGGGTTGATCGGCACATGCACCAGCCCGGCCCGCGGCGCCGCCATCGGCATCACACAGGCCAGCCGCGTCTTGGGCAGCCAGGAGGCGACGCGGTCGCCCGGTGCCAGGCCCTGCGCCGACAGCCAGGCCGCCACGGCGCCCGTCAGCGCCTCCAGTTCGGCAAAATCGAGCATGCCGGCGCGATCCACCAGCGCGACATCTCCGGCCGCACCCCGCCCGGGCAGGGCGTCGATCGGCTTGGGCATCGGATCGAGCGGGATCATGTGCCCTGATACGCACCGCGCAGGTGCGCTGCCAAGGCCCGCACTTGGCATCACCCCGCCCATTCTCTAACGGGCGAAGGCAGATAGGGTCGAACCCGGGGTTTGCAGTGCTTCCTGACGATATTGCCGAAATCGATGCCGCAGTCCGCGCGGTGCTCCGCGACGTGCTGGGGCTGAGCGAGGAGCGGGTCTCCGCGTTCCGCAGCGAGACGCCGTTGTTCGGCGCTCTGCCCGAGCTCGATTCCATGGCCGTCGCTGGCATGCTCACTGAGTTGGAGGAACGCCTCGGCATCCTGATCGAGGATGACGACGTCGACGGCGAGATGCTCGAAACCTTCGGCGCGCTCGTCCGCTTTGCCGCCGCCAAGGCCAATCGATGAAGGCCAGGCCTTGATCGACCAGTATGACTGGTCCGGTGGGCGCGAAGCGATGTTGCGCTTCGGCCCCGCCACTGGCCCGGTCGTGATCGCGGCGATGCCGCTGTTCGAGGAAGCCAACCGTACCCGCGCTTTCATGGTATCGATCCTGCGGGCACTTGCCGAACGTGGAATCGCCAGCGTACTGCCTGACCTGCCGGGAACCGGCGAAAGTCTCACCGAAACTGAAAATACCTCTCTAAACGATTGGACGGATGCCTTTTCATTCGTCGCACAACAACTCGGCGCGGACACGGTGGTTTACGGCATCGCCATCCGCGGCGGCGCGTTGCTCGACGCGGAGGCCCAGCTCGCCGGTCGCTGGCATTTCGCGCCCGTTTCAGGCGACAGCCTCGTCAGGGACCTGCTCCGCACCCGGCTGGCCGGGTCCGGCAAGGAAAGCGCCGGCGAAGCGATCGAACTTTCCGGTCCGCCGGTGGAACTGGCCGGCAACCGCGTGGCGCGCACGCTTCTCGCCCAGCTCAAGGCGGCCAACCCGAGCATGATCGCCCCATTGCGCACGGTTCGTCTCGACAGCGACACCCAACCGGCGGACCTGAAGGTCGGGGGAGCGCCCCTCTGGCGCCGCAGCGAGCCGGATAACGACCCCGCCCTCGCTCGCCTCCTCGCCGACGACATCGCCGCCTGGATCGCCACATGCGCCGCCTGATCGCTTTCCCGTGCGCGGGCGACACGCTGATCGGCTCGCTCGACGAGGGCGCTGCGACCACCGGTCTGCTGATCGTCTCGGGCGGCAATGAGATCCGGATGGGCGCGCACCGTGGCATGGCGTCGCTCGCAGCCCGTCTGGCGTCTGCAGGCACCCCAGTCTTCCGCTACGACCGGCGCGGGATCGGCGATTCAACCGGGGAGAACCGCGGCTTCCTTGAATCCGCCCCCGACATCGCGGCCGCCGCCGCGACCTTTGCTGCCGAAACCGGGATCAGACGCATCGTTGCCTTCGGCAATTGCGATGCCGCAACCGCGCTCGCCTTGTTCCACGGTGTCGCCGGCATAGACGCGCTGATCCTCGCCAATCCCTGGGTGATAGAGGATAAAGACGATCTGCCCCCCGCCGCGGCGATCCGCGCCCGCTATGCCGAGCGGCTTCGCGATCCGAAGCAATGGCTCCGACTGATGCGCGGCGGGGTCAATATCGTGAAACTTACCAAAGGGTTGTCGAAGATAGCTTCCAAATCTTCGCAGTCAGCGGACGATCTCGGCACGCGCCTCGTTGCGAGCTTGGGCGCGAGCGCCACGCCCACAACGCTGCTGCTGGCGAAAGCAGACAACACAGCGATCGCGTTCCGCAAGGAATGGGATGCGGCCGCCGATGCCCCCGCGCGCGTTCGACTGGAGCAATGCGACACCGACAGCCACAGCTTCGCCACCGCCGCCGACAAGGAATGGCTGTTCGAACAGGTACAAGCCGCGATCGTTCGCGCCCGCTAGGCCGCTTCGATCAAATGGAGGCCACGCCTTGATTCAAACCGGATGATGCGACGCTAATGTCATACGCGACTCGGGTCGGCACGCGCGATCCGTGTTGGTCTTCTCATCGCCTGCTCCGCCGGGAATCGGCGCCTGTTACTCACCTGTTCCGCATCTGTTATCCCACTAACAGGTGAGAGCCCTCATCTCATTGGGAAGAAGCCGGAATTTCCGGCACAAAATCCAACATAACAGGTGAAGAAAAAATAACAGGCGAGAACAGGCAAAAATCAGGTGTCGCTGTTGGACGTTTTCCAGTGATCGGCGGCCCGTTACACCCTGGCCGACATCACTCGGCCGCTTCGGCGACCTCGAAATCGGCCTCGGCCAGGAACCGTTCGGCATCCAGCGCGGCCATGCACCCCGTCCCTGCCGCGGTCACCGCCTGGCGATAGACCTTGTCCATCACGTCACCGCACGCGAACACCCCGGGGACGCTCGTCTTCGTCGTGCCGGTCTCGACCTTGATATAATGATCATGGTCGAGCTCGAGATGCCCGCGGAACAATTCGGTCGCCGGGTGGTGCCCGATCGCGACGAACCCGCCCTCGACATCGAGCCGCGACTTTTCGCCGGTAACCGTGTCGATCAGATCGAGCGCAACGAGGCCCGCATTGCCCCCGCCGTCCACGAAGGTCTCGACTTCCCTGTTCCACAGCACCTTGACGTTCTTGTGCGCGAACAGCCGGTCCTGGAGGATCTTCTCGGCCCGGAACGAATCGCGCCGGTGGATCAGGGTGACGTCATCGCTGTGGTTGGTCAGGTACAACGCCTCCTCGACCGCCGTGTTGCCGCCGCCGATCACCGCGATCTTCTTGCCGCGAAAGAAGAAGCCATCACAGGTAGCGCAGGCGCTGACGCCTTTGCCCTTGAGCGCTTCCTCGCTGTCGAGACCCAGCCACTTCGCCTGTGCGCCCGTCGCGATCACCAGCACATCGCCCTGATAGACGTCGCCGCTGTCACCGATCAGCCGGAAGGGCCTTCGCGTCAGGTCGACCTCGACGATCGTGTCCCACAGCATCCGCGTGCCGACATGCTCGGCCTGAGCCTGCATCTGTTCCATCAGCCACGGACCCTGGATCACGTCCTTGAAGCCGGGGTAATTCTCGACGTCGGTCGTGGTCATCAGCTGGCCGCCGGGCTGGATGCCCTGAACGACGATCGGCGCCATTCCGGCGCGCGCGCCGTAGATCGCGGCGGAAAGGCCTGCGGGGCCGGAGCCGAGAATGAGCATGCGGGTGATATGGGTTGTCATGGATTCGTCCGTGGTGAAGCCCGCGCATCTAGGGGCGATCGGGGCGGGCTGGCAACATGGCGACGCCGCGTCGCCTTATGAACGGCCGGCAGGCGCAGTTTTGCTTTCAGGCCTTCAACCGCGCCGCGTGCCAGGCGATGTGATCGGCCATGAAGGTCGAGATGAAATAATAGCTGTGATCATATCCGGGCTGCATCCGCAGCGTCAGGTCGATCCCCGCCGCAGCGCACGCCTCGCGCAACAGCTCAGGCTTCAACTGCTCCTGCAGGAAGCTGTCGGCCTCGCCCTGGTCGACCAGGATCTCCGACACGCGCATCCCGTCGACGATCAGCGCGCAGGCATCATAGGTCCGCCAGTCCGCGCGATCCGGGCCGACATAGCCGCTCAGCGCCTTTTCGCCCCAGGAGCAATGCAGCGGCGACACGATCGGTGCGAAGGCCGACACGCTCCTGAACCGTCCCGCATTGCGCAGCGCGATGGTCAGCGCCCCATGCCCGCCCATGGAATGCCCGGTGATCCCCTGCCGCGTCAGGTCCGCCGCCGGGAACTCGCCCGCGATGAACGCCGGCAGTTCGTCCTCGATATAGCTGCGCATGCGGAAATTCGCCGACCAGGGCTCCTCGGTCGCGTCGACATAGAAGCCCGCGCCCTTGCCGAAATCATAAGCCTCGTCATCGGGCACGTCGTCGCCCCGCGGGCTTGTGTCGGGCGCAATGAAGATGACGCCATGCTCGGCGCAGGCGGCGCGATATTCGCCCTTCTCCGTGACGTTGGCATGCGTGCAGGTGAGGCCTGACAGATACCAGAGCACCGGCAGCCTCGCGCCGTCCTCATGCTCCGGCACGAACACCGAGAAGGTCATCGGCGTGCCCGTCACCGCGGACTGGTGCCGATAGACGCCCTGAACGCCGCCATGGGCCTTTGCGGTGCTGATCGTCTCCATCAATAAACGACGACCGAGCGGATGCTCTCACCGGCATGCATCAGGTCGAAGCCCTTGTTGATCTCCTCGAGGCTCAGCACATGGGTGATCATCGGGTCGATCTCGATCTTGCCGTTCATGTACCAGTCGACGATCTTTGGCACGTCGGTGCGGCCCCGCGCGCCACCGAACGCAGTCCCGCGCCAGTTGCGGCCGGTAACGAGCTGGAACGGGCGTGTGGAGATCTCCTTGCCCGCCTCGGCCACGCCGATGATGATGCTGGTCCCCCAGCCGCGATGGCAGGCCTCGAGCGCCTGGCGCATCACATTCGTGTTGCCGGTGCAGTCGAACGTATAGTCCGCCCCGCCATCGGTCAGCGCGACGAGGTGTGCCACCAAGTCGTCCACATCCTTCGGGTTGACGAAGTGCGTCATGCCGAAGCGCTTGCCCCATTCCTCGCGGTCGGGGTTGATATCGACCCCGACGATCATACCGGCGCCCGCCATCCGTGCGCCCTGCAGTACGTTGAGTCCAATCCCGCCGAGCCCGAACACGATGACATTGTCGCCGGGACGGACCTTGGCAGTGTTGACCACCGCGCCCCCCCCGGTCGTCACACCGCAACCGCTAGAACCACTGGTTTTGAATGGGGCGTCCTCGCGGATTTTCGCCACCGCGATCTCGGGCAGCACCGTGAAGTTGGAGAAGGTCGAGCAGCCCATATAATGGAAGATGGTCTGGCCCTTGTAGCTGAACCGGCTGGTGCCGTCGGGCATCACGCCCTTGCCCTGCGTCGCGCGGATGGCAGTGCA
>NZ_JAQGLC010000134.1 GCF_028293085.1 Sphingomonas bacterium
GTCGACCCCGTACGCGGCGCAGGTCGCGGCCGAGGATGCCGGCAAGAAGGCCGCCGAGCACGGCGTCCGCACGCTCGAAGTGGAAGTAAAGGGTCCGGGTTCGGGCCGCGAGTCGGCGCTTCGTGCGCTGCAGGCGGTCGGTTTCCAGATCACTTCGATCCGCGACGTGACCTCGATCCCGCATAACGGCGTCCGCCCTTCGAAGCGCCGCCGCGTCTGATTTCGTCTTGTCCGCGCGCGGTTGATCGCGCCGCGCGGACGATTCCCACATGGCCGGAGTGCCCCCACTCCCGCCCAAAACCAAGGGGAAGCCCGTGTCCGTCAATGCTAAGAACTGGCAGGAACTGAAGAAGCCGAACGGCCTCGAAAAGAAGCCGGGCGGTGATCCCAAGCGCAAGGCGACCTTCGTCGCCGAGCCGCTCGAGCGTGGCTTCGGCCTGACGCTCGGCAACGCGCTGCGCCGCGTGCTGCTGTCGTCGCTCCAGGGTGCCGCCGTCACCTCGATCAAGATCGAGAACGTGCTGCACGAATTCTCGTCGCTGGCCGGCGTCCGTGAGGACGTGACCGACATCGTCCTGAACGTGAAGCAGATCGCGCTGCGCATGCAGGGCGAGGGACCGAAGCGTCTTCAGCTCTCCGCGACCGGCCCGGCCGACGTGAAGGCCGGCGACATTGCGGTGTCGGGCGATATCGAGGTGATGAACCCCGAGCTCGTGATCTGCCATCTGGACGAAGGTGCGACGCTCAACATGGAGCTCACCGCCGATGTCGGTAAGGGCTATGTCGCCGCGGTTGCGAACCGTCCGGCGGACGCCCCGATCGGCCTGATCCCGATCGACGCGCTCTACTCGCCGGTGCGGCAGGTGTCGTACAAGGTCGAGAACACCCGCGTCGGGCAGGAACTCGATTACGACAAGCTGACGCTGACCATCGAGACCGACGGCACGATCACCCCGGAGGACGCTGTCGGCTATGCCGGTCGCATCCTGCAGGACCAGCTCGCGCTGTTCGTTCACTTCGACGATTCGTCGGTCCGTCCGTCGGCACCGATCGGCCATGCCGCGCCGTCTTCGGCCGGCGAGGTCTCGGGCGACACCCAGCAGATCAACCGTTACCTTCTCAAGAAGGTCGACGAGCTCGAACTGTCGGTGCGTTCGGCCAACTGCCTCAAGAACGACAACATCATCTATATCGGCGATCTGGTCCAGAAGACCGAAGCAGAGATGCTGCGCACCCCGAATTTCGGTCGCAAGTCGCTGAACGAGATCAAGGAAGTGCTGTCGTCGATGGGTCTGCGTCTCGGGATGGAAATCCCGGGCTGGCCTCCCGAGAACATCGAAGAGATGGCCAAGAAGCTCGAACAAGAGATCATGGGCTAACCAGATACGGGCCGACGCGAATGCGCCGGCCCGGTTTGCTCATCGGGGCAATTGGCGGTGGCCCTCAACACCGCCTGGTCTGGGGTACCTCACACGGCCCCTTAACGAACGAAGGAAGAAATCATGCGCCATCGCGTAGGCGGCCGTAAGCTTCAGCGGACCTCGGCTCACCGCATTGCCCTGTTCCGCAACATGTCGGCAGCGCTCATCAAGCATGAGCAGATCACCACCACGACCGCCAAGGCGAAGGAGCTTCGCCCCTATGTCGAGAAGCTGATCACGCTGGCCAAGAAGGGCGGTCTTTCGAATCGCCGTCTCGCCCATTCGCGCCTGCTCGACGATGCGCAGCTGGTGAAGCTGTTCGACGTGCTGGCCCCGCGCTATGCCGATCGCAACGGCGGCTATGTCCGCATCATCAAGGCCGGTGTCCGCGCCTCTGACGCGTCGCCGATCGCGATCATCGAGTTCGTCGACCGCGACGTCAGCGCCAAGGGCCAGGATTCGGGCCCGGTGATGAACGACGAGGATTACGATCAGGCCGCGTAAATCGCGCCAGATCGTGGAGTTGAGAAAGGAGTCGCGCCTGATAGGGTGCGGCTCCTTTTCTCGTTTCCGAAAGCCTCAGATGCGCGCCCTCCCGTTGATCGCTCTTCTTCTCGCCACCCCGACGCTTGCGCAAACCAAGGCTCCCACGACCATGAATTATCCCGAGACGAAGCGTGGCGACACCGTGGACGAGCAGTTCGGCGTGAAGGTCGCCGATCCCTATCGCTGGCTCGAGAACGACGTTCGCACCGATCCCGCTGTCGCCCAATGGGTCGCGGACGAGAACGCCGTCACCAACGCCTATCTCGCGACGCTGCCGGGGCGCGACATCTTCGCCGCGCGGCTGAAACAGTTGCTCGATTACGAGCGCTTCGGCGTGCCGGTGAAGAAGGGCGGGCGCTATTTCTACATGCACAATAGCGGCCTGCAGAATCAGTCGGCACTGTTCGTGCGCGAGTCGATCGACGGTCCGGGCCGAGTCCTGATCGACCCCAATGGCTGGTCCAGGGATGGCGCGACCGCGCTCGGGGAATGGGTGCCGTCCGAGGATGGCCGTCACATCCTCTATTCGGTGCAGGATGGCGGCACCGACTGGCGGACCGTGAAGGTCCTGGACGTGGCGACGGGCAAGGTCGCCGACGACAGTGTCGAATGGGTCAAATTCTCCAACCTGTCCTGGGCGAAGGACGGATCCGGTTTCTATTATTCGCGTTTCGCCGCGCCCGCCGCGGGCGCGAAGTTTCAGGCGCTCAACGAGAACCAGCAGGTCTATTTCCACAAGCTCGGCACTGCGCAGGCCGCCGACGCACTCGTCTATGCGACGCCCGATGCGCCGAAGCGCGGTCACAGCGCACAGGTGACCGAGGATGGCAAATGGCTGGTCATCACCACGACCGAGGGGACCGACAACCGCTACGAGATCACGATCCTCGATCTTTCCAGTCCCGTGGCCAGGCCCCGCACGATCGTGAAGGGGCTGGAGAATGAATGGTCGCTCGCCGGCAATGAGGGCTCGACCTTCTACTGGACGACCAACAAGGATGCGCCGCGCCTGCGCATCGTCGCGATGGACGTGCGCCAGGCCACGCCCGCGATCCATGAGGTGGTGCCCGAGGACAAGGCGGTGCTCGAGGGCGCCGCGATCATGGGCGGCAAGCTGGTCGCTTCCTATCTCGTCGACGTGAAGTCCGAGCTCCGTCGCTACGATCTGAACGGCAAGCCAGACGGCGTAGTGGCATTGCCCGGCATCGGCAGCGTCGCCGGTACCAGTGGCGAGGCCGATGATCCCGAACTCTTCTATGCCTTTACCAGCTTCGCGACGCCGACGACGATTTATCGCTATGACGTGAAGACCGGCGCGGCGGTGACCTGGGCGCAGCCCAAGGTCGCGTTCGATCCCGGCCTGTTCGACGTGTCGCAGCGCTTCTACACGTCGAAGGACGGCACGAAGGTCCCGATGTTCATCGTCCGGCGCAAGGACCGGCCAGCGGGCCCGGCGCCGACTTTGCTTTATGCCTATGGCGGGTTCAACATCTCGATGAACCCGGCCTTCTCCGCGACGCGGATCGCCTGGATCGAGCAGGGCGGGGTGCTCGCGGTCGCGAATATTCGCGGTGGCGGCGAGTATGGCAAGGCGTGGCACGATGGCGGCCGACTCGCCAACAAGCAGAATGTGTTCGACGATTTCATCGCCGCAGGCGAGGATCTGATCGCGCAAGGGGTCACCGCGAAGGACAGGCTCGCGATCCAGGGTGGCTCGAACGGTGGCCTGCTGGTCGGTGCGGTGGTCAACCAGCGGCCCGACCTGTTCGCAGCCGCGCTGCCCCAGGTGGGCGTGATGGACATGCTCCGCTTCGATCGGTTCACGGCGGGGCGCTACTGGGTCGACGATTATGGCTATCCGTCGAAGGAAGCCGATTTCCGCGTGCTGTATGCCTATTCGCCCTATCACAACATCAAGGCCGGGCAGGTCTATCCGGCGATCCTGGCGGAGACCGCCGACACCGACGACCGCGTCGTGCCGGGCCACAGCTTCAAATATACGGCGGCGCTACAGGCCGCCGATATCGGCCCCAAGCCGCATCTCATCCGGATCGAGACCCGCGCCGGCCATGGCTCCGGCAAACCCACCGACAAGGTGATCGCCGAAACTGCCGACAGCTGGGCGTTCGCGGCGGCCTGGACGGGGATGACGGTGAAGCCGATTCCCTGAGGTCAGGCCGGGATCAGGCGCTCGTCGACCCAGATGCGTACCCGGTGCCCGTCATGCGCGCCCTCGACGCGGATCCTGGTGCCTGGCGGTGGCGCGATCTCCCGCTCGAACGGCAGGAACAGCGCCGCCCAGCTCGATCGCGTGTCGGGCCTCGGCCGGTTCTCGTAGCTGGTCCGCGCATCGAGCTTCAGGCGGATCCACTGAATCACGCCGTTGATGTAATTGCCGTCCGCGATCAGCTCGACGCTGGCGCGCTGCCCCGACCAGGGCTCGGTGCTGGCGAAATCGAACCCGAACAGGGTTGCCGGCTCGCCGCGCAATTCGATTCCCTCGTCGCCCACCTTGAGCCGCAGCGGGTGCTGCATGAGCCGGTTGAACGGCCGCATGTCGAAACCGGCGACATGCTCGATCTCATCCTCGCCATATCCATCCCAGTCGGCGAGCGACACGACGATCTGGCCGGATTCCGGGATCACGCGACCGCCCGGCGCGAGTAGCCGCGCCACTGCGTCCGTCATGGTCGGCAACACGTCCTCCGACAGGAGGTTGTTGGAGACGATCTCCGAGACGATCAGATCCGCGCGGCCGCCAAGATCGGTTTCGGCATCGAGCTCGGTCGATTTCGCGGAAAGCACCCGGACCCGATCGGCATAGCCGTTCAGCGCGACGATCTCGGTGGCGACATCGGCGACTGCCGGATTCATCTCGCAGCTCACGACCGTGCCCGCGCCGGCGCGCGCCGCCATCATCGCCAGCAGGCCGGTGCCGGCGCCGATATCGAGCACGCGGCTCTCCGGCCGCACCGCCCGCTTGATCGCGGCCTCGAACGCGCGGTTTCGCGTCTCGTCCCGGAGCATATTGTTGTGCCAGCTCGGCACCTCGTCGGCGATCAGCTCGCGCGCGATGCTGGCGACATCGGCATCGTCGGGCGCCAGCGCCTGCGCTTCGGTCGCCAGCTGATAGGTGCGCCGGTGCGAGCCCGCGCCGCGCGCCACCTCGGCGAGCGCGGCCAGTTTTCGCCCGTCGCCGCGCGCTGCGGTGACGAGTTGTTCGAATCCCGCGCGCGTCGCGTCGGGTTTGCGGTTATGTGTCATGATTACCTCGGAGTTGGCCTGCCTGTCGCACGCCGCGAACCCGCTGTCCAAATATGCGGTTCATCGCTGCGACAGAACGACTCGGCTATCGATACGACATCGAATCGAAAGGGACGGGCATGACGATCTTCGGCAAGACGAGCGCGGCGATGGCGTTGGCGGCGATGAGCCTGAGCGCGGTACCCGTCCAGGCGCAGTCGCACGGTCCGCGCCATCGCGGCGGCCATGACCGGATCGACGGCGGTGACGTGCTGCTCGGCGCGGTGCTGGCCGGCGGCCTGTTCGCGCTGCTATCGAGCGGCAAGAAGCACGAATCCGCGCCGCCGCCCGAAGAGGCCGTGGTCGAGAATGGCGGCCCCGCTGCGGACGTCGGCCCGGACGGCGGCAACCGCACCCTGTCGGTCGCGCGTTCGGATGAGGAGGCGGCGGTCGACGCCTGCGTTTCTTCCGCCGAATCCGAAGGCCGCCGCTACGCGCGCATCGCTAAGATCGACAAGGTGACGATCGTCGACGCGGTGGCGTCCGACTGGATCGTCCGCGGCACCCTGGCGCTGCGCGACGATTATCGGTCGGCCGCGTCCGACCACCGCGACTTCAGCTGCCGCGTCGGCGAGCGCGGCGTCGAGCAGGTGACGATCGACGGGGACCGCGTCGCGGCGAACTGATCGCCATGAAGCGCGCCGCCGGGGCTTCCCGCGCGGCGCGCATCTGCTATCTGGCCGCATGACACAGCCCAGCGACTCGATCCTCATCGTCGATTTCGGCAGCCAGGTGACCCAGCTCATCGCCCGCCGCGTACGCGAAGCGGGGGTCTATAGTGAGATCGCCCCCTTCAATACCGCCGCCGAGGCCTTTGCCCGGATGGCGCCGAAGGGCATCATCCTCTCGGGCAGCCCCGCCTCCGTGCTGGAGGAGAACAGCCCGCGCATCCCCCAGGCGATCCTCGACAGCGGTCTGCCGATCATGGGCATCTGCTATGGCCAGCAGGTGCTGATGGCCCAGCTCGGCGGCACGGTCACGCTCGGCGACAGCGGCGAGTTCGGCAGCGCGGTGATCGAAGTCACCGACAGCTGCGCCCTGTTCGACGGCCTCTGGGCCGAGGGAGAGACCCATCAGGTCTGGATGAGCCATGGCGACAAGGTGACCGAACTGGCTCCGGGTTTCCGGCCCGTCGCCGCCAGCAAGGGCGCGCCCTTCGCCATCATCGCCGATGACGCGCGGCATTATTACGCGATGCAATTCCATCCCGAGGTCGTTCACACGCCCGACGGCGCGAAGCTGATCGCCAATTTCGCACGGCACGTCTGCGGCCTGACCGGCGACTGGACGATGGCTGAATTCCGCGCCGCCAAGATCGCCGACATCCGCGCGCAGGTCGGCAAGGGCAGGGTGATCTGCGGCCTGTCGGGCGGCGTCGATTCCGCGGTCGCGGCGGTGCTGATCCATGAGGCGATCGGCGAGCAGCTGACCTGCGTGTTCGTCGATCACGGCCTGATGCGCAGCCAGGAGGCCGATCAGGTCGTCAGCCTGTTCCGTAACCATTACAACATCCCGCTGGTCCATGTGAACGCGGAAGAGCTGTTCCTCGGCGGCCTCGCCGGCCTCACTGACCCGGAGAAGAAGCGCAAGTTCATCGGCGCGACCTTCATCGACATCTTCGAGGAGGAAGCGCGCAAGATCGGCGGGGCGGAGTTCCTTGCCCAGGGCACGCTCTACCCCGACGTGATCGAGAGCGTCAGCTTCACCGGCGGCCCCTCGGTGACGATCAAGAGCCACCACAATGTCGGCGGTCTGCCCGAGCGGATGAACATGAAGCTCGTCGAGCCGCTGCGCGAGCTGTTCAAGGACGAGGTCCGCATCCTTGGCCGCGAGCTTGGCCTGCCCGAGATCTTCGTCGGGCGGCATCCTTTCCCTGGCCCCGGCCTCGCGATCCGCATCCCGGGCGAGGTGACCAGGGAACGCTGCGACATCCTGCGCAAGGCCGATGCAATCTATCTCGAGGAGATCCGCAACGCCGGGCTTTACGACGCGATCTGGCAGGCCTTCGCGGTGCTGTTGCCGGTGCGCAGCGTCGGGGTGATGGGTGACGGGCGCACCTACGACAATGTCCTCGCGCTACGGGCGGTGACCTCCACCGACGGCATGACCGCGGTGGCCTTCCAGTTTCCGGGCGATTTCCTGCCGCGCGTCGCGACCCGGATCGTCAACGAGGTCAAGGGCATCAACCGGGTGACCTATGATTACACCTCCAAGCCCCCGGGGACGATCGAGTGGGAATGATTCGGAGCGTTTGCTGACCTTCGCCTACGATCGAACTCCAAACCTTAAGTGCATGAAAAATAAATCTTAACTCTCGCAAGCGTTCGCGGATGTTCGCGGGGCAGTTTTCGCGCCTGACGGGCTCGCTGACGGTTGTCGCCCCCATTGACCACCCGAATTTTCAAAGTACCGTCAGGCTTTCACAGGCTGATGACGGTCTTTTTGATCGCCTAAAGGAAAGCGGACTCCAAGGGTTGAAAGGGCAAGCGGTGGACGGCGCAGCAACGATCGAACGAACGCAGGCGAACGCGGCGGCGACACTTGGCACGCTCGAAACGCCCTGTCTTATTCTCGATGCCGACCGCATGGAGCGCAATATCGATCGCCTGCGCAGCCGGCTCGAGCCCTTTGGCGTGTCGCTGAGGCCGCATCTCAAAACAGCGAAGTCGATCCATGTCGCGCGGCGGGTAATGACCTCACCAACTGGGCCAGCGACGGTCTCGACGCTCAAGGAGGCAGCGCAGTTTGCGGCCGCCGGCGTGCGCGACATCTTCTACGCTGTCGGTATCGCGCCGTCGAAGCTCGCCCGCGTCGTCGAACTGCGCGCCGACGGGGTCGACCTCGCCATTGTCGTGGACAGCGTCGAGCAGGCAGAGGCGGTCGCCACGGCGTCGCGTAACGCAGGTAAAGCTATTCCAGCCCTGATCGAGATCGACTGCGATGGCCACCGCTCCGGTGTGCTGCCAGGCGACGCTGCCCGCCTGATCGAGATCGGTCGCGCGCTCGAACGCGGCGCTGAATTGCGCGGCGTGCTCACCCATGCCGGCGGGAGCTACACCGCGCGCGGTGTCGATGCCCTGCGGCAGTGCGCCGAGGTTGAGCGGCGCAGTGTTGTCGAGGCCGCCGCAACGCTGCGAGCGGCCGGACTGTCTTGCGCCGTGGTGAGTGTCGGCTCGACGCCGACGGCGCATCATGCTGCCGACCTGAGTGGAATCACCGAGGTACGCGCCGGCGTGTTCGTGTTTTTCGACCTGGTCATGGCCGGCATCGGGATTTGCCGCATCGAGGATATCGCTCTCTCGGTGCTGGCGACCGTGATCGGCCACCAGCGCGAGAAGGGCTGGATCCTGATCGATGCTGGCTGGATGGCGATGTCGCAGGACCGCGGCACCTCAAAACAGGTCGTAAATCAGGGCTATGGTGTGGTCTGCGACATTGCGGGCAATGCCTATCCCGACCTGATGGTGGCAGATGCCAACCAGGAGCATGGCATTGTCACGGTGCGGCCGGATTCGGGTGGGGTCCTGCCCGATCTCAAAATCGGCGATCGCGTGCGAATCCTGCCTAACCATGCCTGCTCCACCAGCGCGCAGCATCCCAGCTACCATGTCGTCCACGGTGCTTCCGACCTCGTCGAGGCAGAGTGGCCCCGGTTCGGAGGCTGGTGATGGCCGACACGGAGACACTCAGGTCGATACTGACCGTCGGAGCCCCGGCGCCGGCGGGGCATTATTCGCAGGCGATCGTGGCATCCGGCCATGTATATATCGCCGGGCAGTTGCCGATCCGGCCGGATGGCACGGCACTGGTGGACAGCGACTTCGAGGCGCAGGCGCGGCAGGCGATCGAGAATATGCTCGCGATCCTGGCTGCCGCTGGCGGCACACCGCAGCAACTCGCAAAGGTAACGGCCTATATCGTCGGGGTTGCGAATTGGCCGCGCTTCAACGCTGTCTACGCGGCGATGCTGCCCGATGTGCGCCCGGCCCGCACGGTCGTTCCGGTGCCCGAGCTTCATTACGGCCTCTTGGTCGAAATCGATGCGATCGCTGTCCTTCCGGTCTAGCTCGTTCAGTTGAGGATCTGCGGGCGGCATTCGCCTTTCGCGGTCCTGCCGCGGGTAAGTGCTCCCATTTTGCCACCCGATTTTCGAAGGTGCGTCAGGGTCGTGCGGTTTGTGACGGCCTTTTCCGGGGCAGGGCGCGACGCTCACGGGCCCTGTAATTAAATCACTCAAGTCTCAGGCAAAACGCGCGGCGATGGCGTGAGGGCGGGCGCGGGGCGCTGCGTCGGATTGGCGGCGCACCAACTGGAAGTCGAGCTGGATGTGCCGGGGAGCGTCGCGATGTCCCGTGCGGCGGCTGCGGATCTCCTTCACCAGCAGCTCGACCGCAGCCAGCGACATGTCGGTGATCGGCTGGTGTATCGTTGTCAATTCGGGCCAGATCGTCGTGGCGAGGGCGGTGTCGTCGAACCCGCAGACGGTCAGGTCGTTCGGCACGTCGAGCCCGCGGCGATGCGCGACGGCCACGGTCGCGGCGGCCATGTCGTCATTGCTGGCGAAGATCGCCGACGGCGGATTGGCCACTTCGAACAGCTGCTCGGCCGTGTCGAGGCCCGACCGGTAGGTGAAGAGACCCTGGACGACGAGTTCGTCGATATAAGGCAGGCCGACCGCGACCAGCGCGTCGCGATAACCGGCGAGGCGCCGTTCGCTCGCGGTCTGGTCGGGATTGCCGATGATGAAGCCGATCCGCTGATGGCCGAGCGACGCGATATGGCGCGTCATCTCGAACGCGGCGCGGTGATCGTCGATACTGACGGCCGAGAAACCGGGCGCGGGATGGCCGCTCGCGACGGTGACGGCCAGGCCCTTGGCCTCGCGCAGCACCTCCAGCAGCGTGAGCGAATCGCACAGGGGCGGCGGCAGGACGATTCCGTCGATCCCGCCGCGCAGCAACCGCCTTGCGGCTTCCTCGGCATGCGCGCCGGCGTCGCATTTCTCGACGACGATCTGGATGTTGGCGCGGCTGGCATAGTCCAGGCTGCCGACCAGGAACTCGCTGAGATAGGCGGCGCTGGGGTTG
>NZ_JAQGLC010000172.1 GCF_028293085.1 Sphingomonas bacterium
GCCGACCTCACGCAACCGGCTGCTCTCGACCATCGCGTGGCAGCTGGGCGGCAGGCGCGCCTATGCGCTGGAGGGATCGGTGTTCGTCGCGGGCAGCCTGATCAAGTGGCTGCGCGATACGCTCAACCTGATCGGTACCGCGCAGGAAACCGAGGCACTGGCGCGAAGCGTGCCGGACAATGGCGGCGCCTATCTGGTCCCGGCGCTGTCGGGCCTCGGCGCGCCCTGGTGGGAGCCCGAGGCGCGCGGTGCGATCTCGGGCCTCAGCTTCTCGACCGGCCGCGCGCACATCGTCCGTGCCGCGCTCGAGGCGATGGCGCACCAGGCACATGATCTGAAGACCGCCTTCGCCGCTGACGGCGTCGACTGGAAATGCCTGCGGATCGACGGCGGCATGGTCGCCAATGACTGGATGGCGCAGGATCTGGCCGACATGCTCGGCGTGAGCGTCGAGCGCCCGAAATTCGCCGAGACGACCGCGCTGGGTGCGGCGATGCTGGCGGGCGTCGGGTGCGGTTTGTTCAAGAACCTCGAAGAGGCCGCGGTGATGCGCGGCGAGGTCGAGATGTTCGAACCGAAGCTCGACGCGGACGTGCGCGACCAGCGGCTGGCGGGCTGGAAGCAGGCAATTCGGAGCGTCATCGATCGGGAATAATGCGCACGACGAATCCATAGAGGCGAGGAGCAGGACCTATGCACGGATCGACCATCGGCTGGCTTGCCCTGGGCAGCATGCTCGCCCTGAGTGCCTGCGGCCACGGACCGCGCGATCCGCGCGGCGTGGAGCATGACGAGGTGCTGCTGCAGGTGACGGCAAGCGGACAGGCCGAGACCGCCCCGAACGAGGCGCGCTTCTCCGCGGGGGTCTCGTCGATCGGCGCCACGGCCGACGCGGCGACCGCCGCCAACAATGCGATCATGAACAAGGTGGTTTCGGCACTGGCCGGTTTCGGCGTGGCAAAGGCCGATATCCAGACGCAACGGTTGACCGTCGCCCGAATCGACTGGGGCGCCAACAGGAACAAGTTCGAAGCGAGCAATGTCGTCGCGGTCCGCATGCGCGCCATCGACAAGGCCGGCCCCGCGATCGCCGCCGTGACTCAGGCCGGCGCCAATGTGCTGTCGGGCCCCGATCTGCGCGTCGCCGATCCGGAGGCCGCCAGCCGATCGGCCTATGCAGCAGCCTTCAAGGCCGCTCGCGCCCGAGCGGACACCTATGCTCAAGCAGCGGGCCTGAAGGTCGCGCGGGTGCTGGTGATCCGCGATGGCGGCGGCGCGATGCCGCTGGCCCAGGGCCAGATGGCGATGGAGGATATGGCAAACATGCGGGCCCAGTCCGCGCCACCGCCAGTGATGGCGGGCACCAACACCAGCCAGGCGAGCGTCAGCGTCGATTTTGCGCTGGGTCCGAAATAGCCGAGGCCCGTACCTTCCCGGAGTCCCCGATCGGGCCAATGTTTCGCGCGGCCTTGACCGACTTCCATCAATTGCGCACCTTCTCACCGCAAGTGAATGAGACGATCATCCAAAGGAGCGACAGATTATGCGCATCCCACTTTTCCTCGGGACCGTGATGCTTTCGACGCCCTTCATCGTCTCTGCGGCCGTTGCGGCAGAGCCTGCCACGCAAACCTATCTGCTTCGCATGAAACTTCAGGACGGAGGTCGCGTGATTGCCACGCCGCAGCTGACCGTCAAAGCCGGCGAACCGGCTCGCGTCGAGATCGGGGAAGCGGACGGCGGCCATTACAGCGTGAGCCTGACCGCGTCACCAAGGGCGAATGCGACTCTCGGTGTCACCTCCGCGATCGACATCGTGTCGGCCACCGGCGTCCATCGTACGGCGAACCCGGCGCTGATCGTCAAAACCAGCCAGGCCTCGGCGTTCGAATTTGGCCAGGACGGCCAAGGGCAAAAGCCGTTCCGCCTGGACTTCACGATCGATCCGGTCGCCGACCAGCCGAACTGACGCCGGACCCGCGACGCGCTATTTCGCGGGCTTCACGAACTTCAGCGTCATCCGGTCGCTTTCGCCGATTGCGGCGTATTTTGCGCGATCCTTGTCGCCGAGATCATAGCTGGGCGGCAGCGTCCAGACGCCTTCCGGCCAGTCATGCGTATCGAGCGGGTTGGCGTTGACCTCGCTCTCGCCCGCGAAGGTGAAGCCAGCGCCCTCCGCGAGCGCACGGATGGTCGAGATCTTCATGTAACCGCTGCTGCGCTCGCGGTTCGAGTCGGCGCTTTCGGGCAGACGGTGATCCTCGATGCCCAGCACGCCGCCGGGCTTCAGCATCGCATAGATCTCCTGAAAGGCGGCCGCGCTGTAATCGAGCTTGTCGGGGCGGAGATAGCCCATCCGCCAATTATGCACGTTGCGGAAGGTCAGCACCTTGTCGACGCTGCCCGGCGCCACGCCCGTGCCGCCGAGTGCGCTCGGGAAGGTCGCGCGGGCGACCTTGCCATAGGCGGCAGCGTTTGCGTCGAGCTTGGCGACGATGCTGTCGGCCTGCCGGCCCGGCGGCGATACCACGGTCAGCTTGCCGTTTGCCGCGAGATAGGGGGCGAGGATCTCGGTGTACCAGCCGCCGCCAGGCCAGATCTCGACAATCGAGTCGGTCGGTTTCAGGCCGAAAAAGGCCAGTGTCTCGCCCGGGTGGCGATATTTGTCGCGGGCGACGTTCGCGGGCGTGCGGGTGGACGCCGCCACCGCAGCCGTCATCGGCGCATCCTGCGCTACCGGCATGGACAGGGCCGCGGCGGCGGCCAGCAGCGTGGTGGCGAACGAAAGCGCGATCAGCGGTCGGCGCATGGCATATCTCTCCCGGGCGATGGCTTTGCATCATGACCGCCTCGGCGCGGTTCGGGTGCGACTATAGCTGCGGCGGTGCGTGCCGCAATCGGGCGCTCACGCCGCCTGCCCGACCCGGTCCTCGAACAGGACCTTGAGATCCTTTTTCAGGATCTTGCCGTTCGCGTTCCGCGGTAGCGTCTCCTTGACGAAACGGATCGCGACCGGCGTCTTGAAGATCGCCAGCCGCTCGCGGACCCAGGCCTGGAGCTCGGCCTCGCTCGCCTCCATGCCCGGCGCGAGGTGGACCACTGCCGCGGGTTCCTCGCCCAGCGTCCGGTGCGGAATGCCGATCAGCGCACAATCGGTAACGGCAGGGTGAGCGTAGAGGACGTTCTCGACCTCGGACGAATAGATGTTCTCGCCGCCGCGGATGATCATGTCCTTCGCGCGGTCGACGACATAAAGGAAACCTTCCTCGTCGACGCGGGCGAGATCGCCGGTCCGCACCCAGCCATGGATGAAGGTCGCCGCGGTCGCCTCGGGCTTGTTCCAATAGCCCTTCACGATCATCGGCCCGCGCGCCCAGAGTTCGCCGACCTCGCCTGTCGGCAGCTCCTTCTCGCCTGCCTCGTCCATGATCTTGAGGTCGGCGACCGCGACCGGCGGGCCGGCGCTGGTCGGGCGGTTGAGATAATCCTCGCTCGAATGGCCGGTGACTGTCGCCATGGTTTCGGTCATGCCCCAGCCATTGCCGGGGAGCGCGCCAAACTCCGTGTGGATGCGGCGGACCAGCTCGGGCGCGGACGGGGCACCGCCATAAGCGATCGCCTCCAGCGAGGAGAGGTCGTATTTGTCGCGGTCCGGGTGCTCGAGCAGCTGCCAGGCGATCGTCGGCACGCCGCCGGTGATGTTGACCTTCTCGCTTTCGATGATCTCCATCGCGCGGACCGTGTCCCATTTGCGCATGAAGATCAGCGAGCTGCCCGCAGCGATCGAGCCCATCATGCCGGCGCTGCAGGCGGTGACGTGGAAGAGCGGGATCACGGTGAGCGTCACGCGCGGCGTGGGCGCCGGAATCTCCTCGCCGCGCCGGAGCAGGGCGCGCGCGGCGTTGTAGCCGCCCGACATGATGTTGGTCATCATGTTGCGGTGGGTGCCGAGCGCGCCCTTGGGATTGCCGGTGGTGCCGCTGGTGTAGAAGATGGTGGCATCGTCGTCGGGCGCGAGATCAACCGCGGGCAGCGCCGTATCGGGCAATGCCGCATAGTCGTTCGGCGTGCCGATCAGGTCTTCGAGTCGCGACGCCCGGCCTTCGAGTGGAGCCGAAGCGCGCGAGACGATCATGCGTTCGAGTGCCGGCAGCTCAGGATCGTGCGCCCGCAACCGCTGATAGCGCTCGTCATCGACGAACAGCAAAGTCGCGCCCGAATCGTCGATGCCATATTCGAGCTCGCCTGCGGTCCACCAGGCGTTGAGCGGCACCACGATCGCGCCGATGCTCGCCGCGGCGAAGAAGATCACCGGCCATTCGGGCAGATTGCGCATCGCCAGCGCGACGCGGTCGCCCTTGGCGACGCCCAACTCCTGGAGCTTGCCGGCGAGCGACGCGACGGCGCGGAAATTCGCGTCGTAACTGACGCGCTCGTCCTCATAGCTGGTGAACAGCCGCTCGCCGTGCAGGCGCGATGCCTGGGCAAGCCAGGCGAGCGAGGGCGGCGCGTTTTTCCACACCCGTGTTGGCACACCATTGACGGTGATGGTTTCCATCTCGAATCGCTCGCCCGGCGCGGTCAGCTTCGCCTCGACCTCGGGCAGGGTCATTTTCGGCCAGGCCGGATCGAGCGCGATGAGCGGTTCGGTATCCAAGACGCATTCTCTCCAGTTTTGTCCCCCGGCCTTCGCCGGCAAACTTGAACATCGGGTTTGGCTTATCTGCCGCTTGACCCAAGGTTAGTGTTGATTCACGCGCCGCTCAAGGCAATAGGTGAAGCTGTTTCGAACCGGGGGTATGGACCAGAGCATGAAGATCGCAAAGCCCGAGTCGCATGGATTCGACGCAGCCAGGCTCGCCCGGATCGATGCGTTTCTGCAGGAGCGCTATGTCGATTCGGGCAAGCTCCCCAACACCCAGCTGCTGGTCGGCCGCGATGGCGAGATCGTCCATTTCTCCAGCATCGGTGCCGCGCGCGAGGGCGGAAAGGCGATCGACGAGTCCTCGCTGTTCCGCATCGCCTCGATGACCAAGCCGGTCACCTCGATCGCGTTCATGATGCTGGTCGAGGAGGGCAAGGTCGCGGTCGATACACCGGTCCATCATGTCCTGCCCGAGTTCAAGGGACTCGGCGTCTATAATGGCGGCGGAGGCAGCGTGCCGTTCCAGACCAAGCCGACCGCCGAGCCGATGCGCATGGTGGACCTGCTGCGGCACACCTCGGGCCTGACCTATGGCTTCCAGAACCGTTCGAATGTCGATGCCGCCTACCGCGCCGGCAAGCTCGAAAATTGGCACGGCAATCTCGATCTCGACGGCTTCGTCGCGGCGCTGGGCGAGCTGCCGCTGGAATTCTCGCCGGGCACGGCCTGGAACTATTCAGTGTCGACCGATGTGCTGGGCGCGGTCGTGCAACGCGTCTCCGGCGTGCCGCTCGCCGAGTTCTTCCGCACCCGCATCTTCGCGCCCCTCAAGATGGACGACACTTTCTTTGCGGTGCCCGCGGACAAGGTCGACCGGCTGACCGATTGCTACACCTTCGTGCCTGGCAAGGGCCGTGTGATGTACGACCGCGGCGCGGAAAGCCTGTGGAGTCAGACGCCGACGCTGGTGTCGGGCGGCGGCGGGCTCGTCTCGACCGCGCTCGATTATCACCGTTTCTGCCGCATGTGCCTGAACGGCGGCGAGCTGGACGGCGCGCGGATCGTCGGGCGCAAGACGCTCGACTTGATGACGCAGAACCATTTGCCCGGCGGCGCCGACCTGTCGAGCATGTCGAAATCGCTGTTCAGCGAGGCGGCCAATGCCGGCACCGGCTTCGGGCTCGGCTTCGCGGTGAATATCGACGTCGCGCGCTCGATGATCCCCGGCTCGGTCGGCGAATATTATTGGGGCGGGATGTTCTCGACCGCCTTCTTCATCGATCCGGTCGAGCGCCTGACCATGGTGTTCATGACGCAGATGAGCCCGTCCAACGTCTACCCCATCCGCCGCGAGCTGAAGACGATGATCTATTCGGCTTTGACCTAACACGTCGCCCCGGCGGAGGCCGGGGCCGCCAGCAATAGAGCGATCCCGGCCTCCGCCGGGATGACGGACTATCCAGGAGAGTGAAATGACGTCCCCCATCCGCACCGAACGCCATGACGACGTGCTCGTCATCATCTCGAACAACCCGCCGGTGAACGCGCTGGGCGCCGCCGTCCGCCAGGGGCTGGAGGCCGGGGTCAAGGAAGGTCTCGCCGACGCCAGCATCAAGGCGATGGTGATCCGCTGCGACGGCCGCACCTTCTTTGCGGGCGCCGACATCACCGAGTTCGGCAAGCCGATGCAGGAGCCGGGCCTGCCGACTTTGGTCGACATGATCGAGGCATCGGACAAACCGGTGGTCGCGGCGATCCACGGCACGGCGCTTGGCGGCGGCTGCGAGGTGACGCTGGCCTGCCATTATCGCATCGCCGTACCCTCCGCGAAGATCGGTACGCCCGAGGTGAAGCTAGGCCTGCTCCCCGGTGCCGGCGGCACGCAGCGCATCCCGCGCATCGCCGGCGTGGCGCTCGCGCTGGAGATGACCGCAAAGGGCGATCCAATCTCGGCCAAGCGCGCGCTCGATGCCGGGCTGATCGACAAGCTGGCGGGCGAGGACAGCCTTGAAGCCGACGCGATCGCCTTTGCGCGCGACGTCGCCGACAAGACGCCCCTGCCCCGCGCCAGCCAGAAGACCGCGGCGCCCGATCCGGACGCGGTCGCGGCGTTCAGGAAGGAGAATGCCAAGCGCTTCCGCGGCTTCGACGCGCCGGCCGCGAATATCGCCTGTGTCGAAAAGGCGACGGACGGATCGACCTATGCCGAGGGCATTGCCTTCGAGCGGCAGGAATTCATGAAGCTGATCATGGGCGTGCAGTCAGCCGCGCAGCGCCACATCTTCTTCGCCGAGCGCCAGGCCGCGAAGATCGACGGCATCCCCAGCGACATCGCGCTCCGCCCGATCAAGCGCGTCGGCGTGATCGGCGCCGGCACGATGGGCGGCGGCATCACCATGGACTTCCTGTCGGCCGGCATTCCGGTGACGATCGTCGAGATGGCCCAGGAAGCGCTCGACCGGGGTGCCGGCACGATCCGCAAGAATTACGAGGCGACCGCCGCCAAAGGTCGGATGAAGCCCGAACAGGTCGAGGCCGCTATGGGCGCGCTCAACCCGACGCTCGATTTCGAGGCGCTCAAGGACTGCGACCTGATCATCGAAGCCGTCTATGAGAATATGGACGTGAAGAAGGAGATTTTCGGCAAGCTCGACAAGATCGCCAAGCCCGGCGCGATCCTTGCCTCCAACACCTCCTATCTCAATGTCGACGAGATTGCGGCGAGCACGTCGCGGCCCGAGGACGTGCTCGGCATGCACTTCTTCTCGCCGGCCAATGTGATGAAACTGCTCGAAGTGGTGCGCGGCGCGAAGACCGCGCCCGACGTGCTCGCGACCGTGATGGCGCTGGCCAAGACGATCAAGAAGGTCGCGGTGGTCGCCGGCGTCTGCCACGGCTTCATCGGCAACCGCATGCTGATGCCGCGCCAGGTCGAGGCGAACAAGCTGCTGATGGAAGGCGCTACGCCTGAGCAGATCGACCGCGTCCATGTCGAATTCGGCATGCCGATGGGGCCGTTCCAGATGAGCGATCTCGCCGGCGTCGATATCGGCTGGCACCGCGATCCGACGCGGATCGAGAATATCCGCGACGCGCTCGCCGCCGAAGGCCGCTGGGGCCAGAAGACCGGCAAGGGCTTCTACGATTATGACGAGAAGCGGAACCCGACCCCGTCGCCGCGCGTCGCCGAGATCATCGAGGAGTTCCGGTCCAAGTCGAACCTCGCCAAGCGCGAGATCAGCGACGAGGAGATCATCGAGAAGACGCTCTACACCATGGTCAATGAGGGGGCGCTGATCCTCGAGGAGAAGATGGCGCAGCGCGCGTCGGACGTCGATGTGGTGTGGATCTATGGCTATGGCTGGCCGGTCTATCGCGGCGGCCCGATGTTCTGGGCCGATACCGAGGGCCTGAAGAAGATCGTCGCGGGGCTGGAGAAGCACGGCTTCACGGTAGCGCCGCTGCTGAAAGAAAAAGCGGAGAGCGGCGGGCGGTTCAATTGAGCGAACGCTCCGCCCTCGAAACCGCCGCGGCCATCCGCTCGGGCGAGACCACAGCGCTCCTCGAATGCGAGGCGGCGATCGCCCGGATCGAGGCACGCGACGGGCCGATCAACGCGGTGGTCGTGCGCGATTTCGATCGGGCGCGGCATCAGGCGGCGGAGATGGATCGGCGGCTGGCCGGCGGCGACACCGCACCGCTGCTCGGTGTGCCGATGACGATCAAGGAAAGCTACGACATCGCCGGCCTGCCGACGACCTGGGGCTTTGAAGCGCACCGCGACCATATCGCGAAGAAGGATGCGGTCGCGGTCCAGCGGCTCAAAGCGGCGGGTGCGGTGTTCCTGGGCAAGACCAATGTGCCCGTCAGCCTGGCCGACCTGCAATCGGTCAACCCGATCTATGGCCGCACCAATAACCCGCACGATCACGGCCGTGTGCCCGGCGGTTCCTCGGGCGGATCGGCGGCCGCGCTCGCAAGCGGGATGGTGCCGCTCGAATATGGCTCCGACATTGGCGGTTCGATCCGCGTGCCGGCGCATTTCTGCGGCGTGTGGGGGCACAAGCCGACCTTCGGCACGCTGACGACCGAGGGGCATTTCTTCCCGGGCACCGATGGTGCGCGCCCCGTCCTGTCGGTGATCGGGCCGATGGCGCGCGATGGGGCCGACCTGGAGCTGGCGTTCGACATCGTCGCCGATGTGCCGCAACCGCGATCAGCCATCGACAGCCCGCGCGGCTTGCGCATCCTGTTGTTGACGGAGCACCCACTGGCCAAGGTGGAACCGGCAATCGTTGCGGCGATCGAGCATGCGGCGGCGAAGCTGGAGGCCGCCGGAGCGCGGGTCTCGCGATCGACCGATCTCCTGCCCGATCTCGCAAAGCAGCAGGGCGATTACATGCGCATGCTCGCCATCGCGATGGCGCGCGGGGCACCACCCGAAGGCGGCACGGCGGCGACCCTGCCGCAATGGTTCGGCATGCTCGACGATCAGGCGCGCAACGCCCGTGCCTGGACCCGGCTGTTCGAGGATTTCGACGTGGTCTTCGCGCCGGCGCTCGGCACCGCCGCGTTCAAGCATGACGATACGGATCTGCGCCACCGCCTGCTGACCATCGACGGCGAGCAGACATTGTTCGCGCTGCAGTTCGCCTGGCCCGGGCTTGCCACCTATCCCGGCCTGCCTTCGACATCCGTGCCGATCGGCCGGACCGCTGAGGGCCTGCCGATCGGGATGCAGGTGATCGCCGGACTCAACCGCGATCACAATGCCATCACCGCCGCCCGCCTGGCGCACGATCTAGTCTGGAGTTCATGATGACCGATCTCGACCAATTCCGCGCCGAGACGCGCGCCTGGCTGGAGGCGAACTGCCCGGCCGAGATGCGCGAGCCGATGCGTTCCGAAAAGGACGCCGTCTGGGGCGGCCGCGACCAGAGCATGCTGACGCCCGCGCAGAAAACGTGGATGGACCGGATGGGCGCGCGTGGCTGGACCGTGCCAGACTGGCCCAGGGCCTATGGCGGCGGCGGACTCTCGCCCGCCGAGACCAAGATCCTGCGCGAGGAGATGACCCGGATCACCGCGCGCAATCCGCTCAACAGCTTCGGCATCTCGATGCTCGGGCCGGCGCTGCTCAAATACGGGACCGAGGAGCAAAAGCTCGACTATCTCCCCAGGATCGCGCGCGGGGAGATCCGCTGGTGCCAGGGCTATTCGGAGCCGAATGCCGGCTCCGATCTCGCCGCGCTCGCCACGTCGGCGGAGGACAAGGGCGATCATTATCTGGTCAACGGCCAGAAGGTGTGGACCTCCTATGCCGACAAGGCCGACTGGATCTTTTGCCTCGTCCGCACCGACAAGACGACCAAACAGGGCGGCATCAGCTTCCTGCTGTTCGACATGGCGAGCGAAGGCGTTTCGACCAGGCCGATCCTGCTGATCTCGGGCTATTCGCCCTTTTGCGAGACCTTTTTCGACAATGTGCAGGTGCCGAAATCGCAGCGGGTGCATGACGAGAACAAGGGCTGGGACGTCGCCAAATATCTGCTCGGGCATGAGCGCGAGATGATCTCGGGCATGGGCCTGGGCGCGGCGGGCGGCAATCCGCTGCTCGACGGGGCGATCGCGACGGTGGGGCTGGATCATGATGGCCGCCTGGCCGATCCGTTGCTGCGTGCGGCGATTGCGCTGTTCGAGGTCCGCTCCAAGGCATTCGGGATGATGTCCGAGCGCTTCATCGATGAGCTCAAGGCCGGCCGCGCGCACCCGGCCCAGCCGAGCATGATGAAATATTACGGCACCGAGCTGAACAAGAGCCGCCATGAGCTGATGATGGCGGCGGGCGGTTCCGACGCGCTCGAATGGGAAAGCGACCGATCCTCGGGCGGCGCCGGGGCGCGGGCGTGGCTGCGGACCAAGGCGAACTCGATCGAGGGCGGGACCAGCGAGGTGCAGCTCAACATCATCGCCAAGCGGATCCTGGATCTGCCGAGCAGCTAACCGTTTAGCCCTCTCGCGCCTGCGCGGCAGAGGGATAAGAAGGAAGAAAAATGCCCCTCTACCTCAACGACGAACAGACGATGCTCCGCGATACCACCCGCGATTTCGTCGCCGAGCACGCTCCCGTCTCGCACATGCGCAAGTTGCGCGATGCGAACGACGCGACCGGCTTCTCGCGCGATCTGTGGAAGAGCTTCGCCGAGATGGGCTTCACCGGCATCCTGATCGGCGAGGACGATGGCGGCCTGGGGCTCGGTCATGTGGACGCCGGTATCGTCCTGGAGGAGATCGGCCGCAACCTTTCCCCCTCGCCTTTCCTCGCCACCGCGGTCGCTGCCGTCGAAGCTCTCAAGGGCAGCGCCCAGGCGGGCCGATGGTTTCCGGGCATCATCGCCGGCGAGACCGTCGCCGCGCTGGCGATCGACGAAGGTGCCAAACACCGCGACACCGCGCGCGATTTCGTCGCCGAGCGCGCGCCGGTCGCGCATCTGCGCAAGCTGCGCGACACGGCCGACACGACCGGCTTCTCGCGCGACCTGTGGAAGAGCTTCGCCGAGATGGGCTTCACCGGCATCCTGATCGGTGAGGCGCAGGGTGGGCTCGGGCTCGGTCATGTCGAGGCCGGCGTCGTGCTCGAAGAGATCGGCCGCAACCTCTCTCCCTCCCCGTTCCTT
>NZ_JAQGLC010000205.1 GCF_028293085.1 Sphingomonas bacterium
GGGCATCATGCAGGGCGAGCGACCGCGCCGCTTCTACTGGCGCATGACGATCATCGCCTATCTGATCGGCGGGACGCTGCGCGCGATCGGCGCGGAGGAGACCATGCGGTTCGACGATGCGCCGCACACGATCTGGGCGACGCAGGAGATTGCGCGCCAGGCGATGACTTTGGGCCATATCGGGCTGGTCAACCTGCTGGCGGGGAGCGTGGCCGGGGCGAAGGTGGTGCGGCCGTTGGTCGCGGCCGGGCGGACCGCGCTGTCGATCTATGTGATGCAGACGCTGATCTGCCTGTGGCTGCTCTATCCGCCCTTCGCGCTGGCGCTTTACGGCACGCAGGGCTGGGCCGAGATGATGGTGACCTCGCTGATCATCGATGGCGCGCTGCTGTGGCTGGCCAATGTCTATCTCCGCCATTTCCGCATCGCGCCGGTCGAATGGGCGTGGCGATCGATCGTCGAAGGGCGGCGGCTAGCGTTTCGCAAGCGAGCCGCGGGACAGGCCGCAGGTGATCACGGGGCGACTGCGGCCGGCTGATGCGGAGCGAACCCGGCGCTTCGCTCGATCCGGCTGGCTAGCCAGCCCCCTTGCCGCCCGTTAGCTGTCGGGCCCCTGCCTATGTTCTGGAACACCCATGACCATCCAACGCTGCCCCTGGGCCGATAACGACCCGCTGATGCGCGCCTATCATGATGCGGAATGGGGCGTGCCCGAGCGCGACGGCCGGGCATTGTGGGAGAAGCTGATGCTCGACGGCTTCCAGGCTGGGCTGTCCTGGATCACGATCCTGCGCAAGCGCGACGCCTTTCGCGAGGTCTTCAAGGGTTTCGATCCCGAAATCGTCGCCGGGTTCGACGAAGACGACATCCAGCGCCTGCTCGGTGACGCGCGAATCATTCGCTCGCGCGCCAAGATTGCGGCGACGATCGGCAATGCGCGCGCCTATCTCGCCATGCGCGATGCGGGCGAGGATTTCTCCGACTTCGTCTGGGGCATGGCCGGCGGCAAACCCGTCATCGGGAACGGCGTCGACATCCCCGCCAAAACGCCGCTGTCCGAGGAGATGTGGGTTGCGCTCAAGAAGCGCGGCTTCAAATTCGTCGGGCCGGTGATCGTCTATGCCTGGATGCAGGCGACCGGCATCGTCGACGATCATGTCGCGGGATGCTTCAGGCGGCATTGAGGATCGATGGCGCGCGATCCCGCGATGGGATCATTTCGGTTATGTAACAATCTGGTGGTCGAGCGGGGAGCCGGTTACGCTGCGATCGCGCGATCGCTGTGGGGGCAGCTTGCGCGGGGGGGCGGCATGCCGATGGTCATTCGCGAACTGCCTTTGGTGGATGGCATATTGTCGCGCTGGCGGGATCGGATCGGCGCGGACTATCCCGGCTACCGCAATCATGTCTGCCGCGTCGTCAATATCGGTTTCGCGCTCGGCGACTGGAGCGAGGAGCAGCGCCGGCGGATCGTCATTGCCGGCTGCTTCCACGACATCGGCATCTGGTCGGCGGGCACCGCCGATTATCTGCCGCCGTCGATCGCGGAGGCCGAGGCCTATCTCGCCCGCGAAGAGCTGGGTGACTGGGCGCCCGAGATCGCGCTGATGATCGACCTGCACCACAAGATCACGCCCTATCGCGGCGATCTTTATCCGCTGGTCGAGATATTCCGCCGCGCCGATCTCGCCGATCTCTCGCTGGGTATCGCCGGCGCGGGCCTTCCGGCCTCCTTCTTCCGCGATCTCAAACGGGCGTTTCCCAATGCCGGCTTCCACCGGCGCCTCGTCAGGCTGGCCGGGCAATGGGTCGGCCGGCATCCGCTGCGCTGGTGGCCGATCTTCAAATGGTAGCGAAGACGGCCGCCGCATCGCGGCCTTTACGCGACCCCTCCGCCCCGCGATAAGCCTCGCCATGCGCCCGCATTCGCCGGGCTTGACGTTATCGGGACTGGAGATGGACGATGCCGAAATCCTGGCTGCTGGCGGGCGTGATGCTCGCCGCATTGGCGACACCTGTGATGGCCGCTGAGCCGGGCACAGCGCCGGTCGCGGCGGAGCCCGCCGCCGACGCGGCGTCGAAGCCGCTGACCCTCAACCGGCTGTTCGCCAGCCCGGATCTCGCCGGCGCGCAGCCGCGCGCGCTGCGGCTGTCGCCCGACGGCAGCTTGCTGACCTCGCTCAGGCCGCGGCCCGACGACAAGGACCGGCTCGATCTCTGGGCGCTCGACACCAGGACCGGCAAGGAACGGATGCTGGTCGATTCCAAGAAGGTCGGCAGCGGCGCCGAGCTGTCCGAGGCCGAGAAGATGCAGCGCGAGCGCGCGCGCATCGGCGGATCGCGCGGCATCGTCGCTTATGCCTGGGCGCCCGACGGCAAGTCGATCCTGGTGCCGCTCGACGGCGATCTCTATCTCGCGACGCTCGACGGCAAGGTCACCCGCCTGACCAACACGCCTGATGGCGAGCTCAACCCCGTGGTCAGCCCCAAGGGCGGCTTTGTCAGCTTCGTGCGCGACCAGAATCTCTACGTCCAGCCGCTCGGCGGCGGCGATGCGCGCCAGGTGACCACGACTGGCGGCGATACGATCCATTGGGGCGAGTCCGAATTCGTCGCGCAGGAGGAGATGGACCGTACGACTGGCTATTGGTGGGCGCCGAACGAGGCGCGCATCGCGGTCGAGCGCTTCGACGAGGCGCCGGTCGGC
>NZ_JAQGLC010000239.1 GCF_028293085.1 Sphingomonas bacterium
GGCGGCGTTGCCGGGGCGGCATCCCTTGCGCCGCCCCGGCACCCGGTTTTCCGCGTATCAACTGGAGAGTTTTCGACATGGGCATTTTTTCTCGAACCCGCGACATCATCGCTGCAAACTTCACCGACTTGCTCGACAAGGCGGAGGACCCCGCCAAGATGATCCGCATGATCATCCTCGAGATGGAGGAAACTTTGGTCGAGGTTCGCGCTTCTGCGGCGCGCACCATCGCCGACCAGAAGGAGATGCGCCGCCATATCACCAAGCTCGGGACGCTTCAGGAGAGCTGGACCGAGAAGGCCGAACTGGCGCTTTCCAAGAACCGTGAGGACCTTGCCAAGGCCGCCCTGGTCGAAAAGCAGAAGGCCGCCGACATGGCCGCCCAGCTCGGCAGCGAGATCCACGTGCTCGACGACGCGCTGAAGGGTGCCGAAGAGGATATCGCCAAGCTGCAGAACAAGCTGCGCGAGGCCCGCACCCGTCAGAATTCGATCGTCACCCGACTCGAGAGCGCCCATAACCGCGTCAAGCTGCGCGAGATGTATGCCGGCCCGAAGATCGCCGACGCCTTTTCGCGCTTCGAAGTGATGGAGCGCCGGGTAGACCTGGCTGAGGGTCGTGCCGAGGTCGCAGGCATGGGCGCACCGACGAAGAGCCTCGAAGAGGAGATCGCCGAGCTCAAGTCGAGCGAGAAGGTCGAGGCCGAACTCGCTGCGATGAAGGCCCGCCAGGCCGGCGCGACGAAGGACATCTGAGATGGAGGACTTCCTCACCCCGGTCTTCATCTGCGGCATCCTGTTCGTCGGCATGCCCTGGATCATCCTCCACTACGTCACGAAGTGGAAACAGGCGCCGAAGATCACGCCGGAGGACGAGAACCTGCTCGACGAGATGTTCAATCTCGCTCGCCGGCTCGAAGATCGCCTCAACACGGTCGAACGGATCGTCGCCGCCGACAACCCCGATTGGAAGCCGGCCGCGCCGGCTTCCCACCCCAACGATTACGAAATCTCGCGGAGGAACTGAAATGTCTGCAAGCCGCACCAAATTCTACCTCGACAAGCAGAACAGCAAATGGCTGGGCGTCTGTTCGGGGATCGCCGATTACACCGGGGTCGATGTTACCTGGGTCCGTGTCGGCGCCGTGCTCCTCACCGTCGCCGGTGGCTTCCCCTGGACCCTCATCGCCTATTGGCTGGTCGCCTGGATGGCCGAGAAGAAGCCCTATGGCCTGTACGAGACCCCCGAGGATGCCAAATTCTGGCAGGGTGTCCGGTCCAACCCGCGGCGCTCGACGGCGGAAGTCCGCTCCAAGTTCCGCGACATCGATCGCCGGCTCGCCGACATCGAGGTGATGTACACCAGCCGCAACAGCCGCCTGGCGGACGAAATCGACAGCCTGCGCTGAGACGCAGGCTCGAGAAACGGGGAGAATGACAATGGACAATCTCGGTGTTCTGATCCCGGTGACCGCGGTGGCGATCAGCCCCCTCGCCTGGGTCGCCACCACCTGGATCCGCGCGAAGCACGGCTATCCGCTGGAGGACGAGAAGGGCAATCCGGTCGCCAAAACCGACCCGAGCGCCACCCGCACGATCGAGTTGCTGACCAACGAGAACGAGCGCCAGGCCGGACAGATCAGCCGGCTCGAGGAGCGGATCGCAGTGCTGGAACGCATCGCGACCGACCCCGCCGAGCGGACCGCCCGCGAAATCGACGCGCTGCGCTGAAGCGCCGCGCCCAGGAGTTAGAATGATGCATAACGGCCAAGTTTTCATCCTCGCGATCATCGCACTCGGCATCCTTGGCGGTGTCGCCAAGATGTGGATCCGGGCACAGCACGGATATCCGATCGAGAGCCGCCGCCGGCAGCGCGACCGGAGCCGGGGCGACCGCTTCGTCGACGACGCGAGCCCCGACGCCGAGCGCAAGATCCACCTGCTCTCGTCCGAGAATGAGCGGCTGGTGGGCCAGGTTTCTCGCCTCGAGGAGCGGATCGCCGTTCTCGAACGCATCGCCACCGATCCCGCCGAGCGCACCGCTCGCGAGATCGACGCCCTTCGCTAGGAACGGATCGACATGGACCAGTATTTCGTCATGGAGCTCGCCAAGGTCGTCGCGCTGCTCACCCTGATCGCGATCGGCGCATGGCTGGTCGCCACCTGGATGAAGGTGCGTCACGGCTATCCCCTGAACGGCAGCAAGGGACAGACGCTCTACCCGAATTCCGGTGAGGAAACGATCGAGCGGGTCCGCCTGCTGACGCAGGAGAACAGCCAGCTCCGGGCCGAGATCGGCGCGGTCAAGGATCGCCTCGCCAACATCGAACGCATCGTCACCGATGGCGCGCACAGCCTGGATCGCGAGATCGAGCAGCTCCGCCTCAAGGCCAACTGAGGAGTATCTAGATGGGTCCCAATTTCGTTTTCCTAATCCCGCTCCTCGCCATTTCCGTCGGATTGGTAGCGGTGATCGGCGGCGTGATCGTCAAGCCCTGGCTCGCCCACCGCGAGAAGCAGATGGAACTGGAAGCCAGGATGATTGCCGAGAAAGCCGCGCAATATGCGTCGCAGACCAGCAGCCTCGAACAACGCGTGCGCGTCCTGGAACGGATCGTCACCGACCGCGGCATCGATGTCGCGGACGAGATCGAGAAGCTCCGCGATCAGCCGCCGCTCAACTGAATTTTCGAATAGAAGGATCTGAACATGCTTATTTTCCTGGTTGTGATGGCGGGCATTGCCGGCGTCGCCACATATCTCTGCGAGCGGGTCGACCGTCCGCTCCGCCGGCTCGAACGCCAGGCCCAGCAAGCGCTCTGAGCGCGGCCTTCACTGAAACCACGCAGGAGTCGATAGAATGAACGTCTTCGAAATGGTCGTCGCTCTCGTCGTCATCGCCACGATCGGCAGCGTGCTCCGCGCCCGCTTCGGCGTCGGCCGCGACCAGCACGGCAACGACTTCAGCCTGCGCGAGGATCCCGCGTCCGAGGCCGAGAACAAGCGTCTGCGCGAAGAACTCCGGGCCATGAAGGAGCGCCTTGCGGTCCTCGAACGGCTCGCCACCGAAAACGACAACAGCGGCGCACGCCTCGATCGCGAGATCGAGAAGCTGCGCGACCGCACTTGACCCACGGAGCAGAGATCATGACCGATCCGAACTTCTACATCACCATGGCGAGCGCCGCCCTGATCGGGCTCGGCATGACCACCTTCGCCTTCCTCACCGGCTGGCGCGGCTGGCTGGCGCTCAAGCACCAGGAGCTTCAGGCCTCGGGCGACCTCCGCCACGAACAGCCGTTGCCCAATGCCAGTGCGCGTATCGAGATCGCCGATCTCAAGGAGCGTATCCGCAAACTCGAAGCGATCGCGGCCGGGGTGGACCTCTGAGGTCCATCCCGCTAGCGGCAGGGTCATGCCCAATCCGCCGCCAAGCTTGACCGACCTGCAAGATGAATATGGGTTCCTCGACGCCGACGATCGTTACCGCCTGTTGATCGA
>NZ_JAQGLC010000395.1 GCF_028293085.1 Sphingomonas bacterium
CATGAAGGCCATGGCCATGAACGAACTCACCGTCGCCGCCCTGCAACTCGCGCTTAGCGACGATATCGGCGCGAACATCGCGGCGGTCTCTGCCTTAGTCCGCGAAGCGGCGGCAAAGGGCGCACAGGTGATCCTACCGCCCGAATTGTTCGAGAGTCATTATTTCTGCCAGGTAGAGGACGAGGGCATGTTCGCCCGCGCCAAGCCGACCGAGGCACATGCCGCGGTGCAGGCGATGCGCGCGCTCGCCGCCGAGCTGAAGGTCTACATCCCGACGAGCTTCTTCGAGGCGGACGGGCCGCACCATTATAACAGCCTGGCGATGGTCGGTCCCGACGGTGCCGTCATGGGCGTCTACCGCAAGAGCCATATCCCGGACGGGCCGGGCTATGAGGAGAAATTCTATTTCCGCCCCGGCAATACCGGCTTCAAGGTGTGGCCCGGGCCGTCGGCGACGATCGGCGTCGGGGTGTGCTGGGATCAATGGTATCCCGAAACCGCGCGCGCGATGATGCTGATGGGGGCGGACGTGCTGTTCTACCCCACCGCGATCGGCAGCGAGCCGCACGACGACAGCCTCGACACCGCGCGGTTGTGGCGGCGCGCGATGGTCGGGCATGCGGTATCCAACGTGGTTCCTGTCGTCGCCGCCAACCGGATCGGCACCGAACATGGCCAGCATTTTTACGGCCACAGCTTCATCACCGATGAGCGCGGCGACCTCATCGCCGAGTTCGGCGCGGAAGAGACCGGCGTGCTGGTCGCGACGCTCGACCTCGACCGGGTCAAGCGCCACCGCGCCGCGTTCGGTTTCTTCCGCGATCGCCGGCCCGAGCTTTACGGGCGGTTGACCCAGGACATCTAGCGCCGCGGCGCGCCGACATCCTCGCGAATCACGACCGGTTGGGTACAGCCGTCGACGGTCCTGAGCACGGTGAGGATCTGGGCGGCGGGCGGCTCGGCGCTCAGCTTATGCGCACCGGGCGGCGCTTGTTGCTGATCGGCATCATAGCGGTTCGTATTCTGGCAGACCGGCTTGGCGGCGGTCGTCGCCTGTTTCGGCCCGGGCGCCGCGGCAACCGTGGCCAGGGCAAGAATCGCGACGATGGGCATGGCAACACTCCTCGATCGATGCCGCGGATATAGCACGGAAAATGTAGAAATCGACGCCATGCGTTTCGCCTGAGTTCAGCTTGCCGCGCCCATTGCCGCCCGATGCAGAAGACAACCCATATCCTCAATGCCGCGTCCAATCTGCTTGGCATCACTCTGCTGATCATAGCCGGGCTGCACATCAGCGATCACGCCCAGAAGACCTTCGCCGACGAGGTGGCGTGGGTCAGCGCCCTTTGCTTCAGCACAAGTTGCGGCCTCTCCTATCTGTCGATTCGGGCCGGGCTGGTGATGGATCGCTGGGAAGGCTGGGCCGACCGAACATTCCTGGTCGGCATCGTGGCGCTGGTGGTGTCCGTCCTGATATTAGCGATCTGAACCGCGCAACTCGATCGCGCGCGCAAACACCGCGTCGAACATCTCCTCGGTCAGCCGGCCGGTATTCTGGTTGTAGCGCGAGCAGTGATAGCTATCGACCAGGATGCGACCGTCCGGCACGCGGTGCTCGGCAAGATGCGCGAACCGGCATTTCGGGAGCTTGCCGCCCAATATCTTCACCGCGGATTGATGCGCGATCTGGCCCAGCGCGACAAAGATACGCGCCTGGGGCAGTATCGCGGCCTGCTCTTCGAGGAATGGCCGGCAGGCGCGGATCTCCTCGGGCGTCGGCTTGTTCTGCGGCGGCACGCACCTGACCGCGTTGACGATGATCGCGCCGTTCAGCCGTAGCGAATCATCGGGGTGCCCTTCATAAGCGCCCTCGGCCAGGCCGTATTTGCCGAGCGCGCGGAACAGCATCTCGCCCGAGCCGTCCCCGGTAAACGGCCGCCCCGTACGATTCGCGCCCTGCTTGCCCGGCGCGAGCCCGACAATGACCAGCCATGCCCGCGGATCGCCCCAGGCCGGCACCGGCGCATTCCACCAATCGGAATGCTCGACGCGAAGCGCCTCGCGAAAACCGGCGAGGCGCGGGCAGCGCGGGCAATCATGCGGCGGCTCGCTGGCGGGGATCGGGCTTGGGGCAAACATCGCGCCACGCTAGGCACGTCCTTGTGCCGGTAACAAGATACGCCATCGCGATCGGATCGAACCGCCCGGGTCTTCACGGCCGACCCGAAGCGGAGCTGCGCGCGGCGCTGGTGGCGCTCGAACCGCTCGTCGCGGCGTCGCCGGTGATCGCCACGGCCCCGCTCGGGCCCTCGTCGCGGCGCTTCGTCAATGCGGTCGCGATCGTCGATTCGGCGGAGACGCCCCCCGCAATGCTCAGCCGGCTCAAGGCGATCGAGCGGGCCTTTGGCCGTCGCCCCGGCCGGCGCTGGGGGGCGCGGGTGATCGATCTGGACATCATCCTGTGGTCGGGTGGCATCTGGACCGATGCGGTGCTGACGGTGCCGCACGCCGCCTTTCGCACGCGACGCTTCGTACTCGATCCGCTGGACATGCTCGTGCCCGCGTGGCGCGATCCGGTGACCGGCCTGACCGTCCGGCAGCTCGCCGCACGCGCGCGTGCGGTTGACCGGCGCCCGCGCCGCTCGTAACGCGCGTCCCTTGGTCGGGGCCCGTAGCTCAGTTGGTAGAGCAACGGACTTTTAATCTGTAGGTCTCGGGTTCGAATCCCGACGGGCCCACCACTTAATCGGCGCCGTCGGATGCCGCCGCGTAGCTCGCGAATTCGCCGTGGGTCCATTTGGCCACGCGTTTCGCCGCGTCGGCCAGCCAGGCTGCGGGCCGCTCGGCGAGGTCCGCCTCTATCGCCATCCGGACTTGTCCGTCGGCGACATGAACCGCGGCAAGATCGGCCGCCATTGCCTCGATCAGCCTACCCCGGAGCTTCCCCCGGATCTTCTCGAATTTGAGCTTGCGGCTGTTCGGTGCGAGGCGCCGAAGGACATGGCCAGCGCCATAGACGAGCATGGGATCCGGCGACCGCCACTGGCCCCGCGCCATGCGCTGGGCGAGCCCCGGCTCCCGGGCCGTCTGCCAGGAGGACGGCATCAGGCCCTTGATCTCGGCGGCAACCGGGCCGCCGCGGTACAGGCCGGAGGCGACGTAGCGCGGACGCCCGAGGCTGCCGGCCCCGGCGGAGCGCGCAGTCACCCGAATCCGCGCCATGTCCGGCAGCGCAGCGATCAGCGGCGGGCGAAGCGATTCCGGCATGACCAAGGCCTCGTCCGCATCGTCCAGCTCCTGCCAGAAATCCGCGCGTTCGTGATCGGTCGCCGCGAAGGCGTCCCGCAGCCAGAGATGGTCGCGCTCGAGCACGAAGGGCGAGGGCGCGGTGATCCCTTGCCGGTAGCCGGCCAGCGCCTGATCGGCGGTTTCGGCCGCACCGGCTTCCTCGTCTGCGAGCAGGATGCTGGCGCATAGCCGCACGAGATCGAGCGCATAGGGCAGGCGGGCCGCCTCGTCATAGTCGTTGACGCCCCAGGCGAGGCGCCCCTCTGCATCGCGCCACAGCCCGAAATTGCCGGCATGAGCATCGCCGACCGAGGGTGCTCGCGGCGCTTCCATCAAGGTCGGGCAAAGCTCCGGCGCAGCTTCCGCCCATCGCCAGCAGGTCGCCCGCAGGAACAGAAAAGCGCTCTCGCGCATCTTCTCGTGCTTGTCCTTCAGGTCTCTTTCCCTGACCGCGCGCCCGAACGCGGCGCGCAACCCTGCCTCATAGGCGGCGATCGAGGCGGAGAAGCTGATCATCACGGGCCCTTGGTCGGCGGCGAAAGGCAAAGGCTAGGCGCGCTACGGCGCCCCGGCGAGTCCCGCTCTCGCCATTTTGGTGCCAATTCGCGGGCGCGCACGCCTTGCCGGTCTTCGCACGGTGGGACGCCAGGCTCATGCCGATTACGGCCGGTCGAACCCCGCGACGACATCGCCGAGCGTCTGCATCAGCGCAGGATTGCGCGTATCGGGCGTGTTCCCCAGCCGCACCACGACGATACCACGCCCGGGCCCGCTATCGGGACTGGCGATCACCAGCTGGCCGAGATGCCCATCCGCCGCGACCGCGGTCGCCGGCCCCTTGCCGGGGAACAAGGTCGCCTTGCCTTCGGCACCGCCCGGTCGGTTGAGCCAGGTCTGCGCGCCATATTCTGCGTTGGTCGGCGAGGGCGTCTTCATGAAGGCGAGCCATGCGGGATCGACCACCTGCCGCCCGTCGACCGCCTTGCCGTCGAGCAACAGTCCCCCGATCCGGCCCCAGTCGTCGAGCGACATATGCATGATCGATCCGCCGATCTGCGTGCCCGCGCCGTCGAACTCAAGCACCGCGCTGGTGATTCCCGCCGGACCGAACAGCCGTGCAGTCGCGAAATCGGTATAGGTTTTCGCCCGCACGCGCGGATCCCGGCTATCGGTCAGCGTCCGGGTGACGATCTCGGCGAGGATGATCGTGGTCAGCGAGCTGTAGCGGAATTGGGTCCCGGGTTTCGTCGCCAGCGGATGATCGATCGCCGCTGCGGCCATCGCCGCGGTATGGCTGACGAACAGCGTCTGGTTGGTATCCGAATTCTCGACCGGATCGCCGACCTCGACATGCTTCAGGCCCGACGACATCTGCAACAGCTGGCGCAGCGTGATCGCCGCGCGGGGATCGCCCGGCTGGTGCCATTCCGCGATCGGGGCGGGCGCATCCAGCTTCAGCCGGCCGTCGGTCACCAGCGCGCCAACCAGCATGCCCGTGACCGTCTTCGCCATCGACCAGCTGATGAAGCGGTTCGCCTCCGAAAAGCCCGGCGCATAGGCCCTGAGCGCCGGGCAGCCGTCAGCAGTGACCAGCACCGCGCGCGTTTCCGGGTTTTGGGAGAACAACAACCGGATTGGCGCCATCGATCGCGCTAGGTCCGCGCCCGGACACGGGGTGACCGTGTAGGTCGGCCTGGCTGGCGGCGCACTGTCCGCCCCGGCAAGGAGCACCGGCACCAGCGCGAGAAGGGCGGCCTTGCGCAGCATCGCCGTCACGATAGGGTGCGAGGCGATGAAGGCAAGACGCATCGCGATCGGGATCGGAGTGCTGGCGCTGCTCGCGGCGGCGTTCCTCTACGCGCGTTCGCTCACGCCGCAGCTGGAACTCGGCACGGGCTATGCCGCCCGCGTCGCCTGCGCCTGCCGCTATATTGGCGACCGCAGCCTGGCGAGCTGCCGCACCGATTTCGAGCCCGGCATGGAGCCGATCCGCCTGTCCGACGACCCGGCGACGAAAACGGTCACCGCCTCGGTTCCGTTGATCGCGAGCCGCTCGGCACGCTACGATCCGGTGCTGGGCTGCCAGCCGGAGCCGTTCAAGGGCGTGCCGCTGAAGGTTCGTTAGGCCGCCAGCCGCGCGCGCTCGGTTTCCTCGATCCAGCCACCGCCGAGCACATGCTCGCCCGCGTAGAGCACCGCCGCCTGGCCGGGCGCGACACCATATTCGGGCGCATCGAACACCACCCGGTCCCCGATCAGCCGCGCCGGCACCGGCTTGGCCAGCGAGCGCACCTTCGCCGTCAGCGGCCCGTCATGATCGCCACCGATCCAGTTGATCTCGGAAAGCCGCGCCGCCTCCACTGCCAGCGCCGTCTTCGGCCCGACCACGACACGCCGTGTCTCCGGCTCCAGCCGCACGACATATAATGGCTCCGGCGTCCCGCCGATCTCGAGTCCGCGGCGCTGCCCGACGGTGAAATGGATCAGCCCGCGATGCCGGCCGAGCGTCCGCCCGTCCTCCCCGACGATATCGCCGCTGGTATCGGCCTCGGGCCGCAGCTTCTTGACCAGCGAGGCATAATCGCCATCCGGCACGAAGCAGATATCCTGACTGTCGGGCTTGGCGGCCACGCCCAGGCCAAGTTCAGCCGCAAGCTCGCGTACCCGCGTCTTGGGCATACCGCCCAGCGGAAAGCGGAGATAATCGAGCTGCGCCTGCGTGGTCGCGAACAGGAAATAGCTCTGGTCGCGCGCCGGATCGACCGCACGGTGCAGCTCCGCTCCTGCCGGACCCTCGACGCGGCGGACATAATGGCCGGTCGCCAGGCAATCGGCGCCGAGATCGCGCGCCACGCCGAACAGATCGGTGAATTTCGGTCCCATATTGCAGCGGACGCACGGAATCGGCGTGCGCCCGCGCAGATATTCGTCGGCGAAACCGTCGATCACCTGTTCGCGGAAGCTCGATTCGTGATCGAACACATAATGCGCGATGCCCAGCCGGTCGCACACCGCGCGTGCATCGCGAATGTCCCGGCCGGCGCAACAGCTACCGGCACGGCCCACCGCTTCGCCGTGATCGTAGAGCTGGAGCGTGACCCCGATCGTCTCGGCGCCGCTCCGCGCGGCCAGCGCCGCGACCACCGAACTGTCCACGCCGCCCGACATCGCGACGACGATGCGCTTGCCGGTCAGATCCGGTCCCAGCTGGAAATCTCCCTCGTCCATCATGCGCGCCAGATAGGCGGTGCAGGGCCTCGATGCAAAGCGGCACGCCTTTCCAAGGCATTTATACGCGCTTTACCGGAACTTCAGACCCTTTCGGTAGCAAGGGCTCGATCGAGTCACCGTCGCCGGAAAGGGCGCTATGGATCTGAGTTTTTCCCGGTTCGAGGCTGATGCCAGCGTCACCGTCCTGCCGCCCGATCTGGCGGTATTGATGGTGGGGATCGCCGCGCGTCAGGCCGCCAGCCCGACCGCGTTGTTCCATGCGCATCTGGCCCCGGCCTTCAGCCATGCGAGCTGGTTCGCGCCCGAACATGGCGCGTTCAACCGCACGGTCGCCGAAATGCTAACGCGGGAACAAGAAGGAATGAACTCGCCGTTTACCGAGCCGCTTTAGCCGGTGTTCAAGTCCGTCCGCCTATTGACGTTATTAGTGAGAGAGGGGGCCCCCCGCCCCGATCGAGGTTGAGAATGATCGAAAACCAGAAGATTCGCCCGGCCAAAGTCATCGGCCCGCTCGGCGAGCCCCTGACCCTGGATACCCTGCCCCCGCCCGAGACGACGCGGTGGGTGGTGCGTCGCAAGGCCGAAGTGGTGGCTGCCGTGAATGGCGGGCTGTTGTCGGTCGACGAGGTGTGCGACCGCTACAGCCTGACGGTCGAGGAATTCGCCGGCTGGCAGCGCGCGATCGACCGGTCGGGCATGCCGGGCCTGCGCGTCACGCGGATCCAGCATTATCGCTCGCTTTACGAGCGCCAGCAGAAATACTGACGGTCCTTCAGCAGCGCTGAAGGCCATGCCGCCCCCCGCCGCCGCCCCTCCCGGGGATGGCGGCGGGGGGCGGTGTCTCTTTGCCGCCGGAACGCCAACGGAACAAATCAAAGCAGTCGTGAGTCTTTCCAGTCCGAACCCGGACAAGCCGGGAGCAACGGAGGGAAGAAATGGGTATCATTATCTGGCTCATCGTCGGCGGCGTGGTCGGCTGGCTCGCGAGCATGGTCATGCGTACCGACGGACAGCAGGGCATCATCCTGAACGTCGTCGTCGGCATCATCGGATCCGTCATCGCCTCGTTCCTTTTCGGAGGCGGGATCAATCAGGTGATTACCATCACCACATTCGTCTATTCGCTGATCGGCGCGATCATCCTGCTCGCGATCGTCAACCTGATCCGTCGCGGCACCGTCCGCTAGACGCCGGGAACAGCGTGAGATGCGGGCCGCCCGGGCAACCGGGCGGCCCGTTTTCGTTCTATTTCAGCAGAAACCGCACGTTGATCGTCACCGTCACGTCGGTTTCGCCTGCCGCGATCGCGGTGGATTTGTCCGCGCTCATGGCGCGAGCGGCGTAGAGAATCGGCGGCGGCGAACTGCCGTCATTCTGCCCGTTCTCCGAAATCGAGACGATCCGCGACACAGTCATCCCCGCTGCCCGGGCATAGAGCTCGGCCCGCGCCTTGGCGCGCTTCACGGCATCGACACGCGCCTCGTCCAGCGCCGCGTCGGGCTCGTCGATCGACAGGCTGGGCCCGTCGATCTGGTTCGCGCCCTGTTTCACCAAAGCATCGAGGATCGTGCCGGCCTTCGCCACCTCCCTGAAGCGGATCGCGACGTTGTTGGTCGCCTGATAGCCGGTGACCACCGGCGCCTGGCCGTCGGCATAGCGATATTGCGGGCTCAGCCCGACGCTTGCGGTCCGGATGTCGCGCGCCGCCACGCCCGCGCGCTTCAGCGCGTCGAGCACGCCCGCCATGCGCTGGGCATTGTCGGCCAATGCCGCGGCGGCGGTCGCACCCTGCGTCACCACGCCGGCGCGAATCGTCGCGATGTCGGGGACCCGGGTCGTCTGGCCCTCGGCGGTCACATCCAGGATCGTGCCGTCGGCGATGATCGCCGGCGCGACCTGGGCCATGGCCGGAGCAGGGGTGAGCGGCAGGGCGGCGAGCGCCGCTGCGGTCGCGAGGTAACGCATCATGAAACTCCCGTATCAACCGGGCCGGTGGCCCGCGCGCCCTTCATGCAGACGCGCGGACCAACCTCAGCTGAACGGTTCGAAAATCAGCGTACGCGGCGCGTCATCACCACGCGGTACAGCGCCAGCAGGACGATCGCACCCACCGTCGCGGCGGCATAGCTCTGCCAGCCCGCGTCGATATGCAGCCCCATCATCGGCGAGAGATATCCGGCAAGGAGCGCCCCCGCGATGCCGATCAGGATCGTCACGATGAAGCCGCCCGGATCCTTGCCCGGCATGATGATCTTGCCGAGGACGCCGGCAACAAGGCCGATAAGAATCCAGCCCAAGAAGCTGTTGTGCAAAAGCATCGCTCACTCCCCTCTATTGCGGCCAGCAGGCGCGGGCCGGGCGGGAACGTCGCCCCCATGCCTGCGATATGCAACCGTTTCTTTGCCATAACGGTGCGATCCTCTTGCGAAAATCGGCCGAAACGGCCATGCCGCACGCGCACAAACGGCCTCTTGAGGTCGGTGACTTATTCCTCTAATACAGTCCGACGACGATACGGGCGCCAAGGGGCGGGACGGGAAAGTGACGCACATGAATTACGGGCAGCCGACATTCGGGAACGATGACCATCTGGCGCTGCCGGGTGGGTTGGAAGATCGCCCGAATCGCCGCTGGTGGATCATCGGCGCGGTCATCCTGGCCGTGCTCGTGGTCGCGATGGTCGTCTTCGCCTTTTCGGGCGGCAAGAAGGACGGCGCCGCCGCGGCGGAGGCCGGCAAGACCGAGCAGCTCCCGACGGTATCGGTCGCGATCCCCGGACGGCTGGCGGCCGCGCGCATCATCTCGGCTACGGGCACGCTGGCCGCGCGCCGCGAAATGCCGGTCGGCGTCGCCGGCGAAGGCGGCATGGTCGCGCGCGTCCTGGTCGAGCCGGGCCAGTGGGTCGCCGCGGGCCAGGTGCTCGCGACGGTCGACCGCTCGGTGCAGATCCAGACCGGTGCGTCGCTCGCGGCCCAGGTCAACGTCGCGCGGTCCGACGCGGCGATCGCCCAGTCCGAGCTCGACCGCGCGCAGCAGCTGGTCAATCGCGGCTTCATCTCCAAGGCCGATCTCGAGCGCAAGGCCGCGACCCGCGATGCGGCAGTCGCGCGCGTCCGCGTCGCCCAGGCGCAGCTCGGCGAACAGAATGCCCGTACCGGACGCCTCGACATCCGCGCGCCCGCCGCCGGCCTGGTGCTGACCCGCAGCGTCGAGCCGGGCATGGTGATCAGCTCGGGTTCGGGCACCCTGTTCCGCATGGCCAAGGGCGGCGAGATGGAAATGCGCGCCCAGCTGAGCGAGGCCGATCTCGTCGGCCTTCCCGTCGGCGTGAGCGCTCAGGTCGTGCCCGTAGGCGGCGATACCGCCTTTTCGGGCCAGGTGTGGCAGGTTTCGCCGGTCATCGACCCGCAGACCCGCCAGGGCATCGCCCGTATCGCGCTCAGCTACAACCCCGCGCTCAAGCCCGGCGGCTTCGCCTCGGCGACGATCAAACGCGGATCGAGCGACATGCCGCAATTGCCGAATTCGGCGATCCAGAGCGATACCCAGGGCAATTTCGTGTATATCGTCGGCAGCGATGACAAGGTCGTCCGGCGCCCGGTGAAGCTCGGCGAGGTCTCGGACACGGGCGTCTCGATCATCGAGGGCCTGAACGGCACCGAAAGGGTCGTGCTGTCGGCGGGCGCGTTCCTGAACCCTGGTCAGAAGATCAAGCCGATCCTCCAGAAAACGCAAGGCTGAGCGCCATGAGCTTTCGCAACATCTCCGCCTGGTCGATCCGGAACCCGGTTCCGTCGATCGTGCTGTTCTTCATGCTGACGGTCGCCGGCATCGTGAGCTTCAGCACGATGGAGGTGAACAACTCGCCCGACATCGATTTCCCGGTGGTGATCGTGCAGATCAGCCAGCCGGGCGCGGCGCCGACCGAGCTTGAGACCCAGATCACCCAGAAGGTCGAATCGGCGGTCCGCAGCTTGCAGGGCATCGACGAGATCAACTCCACCGTGACCGAGGGTAGCTCGGTCACAGTCGTCCAGCTCAACATCGGCACGCCGATCGACCGCGCGGTCGAGGACGTGCGCAGCGCGATCCAGCAGGTCCGCTCCGACCGGCCCGACGGCATCCTCGA
>NZ_JAQGLC010000340.1 GCF_028293085.1 Sphingomonas bacterium
GTGACGCCGCTGGTCGGCGCGATTCCCGGCCCCGGCGGCGTCTTCGTGTTTGCCGGTGGCCTCGCGTTGATGCTGCAGAATTCGCACTGGGCGAAGCGGCGTTTCGTCCACACCAAGAGACGCTGGCCGCGGCTCGGCCACTATGCCGATATGGGGCTTCGCCGGGCGAGCGCAGCGCGGCGGCGGGCACGTGAGCGCGGGGCGCAGGAACATTGACTTGCACGGCACCTTTGCCTAAGGGCTCCCGCTACGAGGCCGTCCGTGGGGCGGCCCTTTTCTATTCAGACGACCAGGGAATGAACGATGAAGCGGACCTTTCAGCCGAGCAATCTGGTGCGTGCGCGCCGGCACGGTTTCCGGTCGCGGATGGCGACTCCGGGCGGCCGCAACGTGATTCGCGCCCGTCGCAATCGCGGCCGCAAGAAGCTGTCGGCCTGAAAACCCCCGCCGGCGAAGCCGGAATTTGTACGCTGTCCGTTCGCCGCGATTTCCTCGCGGCGAATACGGGGAAACGCGCGCCGATGCCGGGCTTCGTCCTGCTGATGCGCCAGCGCGACGACGGCGATCCGTCGATGCGAATCGGCTACACCGTCACGAAGAAGATCGGCAACGCGGTCGTGCGCAACCGCATGAAGCGGCGCCTGCGTGCCCTGGCCCGCGAGCTGCTCCCCGAATCGGGCGTGCGCGGCGCGGATCATGTGCTGATCGGGCGGAACGGCGGGATCGAACGCGATTTCGCCCAGCTCCGCGCCGATCTGGCCAAGGCCCTGACCAAGGTCGCGCGGTGACATACGCCTTCCCCGTCATGCTGAAACAAATCCGGGGTGACGGAAATAAAGGGTCCGCACCGTGCTGACCCGCCTCCTGATCGCCCTGGTCCGCTTCTGGCAGATCGGCCCTTCCGCGATCCTGCCGCCGAGCTGTCGATACCAGCCCACCTGTTCCAGCTATGCAATCGTGGCCCTTCGCCGCTATGGCGCGCTGAAGGGCGGGTGGCTGGCGGCGAAACGGATCGCGCGGTGTCATCCCTGGGGCGGGTTCGGTCACGATCCTGTTCCTTGATCAAACGCCTACCACGAGCGGGAAATCACTCACGTGAATAACGACAACAAGAACTTCATCCTGTTCGCCCTGTTCGCCGCGCTGATCCTGTTCGGCTGGCCGCTGGTGACGTCGAAATTCTTCCCGGCCGCCAACCCGCCGGTGACGAAGATCGAGAATGGCAAAAGCAAGACCATCGCCAATCCCGGCGCCAGCCCGGCGGCGACCAGCGCGAGCGCGGTGCGCGATCGCAAGGTGGTGCTGGCCGAATCGCCGCGCGTGCTGATCGATACGCCGGAACTGAAGGGCTCGATCAACCTGAAGGGCGCCCGGGTCGATGACCTCGTCCTGGTCAAGTACAAGGAAACGATCGACAAGAATTCGCCACCGATCCGCCTCTTGTCGCCGTCGGGGACGAAGGACGCCTATTTCGCGGGCTTCGGCTGGTCCGGCGACGGGATTTCGGTGCCTGGCCCCGATACCGTGTTCGCCGCCAGCGCCCAGGTGCTGAGCCCCGGCAAGCCGGTGACGCTCGCCTGGGCGAATCCCACGGGTCAGAAATTCGTGATCCGCCTTTCGATCGACGATCGTTTCATGTTCACGGTCGATCAGGCGGTATTCAACGGCGGCACGGCCGCGGTGAAGGCCGCGCCCTATGCGCTGGTCTCGCGCGCCGGACCGGGCGCCGATGTCGACACCTGGACCAATCATGTCGGCCCGATCGGCACCTTCGGCAGCGGCACGACCTACGACATCACCTATGACAATCTGCACGGCAAGGAGCCCAGCTTCTTCGCCAAGATCTTCGGCAACAGCGGCCGTCCGGGCGAGAATTATTTCGACACCACCGGCGGCTGGGCCGGCTTCGGCGACAAATACTGGCTGGCGGCGGTGATCCCCGATCAGAAGGCCGCCGTGCATTCGGGCTTCCGCGCTTCTGCGCCCGGCGCCAATTTCCAGGCCGATGTATCGCGCGCGTCGGTCTCGATCGCGCCTGGCGGGCAGATGTTCACGACCACGCACCTCTTCACCGGCGCGAAGGAAGTGAACACGCTCGATCGCTACGAGGACAATCTCCACATCCCGCATTTCGGCAATGCCATCGACTGGGGCTGGTTCAGCGTCGTCGAGAAGCCGATCTTCAAATATCTCGACTGGCTGTTCCGCATGGTCGGCAATTTCGGCGTCGCGATCATCCTGCTGACGCTGACCATCCGCGGCCTGATGTTCCCGATCGCGCAGCGCCAGTTCGCCTCCATGGCGAACATGCGGGCGATCCAGCCCAAGATGAAGGCGCTGCAGGAGAAGCACAAGGACGACAAGCCGCGTCAGCAGCAGGAGATCATGGCGCTGTACAAGGCCGAGAAGGTCAATCCGCTCGCGGGCTGCCTGCCGACCTTCCTGCAGATCCCGGTCTTCTACGCGCTGTACAAGGTGCTGCTGCTGACGATCGAGATGCGGCACCAGCCGTTCGTCCTGTGGATCAAGGATCTGTCGGCACCCGATCCGGCGACCGTGCTCAACCTGTTCGGCTATCTCCACTTCACGCTGCCGCATTTCCTGGCGATCGGCGTGATCCCGGTCCTGCTCGGCATTTCGATGTACTTCCAGTTCAAGCTCAATCCCGCCCCGATGGACGAGGCGCAGAAGCAGGTCTTCGCGATCATGCCCTGGGTGCTGATGTTCGTGATGGCGCCGTTCGCGGTGGGCCTGCAGATCTACTGGATCACCTCGAACACCCTGACCATCCTCCAGCAGCGCCTGCTTTATGCGCGGCATCCGGGGATGAAGGTCGCGGCGGTCAAATGATCCATGGCTGACGCATTCGAACCCGAAGCGATCGAGGCGGCGCGAAAGGCCTTTGCCGGCCCGGTCGCCTTCCTGAAATCCGCGCCGACGCTGGAATTCATTCCGGACGCGAGCGTGCCCGAGGTCGCGTTCGCGGGCCGTTCGAACGTCGGCAAATCGTCGTTGCTCAACGCGCTGACGGGCCGCAACTCGCTCGCCCGCACGTCGAACACGCCGGGGCGGACACAGGAGCTCAACTTCTTCGACGTCGGCGAGCCGCTCGCCTTCCGGCTGGTCGACATGCCCGGTTACGGCTTCGCCAAGGCGCCGAAGGACATGGTCAGGAAGTGGCGTTTCCTCGTCAACGACTTCCTGCGCGGGCGGCAGGAGCTGAAGCGTGCGCTGGTGCTTATCGACGCGCGCCACGGCATCAAGGATGTCGACCGGGAGATCATGGAGATGCTCGACAAGGCGGCGGTCAGCTACCGCCTGGTGCTGACCAAGGCCGACAAGATCAAGCCGACCGAACTGGCCGAGGTTTCCGCCCGCACCGCCGAGGAAGCGCGCAAGCGCCCGGCTGCGCATCCGGACATCCTCGAAACCTCGAGCGAGACCGGCCTCGGCATCCCCGAGCTGCGCGCCGCGGTGATCGAGGCGATCGGCTGAACCTCAGCCCGCCGGGTCGAACGCCTCGATGATCGGGCACGGCCCCTTCGTTCCCGACGCGCAGGATCTGGCCAGCCGCTCCAGCGCGGTACGCGCCTCGACCAGCGCCGCGATCTTCACGTCGAGCGCGGCGACACGCGAGGCGGCAAGCTCATGCACCCGGCTACGGTCCTTCTGCCGATCCAGCGCGAGCAGCTCCCCGATCTCCTCCAGCGTGAAGCCCGCCCCCTGCGCGCTGCGGATGAAATGCAGCCGCCGCACATCATCGCCGTCATAGCGCCGCACGCCGTCACCCGCCGGCACGCTCAGCAGACCGCGGCGCTGGTAATAGCGCACCGTCTCCACCCCGACATTGGCTGTCCGCGCCAGCCCTGCGATCGTCACGCTTTTCATGCTTGACTCCGTACCATGGTCCTGAGGCTATTACCCGATTCGCCATCAAGGCAAGAGAAGGAAGAGACCATGACGACCCCCGCAACCAAGACCCCCGTCGCGCAGCAGCCGGCCAATTGCGCCTGCAAGAAGAGCGGCTGCAGCTGCTCGCCCTGCACCTGCCGCAACTGCGATTGCTGATCGAAAGCGCCGCGCCGGCAACGGCGCGGCGCTTTCTTCCGTTGGCCCCCGAACCGGCGTAGACCGGGCATCCCACCGGCGCGGGGCCAGGCCATGCAGATGTTCACCATTCCCCGCCTTGGCGGTGTCGCCGCGATTCTCGCCGGCATCCTGCGCGCCGTGCTGATCGGCGTGCCGCTGACCACGCTTGGCCCATCCGGGCTGGAAACGCTCTACCTCGCAATCGATCTGGCGATCCTGCTTGGCCTGGTCGGCCTGGCGGTGAAGTTCGGCCACTGGCTGGGGCTATGGGGGCTGATCGGCCTGATCGTCGCCGCGGCCGGCCTGCTGATCATCCGTACCGGCGACCGGACATTGGTGCCCGCGGCCTATCAGTCCGGCGCGGCGCTGCTCGCGATCGGCATGGCGGCGATGAGCGCGCCGCTGCTCCGCGCGCCCGGCATCGGCCGCATCGCTGCCGCGTTGCTGATCGCGTCGCCCGTCGCCGGGATCATCGGCGCCGCCGCGGGCAGCACGATCATCGCCTCCGACGTGGCGACGGCATTATTCAGCGCGGGCCTGATCGCGCTGGGCCTGACATTGCTGCGTTCCAACGCGCCGGCCGGGTAAGCCGTCTCGACAGCGCGGGCGCATCCCCGCTAAGCCCGCGCCATGCTCAAGCTCATCATCGGCAACAAGGCCTATTCCTCCTGGTCGCTGCGCGGCTGGCTCGCCTGCAAGCAATCGGGCCTGCCCTTCGAGGAAGTGGTCGTTCCGCTCTACGACGCCGATTGGGACAAGCGCCGCGAGGGCGACGAGTTCGCGCCGTCATCGGGCAAGGTGCCGATCCTGTGGGACGGCGATGCGGTGGTGTGGGACAGCCTGGCGATCGTCGAATATCTCGCCGAGAAGACCGAACGCGCGAAATTCTGGCCCCAGGACGACAATGCCCGCGCCATGGCCCGATCGATGGCGGCGGAGATGCATGCGAGCTTCACCGCGCTGCGCCGCAAGCACAGCATGAACATCCGCCAGGTCTTCCCGCCCAAGCGCCCCGACGACGACGTGCTCACCGACCTCGGGCGCATCATGGAGCTGTGGGCCCAGGCCCGGGCGCGCTTCGGTGGCACCGGCAAGTTCCTGTTCGGCGAGTTCGGCGCGGCCGACATCATGTACGCGCCGGTCGTCACCCGCATCGTCACCTATGGCCTGCCGATCGCGCGCTTCGCCACCGGTTACATGGACGCGGTGTTGCAGCACCCCTTCATGCAGGACTGGATCGCCGGCGCGCAGGAAGAGGAATGGGTGATCGAGCAGTTCGAGCAACCGGTCTGACAACATGCGCCTGCTCAACCTCTTCGATCGCAGGGCGAACGCAGGCATCCATCGCCGACGGCCGGGCGTGAAGATCTTCTTCATCGGCTTCAACAAGACCGCCACCGCCGCGATCGACTATTTCCTGAGCATGCAGGGCGTGGAGTCGGTCCACTGGCTTGCGGGAGACGATAATCTCGCAGTGGAGATCGAGAAACGCGTCGAACAACCTGACGCGTTGAAGCGCTATCTCGATCGATGGACCGCTTATTCCGACCTGACGTTCAGCTCCGAAGCGCTGATGCTGGAGGGCAACCGGCATTTCCGGCTGTTCCACCAGCTCTATCCCGACGCCTATTTCATCCTCAACGATCGCGATGTTGAAGGCTGGACAGCCTCCCGCATGAAACATCGCGACGGTCTGTTCGCGCGGCGCGCGGCGGCATCGCTCGATTGCGAGATCGAGGACCTGCCCCGCCGCTGGAAGGAGATGCACCGGCTGCACGTCGCTGCCGTGCTCGCCTATTTCGAGGGCAATCCCCGCTTTCTCCATTTTCGGGTCGATCAGGACGATGTGGCCAGGCTGATCGACCTGCTGGCGCCCGATTTCCGGCTGAGGCGCCGGTACTGGGAACGCAGGAACGTCACCGGCGCGCCTCGCCGGAAACAGGCGCTGGCCGGCCTGCGCGCCCGGCTCAGAACGGGTCGCCGCTCTTTCGCCTGAAGCCCTGGCCGGGGAACAGGTGCATGTCGATATCGGGATAATGGCAGTTGGTATCCGAAGGCCGCCCGACCGCGACGAACACGCAATCGGCGTCGCTCCGGTTCTGCAGGACATGGCCGTTGCCGTCATTCTTCGCGAAGGCCGCGCAGTCGCCGGCGCGCATCATCGTTTCGCCCGCATCGTCGACCAGCACCGCCTCGCCCGACAGCATGGCGACGAACTCGTCCTCGCCCTCATGCCAGTGGCGCTGGGAGGACCAGGCCCCGGGTTTCAGCGTGACATGGCTGACGCCGAAATCGCTCAGGCCCGAGACCGGCGCGAGTCGGCGGTACCAGCGACCCTGGACCTTTTCGGCATGCGGCGGCGGATAGCCGGTCGCATTGGTCTGCGGGATTGTATCGAGATCGAGCTTGGGCAATGTCCCCTCCATGGATGCTGAGACCAGATTGCCCGATGTCGTCGCGCTGACCAAGGCGCTGATCGCGCGCGAGAGCGTGACGCCTGCACAAGGCGGCGTGTTCGATGTGCTGGAGGCAGCTTTGGTGCCGCTCGGCTTCGCGGTGGATCGCTTCACCGTGGGCGAGGCGCCCGACGGGCCGGTCGAGAATCTGCTCGCGGTGCGGGGCCAGGGCGGCCCGCATTTCGCCTTTGCCGGGCATCTCGACGTCGTGCCGCCGGGCGCGGGCTGGACGAGCGGCGCGTTCGAGCCGGAGATCCGGGATGGCCTGCTGCACGGGCGCGGCGCGGTCGACATGAAGGGCGCAATCGCCGCCTTCGTCGCGGCGGCGGCGCGCGCGCCGGCAAGCGGCACGCAGAGCCTGATCATCACCGGCGACGAGGAAGGCCCCGCCATCTTCGGCACCCGCGCGCTGATCGATCGCATGGCGGAACGCGGCTTGAAGCCCGATTTCTGCCTGGTCGGCGAGCCGACCTCGGTCGCGCGGCTCGGTGACATGATCAAGATCGGGCGGCGCGGCTCGGTCAATATCTGGATCGATGTGCCAGGCCGGCAGGGCCATGTCGCCTATCCCCATCTCGCCGATAATCCGATCCCCAAGCTGGTCGCGATCCTGGCCGAGATCGATGCGATCATGCTGGACGAGGGGACCGAATGGTTCCAGCCGTCGAACATCGAGGCGACCGACATCACCGTCGGCAACCCGGCGACCAACGTGATCCCGGCGCACGCCTCGGCACGGCTCAGCATCCGCTATAACGACCTGCACAAGGGCGACGACCTCGCGGCGCGGATCGAGGGGATCGTCCATCGCCACGCCCCCGAAGCGACGATGATCGCGCGCGTATCGGGCGATGCGTTCCTGACCGCGCCGGGCGCGCTTTCGACGCTGATCGGCGACGCGATCGAAGCGCGCCAGGGTATCCGCCCCGAGCTTTCGACCACCGGCGGCACTTCGGACGCGCGCTTCCTGTCGGCGCTCTGCCCCGTCGTCGAGTTCGGCCTGATCAACGCGACGATGCACAAGCTCGACGAGGCGGTGGCGATCGACGACCTTGCCGCGCTGACCGACATCTACACCGATATCATCGCGCATATCGGCGCGACGCAACATTCCCATTAAGCGATTCTATTGAGTCGGGATTCGCCGCGACTCGTGGTGACTCCTAGGTTTTTATAGACGCGAGTCGCCCGCTGACGTACATGTTTGCTTAACCATAATGGTAAGCGGACATGCCGATCGATCCCTGGTTCATCATTGCGATCGCCTGCAGCCTGGGGGGGTATGCTGTTTATCTGACTGGCCTTCGCCGTCAGCTCGTCCAGCCCAACCGTGCCTCCTGGCTGATCTGGAGCGCCGCGACCTCGGTCGAGGCGGGCACCTATGCCGCGGTCAATCCCGGTGCGGTGCAGAGCTGGGTGTTTGCCCTGGCCGCGATCGCCTGCATCCTCGTCACCCTTGGCATCTGGCGCCGATCCAGCTGGAGCGCGCCGGAGCGGGGCGAGTTGATCTGC
>NZ_JAQGLC010000352.1 GCF_028293085.1 Sphingomonas bacterium
CTGGTCCTCGCCATCGCCATCACCTGGGTGGTGATGTTCGCGATCGCGAGCAATTCGGTGACCGAGAAAGTCTATCGCCCCAATATCGTCGATGTGGAGCAATGGTCCGCCCACCGCACCGTTGCGGAGATCATCGCCCAGCAGAAGATCGACGGGCCCAAGGAAAAGGCGACGGCCGAGGCGATCAAGAAGCAGCAGGCCGATAACCAGGCCGCGTACAAGCGCCTCGACGACAAATTGAAGAAGTACGGATTCTGAAGATCGACGACGCCCGCTGGATGGGCGCGGCGCTCGCGATCGGGGAGCGCGGGCGGGGCCGGACGGCGCCCAATCCCAATGTCGGCTGCGTGATCGTGCGGGATGAGCGCGTCATCGGGCGCGGCTGGACCCGGCAGGGCGGCCGCCCGCATGCCGAAGCGATGGCGCTGGCCGAGGCCGGCACCAAGTCGCGCGGCGCGACTTGCTACACCACGCTCGAGCCCTGTGCGCATCTATCGCCGCGCGGACCCGCCTGTGCTGACCTGCTGGCCGCCGCCGGGGTGGGGCGTGTCGTGATCGCGCTCGGCGATCCCGATGCGCGCACCGATGGCGGCGGGATCGACCGGTTGATCGCGGCGGGAATCGCGGTGGAAACCAATGTCCGCGCCGGCGAAGCGCGGCGGGCAATGGCGGGATTCCTCAGCCGCCAGGCGCTGGGACGGCCGCAGGTGACGCTGAAGCTCGCCGCGTCGCTCGACGGCGCGGTCGCGATGGCCGACGGGACCAGCAAATGGATCACCGGCCCCGAGGCGCGGGCACATGCCCATCTCGAGCGCGCGCGCCACGAGGCGATTCTGGTCGGGCGGGGGACGCTGGACGCGGACGCGCCCGCGCTCGACGTGCGGCTGGCCGGACTGGAAGAGCGGAGTCCCCGGCGGCTGGTGCTGTCGCATGACGGTGCGCCGGACGGCTGGGAGGCGATCGGTGACCCCGCCGATATCGCGGGCCTGCAAGGCGTCGACCATGTGCTGGTCGAAGGCGGCGTTGCCACCGCTGCCGCTTTCCTTGCGGCGGATCTGGTCGATAGGCTGCTGCTCTATCGCGCACCGATCCTGATCGGGAACGGCCGCACCTTGCCCGATATCGGGCTGGGCGATCTCGCCGAGGCGCATGGCCGCTGGACCTTGCACGATGCGCGGCGGCTTGGCAGCGACCGAGTCGAGGTTTACGAGCGCGTCAAAGGACAGGTCTAAGTGTTTACCGGGATCATTACCGACATCGGCTTTATCGAGCGCGTCGAGGCGCTGGCCGACACGCGCGTGCTAATCCGGACCAGTTATGACACCGCCACGATCGACCTGGGTGCCTCGATCTCCTGCTCGGGCGTGTGCCTGACGGTGATCGACAAGGGTCCCGGCTGGTTCGCGGTCGATGTGTCGGGCGAAACCATCAGCCGCACCGCGCAGGGCCAATGGACGCAGGGCCGGCGGCTCAATCTCGAACGCGCGCTTCGGCTGGGCGAGGAGCTGGGCGGGCATATCGTCACTGGCCATGTCGACGGGATCGGCGAGGTCGTCTCGGTGATCGAGGAGGGCGGATCGCGCCGCGTAAGGATCAAGGCCGGGCCGGAGATCGCGCCCTTCGTCGCGCCCAAGGGATCGATCACGCTCGACGGGGTCTCGCTGACGGTCAACGAGGTCGAGGACAGCCCGCACGGCGTCACTCTTGGCGTCAACATCATTCCGCATACCGCGGCGGTCACCACTTTCGGCAGCCTCGCGGCCGGCGATCCGATCAATATCGAGATCGACGTGCTCGCCCGCTACCTCCAACGCATGGAGCATTATCGTGCAAAAGCCTGAGCTCGCCCGCCTGCGGCACGGCTTCCTCTCCTCCCCCGAGGAGATCATCGACGAGGCCCGCAACGGCCGGATGTTCATCCTGGTCGACGACGAGGACCGCGAAAACGAAGGCGATCTCGTCATCCCCGCGCAGATGGCGACGCCCGAGAAGATCAACTTCATGGCGAAGCATGGCCGCGGGCTGATCTGCCTCGCGCTCAGCAAGAAGCGGGTCGACGAGCTCGGGCTCGACCTGATGAGCCGCCACAACGGCACGCGGCACGAAACCGCCTTCACCGTCTCGATCGAGGCGCGCGAGGGCGTCACCACCGGCATCTCCGCCGCCGACCGGGCGCGCACCGTTGCCGTCGCGATCGATTCGTCCAAGGGCCGCGAGGAGATCGTGACGCCGGGCCATGTCTTCCCGCTGGTCGCGCGCGACGGCGGCGTGCTGGTGCGCGCGGGGCATACCGAGGCGGCGGTCGACGTATCGCGGCTCGCCGGGCTCAACCCGTCGGGCGTGATCTGCGAGATCATGAACGAGGACGGGACGATGTCGCGGCTCGACGATCTCGTCGCCTTCGCGCAGCTCCACAATCTCAAAATCGGCACGATCCGCGACCTGATCGCCTATCGCCGCCGCAACGACCATCTCGTCGAGAAGCGCGCCGAAACGGTGTTCCACAGCAAATGGGGCGGCGACTGGAGGGCGATGACCTTCTACAACAAGGCGACCGGCGACGAGCAGGTGGCCTTGGTCAAGGGCAGGATCGATCCCGACAAGCCGACCCTGGTGCGCATGCACAGCCTGTCGATGTTCGCCGATGCTTTCGGCGAGGAATCGGCGCGGTCGAACCTGCTGTCCTGCTCGATGGAGGCGATCGCGGCCGAGGGCGCGGGCGTGATCGTCGTGATCAACCGCCCGATGAAGGATTCGATGACCCGGATCATCAAGCTGCGCGCCGAGGGCAAGACCGTCGGCGCGCCCGAGGCCGCCGAGCTGCGCGATTACGGCGTCGGCGCGCAGATCCTGGCCGAGCTCGGCGTGCAGGACATGGTGCTGCTGACCAACACCCACCACACTCTGGTGGGGCTCGACGGTTACGGCCTGTCGATCGTCGGCGAGCGCGCGATTCCCGGCACCGGAGGCGAATGATGGCAACGCTGTTGATCGTCGAGGCGCGCTTCTACGACCATCTCAACGACCTGCTGCTCGAGGGCGCGCGCGCCGCGATCGAGGAGGCGGGGCACAGCCACGAGACGATCACCGTGCCGGGGGCGCTGGAGATCCCCGCCGCGGTCGCGCTGGCGGCAGAGAGCGGTCGCTATGACGGCTTCGTCGCGCTGGGCGTGGTGATCCGCGGCGAGACCTATCATTTCGAGATCGTCGCGGGCGAGAGCGCGCGCGGGCTGATGGCGCTGTCGCTGGACGGCGTGGCGATCGGCAACGGCATATTGACGGTCGAGAACGAGGCCCAGGCGCTCGCCCGCGCGCGGCGCAGCGAGAAGGACAAGGGCGGCGAGGCGGCCAAAGCGGCGCTGGCGATGCTGGCGCTGAAGGACCGGTTCGGCTGACCATGGGCGCGATGCAGCCGCCGCCACCGCGCTATCGCATCGTCGAGCGCCAGGGCCGGTTGATCGTCACCGATACCTGGGCCGAAGGCAGGCCGACCCGGGCGAACACACCCGTGACGCCAATGGCCGGAACGCCGAAGCCGAGCATGCCGGTGTCGCAGAACGGCCCTCGGCCAGCGCCGGGCGGCGGGCTCATCGATGTCGTGGGCGCAAGGCTGGTATCGACGCTCTGCGCGGGAGCGACCGATGGCGCGGGGCAGCCGATCCTGACGACCGTCAATTATTGCGACGCCAAGGGCCCGCGCGAGATCGTGCTCGGCCCGGCCAGCGCGCGGCGGCTGGGGCGCTGGCTGGTGGCGATCGTCGCGGCGGTGATCGCCTTCGCCATGTTGCTCTACGCCGTGCCTGAAAGCTTCATCGCCCTGTTCGCCCTGATCTGGCTTGGCGCGGGCACTGCCAACAGCGTGGCGCGGCCCGCCCTGACGCGCTGGCTGGATAATCTCGATCAGGGCTGAAGGCGGGTTGAGGGGAAGGCCGCTCTTACTTATACTGATGTAAGTAAGGAGATCCGCAATGGCGCTGGCGCACACCTTCAAGGCGAATCCGCACTGGCTGCCGAAGCAGACGCGCCGCGATATCGCGACGATCCCGGGCGAGGATGGGCTGCCCTTTGTCGGCAACACGCTCAAGATGCTGCGCGATCCGGCGGCGTTCGGGCATCGCATGGTCTCGCGCTACGGCAGCGTCTTCCGCAACAACGCGTTCGGCGGGCCGACCGTGACGCTGATGGGGCCCGAGGCGAACGAGCTGGTGCTGTTCGATCGCGACAAGCTCTTCTCGTCGGAACAGGGCTGGGGGCCGATGCTCAACCTGCTCTTCCCGCGCGGGCTGATGCTGATGGATTTCGAGAAGCACCGCGCCGACCGCAAGGTGATGTCGGTCGCGTTCAAGCCCGAGCCGATGCGCCATTATGCCGAGGCGTTGAATGCCGGCATATCGCGCACCGTGGCCGGCTGGGCGAATAGGCCGATGCGTTTCTACGATGCGATCAAGGCGCTGACGCTCGATCTGGCCGCCGACAGCTTTCTCGGCATGCCGCTCGGGCCCGAGGCCGACCGGATCAACCAGGCGTTCGTCGACGAGGTCCAGGCCTCGATCGCGCCAATCCGTATTCCCCTGCCCGGCACGCCGATGCGCAAGGGCGTGAAGGCGCGCGCCTATCTGATTGACCTGTTCCGGCGCGAAATCCCGAAGCGGCGCACCGGGGAAGGGCAGGATTTCTTCTCGCAATTCTGCCGCGCGACCGACGAAGCCGGGCAGGTTTTGTCCGACGACGCGATCGCCGATCACATGAACTTCCTGATGATGGCGGCGCACGACACGATCACCTCCTCCGCGACCAGCCTGGTCATGCTGCTCGGGCGCAATCCGGAATGGCAGGAGCGGTTGCGCGAGGAGATTGCCGGGCTCGGGCTCAACGACGATGCCGGCCTGCCTTATGGCCAGCTCGACCGGCTGGTGCTGACCGAATATGCCTTCAAGGAAGCGTTGCGGCTGATCCCGCCGGTGCCGTCGCTGCCGCGCCGATCGGTCCGCGCGTTCGAGTTCGGCGGCTATCGGATCCCGGCGGGTACCACGGTGGGCATCAGCGTCGGCTTCACCCACACCATGGCCGAGCATTGGCCCGATCCGCACCGCTTCGATCCGATGCGTTTCTCGCCCGAGGCGAGCAAGGGCCGGCACAAATATGCCTGGGTGCCGTTCGGCGGCGGCGCGCATATGTGCATCGGCCTGCATTTCGCGACGATGCAGATCCGCATCCTGATGGCGCAATTGCTCAGCCGCTACCGGATCGAGCTCGACGAGGGATCGGGCGACGACTGGCAGGCCTGGCCGATCCCGCGCCCGAAGGACGGGCTGCCGGTGCGGTTCGTGCCGCTGGGTTAAGAAGGAACGGGCAGACACCCTTTTCTTCCCCTCTCCCGCCTTCGCGGGAGAGGCTGGGTGAGGGTCTTCTTTCTTCTTCTTGCGGCGCGCCACCGCCAGAAGACCCTCACCGCTGCGACTAGATCGCTTCGCTCTCAAGTCTCGCTCCTCTCCCGCAAGCGGGAGAGGGCGTAGGGAGGACGTCTATTCCGCCGCGACGCGCTCCAGCGCCGGATAGTCGGTATAGCCCTCGGGTCCCTGGCTGTACCACGTCGCCATGTCGTCGGGATTGAGCGCGGCGCCCTGTTGCAGTCGCACCGGCAGATCGGGATTGGCCAGGAAGGTGCGGCCGAAGCTGATCGCGTCGGCCACGCCCGAATCGAGCGCCTCCTGCGCATTCGCCCCGACATAATCCGAGTTGAGCACGAGCGGGCCCGGAAAGACCTGGCGGATCTCGGGCGAGAGCCTGGGCTGATCCGAGCGGCCGAAGGTGCCGTTCGGCCCGGGCTCGCGCAGTTCGAGAAAGGCGATGCCGATCTCGGCCAGCGCCTTCGCCGCGGGGACGAACACGGCTTCCGGATTGCTGTCCTTCGCGCCCTGCGAATTGCCGTTGGGCGAGAGGCGCACGCCGGTGCGATCGGCGCCGATCACGCCGGCGACGCGTTCGGTCACCTCGCGCAGCAGGCGCACGCGATTCTCCGGATGCCCGCCATAATCGTCCGTGCGGAA
>NZ_JAQGLC010000368.1 GCF_028293085.1 Sphingomonas bacterium
CACGCCTGGCGACGACGTGATGCTGGCGCTCGATTGCGCCGCGACGGAGTTCATCAAGGACGGCAAGTACGACATCTCGGGCGAGAACCGGGTGCTGTCGTCGGACGAGATGGCCGAATATCTGGCCGACCTGACGCGGCGCTATCCGATCTTCTCGATCGAGGACGGGATGGCGGAGGACGATTGGGACGGCTGGAAGGCGCTGACCGAACTCGTGGGCGACAAGGTCCAGCTGGTCGGCGACGATCTGTTCGTGACCAACCCGAAGCGGCTGAAGCAGGGCATCAAGGACGGGCTGGCCAATTCGCTGCTGGTCAAGGTCAACCAGATCGGCACGTTGACCGAAACGCTCGAGGCGGTGACGATGGCGCAGCGCGCCGGCTACACCGCGGTGATGTCGCATCGCTCGGGCGAGACCGAAGATGCGACGATCGCCGATCTCGCCGTCGCGACCAACTGCGGGCAGATCAAGACCGGCAGCCTCGCGCGCTCGGACCGGCTCGCCAAGTACAACCAGCTGATCCGGATCGAGGAAGAGCTCGACGATTCGGCGGTTTATGCGGGGCGTTCGATACTTCGCGCTTGATTTGCGTCCGATAGGTAAAATTCCTGCTTGATCCGCGAGTCGCGACCTGCAAGAATCGTGGAATGGCAAAGCGTTCCACCTTCCGTACCATGCTCCGCCGCGCCGGCCCTCCGGCCGCGTTGCTGATCGTCGGCGCGTTCTTCGGTGGCTATGCGATCATGGGCCCGAACGGGGCGCTCGCTTATGGCGATATCCAGCGCCAGCTGGTGAAGCGCCAGGCCGATCTCGCGACGCTCGACAAGCAGCGCTCGGAGCTGAAGAACCGCGTCACCTTGCTCGATCCGCGCCATGCCGATCCGGACATGGTCGACGAGCTGGCGCGCAAGAAGCTCAACGTCGTCCATCCCGACGACGTGATCGTCGATCTGACCAAACCGGCCTCGTAAAGCTGCCAACGGCCCTTGTGCCGGGCTGGCGCGCGCCGGCCCAAGCTGCCAGCATCCGACGATAAACGAATCGAAGGAGCGGGTATGCGCAGGATATTGCTGGCCGGCGGCGCCGCGCTGGCGTTGGCGGCCTGTGGGCCGTCGGGTACCAAGCCGGCGGCCGATACCGCCGCGCTGACCCTTCCCACCACCAGCTGGCACGCGTTTCGCGATGCCTTTATCGAGGACTGGTTCAAGCTCGATCCCGCGAATGCGGTCTATCAGGGCCGGCACGATTTCGACGGCGGGCTCGGCGACTGGAGCGCGGCGGGCCTGAAGCGCCAGGCCGATTTCCTGCACGAGGCCGTCGCCAAGGGCGAAGCCTTCGATGCAGGCAAGCTGAGCAAGGAGGAAGCGTTCGAGCGCGACTATCTGGTCCAGGTCGCCAAGGGGAAACTGTTCTGGCTGGAGGATGCCGACCAGCCCCACACCAACCCGGCCTGGTATATCGGCAACGGGCTCGATCCGAATGTCTATATCGCGCGCCATTATGCCGATGCGCCGACCCGGATGAAGGCGATGATCAAGTTCCTCCGGCAAGTGCCGGCCGCCGCCGCCAACATCCGCGCCAACCTCAAGACGCCGCTGCCGCTGAGCTACATCAACTACGGCGTGGCGGGGTTCAACGGGTTCGCCGACTATTATTCGGGCGACGCGAAAAAGGCCTTCGCCGACGTGAAGAGCCCGGCGCTGCAGGACGAGTTCGGCAAGGTCGCCGGCGACGCGTCGAAATCGATGCATGATCTCGCCGGCTGGCTCGAAAGCCAGCGCGGTAGCGCGACGCAGGGCTTCGCGCTCGGCGCCGCCAGATTCTCCCGAATGGTCAGCCTGACCGAGGGCGTCGACGTCCCGCTCGACCAGCTCGAGGCAGCGGGCAAGGCCGATCTGAAGAAGAACCAGGATGCGCTGAAGCAAGCCTGCGCCAAATATGCGCCCGGTGCGACGCTTCAGGCCTGCATGACGAAGATGAGCGCGAACAAGGCGCCCGACGGGCCCGTCGCAGAAGCGCGGCGGCAAATTCCGGAGCTCAAGGCGTTCGTGATCGCCAAGCAGATCGTCTCTATCCCCGATGCCGAGGAAGCGCTGGTCGAGGAGAGTCCGCCCTATAACCGGCAGAATTCGGCCTATATCGATCCGCCTGGGCCGTTCGAGAAGGGCATTCCCTCAATCTATTACATCTCGCCGCCCGATCCTACGTGGAGCAAGGAAGTGCAGGACGGGTTCGTGCCCGGCAAGGCCGATCTACTGTTCACCTCGGTGCACGAGGTGATGCCGGGGCATTTCCTTCAGTTCCGCCACGCCAACCATTCCAGGTCGCTCTTCGGGCAGCTCTTCGTCGGCTATGCCTATGCGGAGGGCTGGGCGCATTATGCCGAGGAGATGATGTGGGATGCCGGGCTACATGATGGCGATCCGGAGACGCATGTCGGGCAGATCTCCAACGCGCTGCTGCGCGATTGCCGCTATCTTTCGGCAATCGGCATGCATGCGCGCGGGATGACGCAGGAACAGTCGCACAGGATGTTCGTCGAGCAGTGCTATCAGGACGAGGGCAACGCCAAGCAGCAGGCTGCGCGCGGGACCTATGATCCGGCCTATCTCAACTACACCATGGGCAAGCTGATGATCCGCAAGCTGCGCGAGGATTGGACCGCGACGCGCGGCGGCCGCAAGGCGTGGAAGGCATTCCATGACGGATTCCTGAGCTATGGCGGCCCGCCGATCCCGCTCGTGCGCAAGGCGATGCTGGGCGGCGACGGCAAGGCCGTATTTTGAGCGAGCAGGGCCCACCCGTCCGATGGCGGGTGGGCCTGATCGCCTATGATCAGGTCAACGGCTTCGACATCGCCGGGCCGCTGGAGGTGTTCGCCACCGCGACGGCCAGCGATCCGGCGCATCCGGCTTACGGCGTGGACATTGTCGCCGCCACGCTCGATCCCGTCACGACCGAGGCCGGGATGCGGATCCTGCCTGCCCGCACCTTCACCGATGCGGGCGACTACGACACGATCATCATACCCGGCGGCGCCGGCCTGCGGGAGCCGGGGGTCAATGCGGCGATCGTGCAATGGCTGGTCCCCCGGCTCGCGACGACGCGGCGGATCGCCTCGATCTGCACCGGCATTTACGGACTCGCGGCGACCGGCGTGCTCGACGGGCGGCGGGCGACGACGCACTGGCGCTTCATCGCCGACGTGCAGCGGCGCTTTCCTGCGCTCCTGATGCAGAGCGACTGCATCTATATCGAGGATGGGCCTTGCTTCACCTCCGGCGGGGTATGCGCCGGCATCGATCTGGCGCTGGCGATGGTGCGCGCCGATCTCGGGCCGAGCGCGGCGCTGGCGACGGGGCATGAAATGGTCGTGCCGAGCATGCGCGCGGGCGCGCAGGCGCAATTCTCCGAACCGCTGCGAGCTCAGGCCCGCGCGCCACGGCGGCTGGCGGATCTGATCGCATGGATCGGCGCCAATCTGGATGCTGACCTGTCATTGCCGGCGCTGGCGGCGCGGGCGGCGATCGGCGAACGCCAGCTGTCGCGCATGTTCCGCGATGGGCTCAGCGAGAGCCCCGGCGCGCTGGTCGTGCGCCTGCGCCTCCAGGCTGCGCATGACATGCTGAGCGCCAACCCGGTGCCGGTCGGCGAGGTGGCGCGGTTGACCGGCTATCGCAGCCCGGACGCGTTTGGCCGCGCTTATGCCCGCGCGCATGGTGAGCCGCCGGAGACGACGCGCGACCGACGGCGGATGTCCGAAACGGCAGGATAGTCGGCATCGTCCGCACCGGGGCCACCGGCCTATTCTCCAGGTCGTTCGAGATCGGGAGGATGCAATGCGTTTCGTCAGATATCTGATCCCTGCGGGTGCCGCAGCCGTGTTGGCGGTGTCGATGGCGCTGGCGAAAGCGCCGGAGGCGTCGGCGCCTGCCGGGGCTCAGTTCAACGAGAAGGGGGAGTTGCTGTTTCCTGCGGACTATCGCAGCTGGACCTTCGTCACCTCCGGCCATGCGATGAGCTACAATGCGACGGCGAATGCGGCCTCGCCCGGAGGGCCATTCGACAACGTCTTCGTCAACTCGGGCGCCTACGCCGAGTTCATGAAGACGGGGCATTGGCCGGAAGGGACGATGCTGGTGCTCGAGATACGGGGGAGCACGTCCAAGGGCTCGATCAACAAGAGCGGCGCCTTTCAGTCGGGCGCGCCGCTGGCGACCGAGGTGCATGTCCATGACAGCAAGCGCTTCAAGGGCGGCTGGGGGTTCTTCGGCTTCGACGGCACAAAGCCGGCCACGATGATCGGCTATGACGCGAGCTGCTATGCCTGCCACCAGGCCAACGCCGCCGTCGATACCACCTTCGTGCAATTCTATCCGACCCTGCTGCCCGTCGCGACGGAGCGCGGGACGCTCAGCGCCGGTTATGTCGCGAATGAGAAGGCAGCCAAGCCCTAATCCGGGCGGTGTTGCGCCTCGGGCTGGACATTCTCCGCCTCTTCCGGGCGCGGATTGCGGATCGAGGGGCGAAGCCGGGCGATACTGCACAGGCCGGCGACCAGCGCGAGGCCCGCCGCGACGAGGGCCGGCGTCGATCCCTGGCCGATGCCGAGCGCGAGCAATGCCGCAACGAGCGTCGCGCCCGTGGTCTGGCCCGCGAGGCGAACCGTGGAGACGAGCCCGCCGGCCGCCGCCGCACGCTCGCGCGGCGCGGAGCCGACGAGCAAGCGGGCATTGGGCGGCAGGTAGGTGCCGAACCCCGATCCGCACAGCGCCATGCGCCACGCGACGTCGAAATAGGTCGGGTGTGCGGGCATGAACCCGATCAGGAGCAATGCGACGACCGAGACGATCATGCCGATGCCACCGAGCAGGCCCGCCGGGACCCTGTCCGACAACAGGCCCGCGACGGGCGCCACGAACATGTTGGTGAGCGGCCAGGGCGCAATCGTCGCACCGATCGCCGCCGCGCTGAACCCCAGCGCATGGAGGCGGAACGGCGTCGAGATGAGCAGGGTCATCGAGGCGGTGAAGGCAACGAAACCGCCGAGCGCCGACAGCGCCAGCACCGGGCGCACGAGCAGGTCGATCGGCAGGATCGGATTGGGTTCGCCGCGTTCGCGCCGGACGAAATAGACGCCGATGATCACCCCGACCGCGACGATCGCCGCCGAGACGACCGGGCTGTCGCCGTGCACCATGCTCTCCAGCCCGCCGATGACGAGGCCGAACATCGACGCGCACAGCACCGCGCCGAAGACGTCGAAGGTGGCGTGGCGTGCACGGGGATTGGGGATCGCCCGCCCGAGCGCGAGGCTGGCAAGCGCGAACGGCACGGCGCTGGCGAATACCCAGGGCCAGGGCGCGATGGACAGAATGAGCCCGCCGATGGTCGGTGCGATCGCCGCCGAACTCGTGACGACGACCGCGTTGACGCCGAGCCCCCGGCCAAGCTGGTTCGACGGATAGATCTGGCGGATCAGCGCGGAGGAGACGCTCAGCACCCCGGCCGCGCCGAGCGCCTGCGCCGCGCGGACGATCAGCAGGAACGGCAGGCTCTTGGCGAAGAAGCACAGGATCGTGGCGATGGTGAAGATCGCCTGGCCGGCCTGATAGGCGGTCTTCAGCCCGATCCGCTCGCCCAGCCCGGCAAAGGGCAGGAGGAGCATCACCAGCATCACCTGATACACGGTGACGACAGAGACGACGGCACTCTGGCCGATGCCCAGATCCCGGGCGATGGTCGGCAGCGCGACATTGGCGACACCACCGTCGATGATAACGAGCGCCGATCCGAACGACATCGCCGCGATGGCGACATAGCGCCGCGGGAGCGGAAGGCCGTCACCCGAATTATACTTGTCGGGCTCCGATTGCCGGCGAGACGGACGCAGAAAGGCGAGGGCGGAGGACTGACCTCCCGTGGAACCGGCGGCGACTGGATCGGCTGGAGGTGGCGTGGATGTGGTCACATTCCGCCTATGCGACAAAAGCGCTGGATTTGGGAACCGGGGCGGATCGGATAATTTCGACCCCGGTGACGGTCCCTTCGAGGTGACGAACCAAACCCGCCCGCGATCCTCGTCGCCGTCAAATGGGAGCGATCATCGGCTGGGCGTGACCGTCCTCGACGCCGTCGAGCCCGAGCATCAGCGTCATGTCGGAGCGTAAGGCCTTCCAGAACTTGGCTTTGATTTCCTGGCTGTCGAGCATGGCCTGGGTCCTTCCCGTTGCCGGCTCCGAACAGGCGGGGTGCCGTCCCGGTTCCGCTCATTTGAGACACTCGATTCGTCGATCTTTACTTGCTGCGATGCAGCATTTTGGGGTATGAAGGTTGCATGAAGCTACCTATCGACAGCGACAAGGCCGCTCCCCAGGGACCGGTCCCGACCATCTTCGAGGCGATCGTGCGCAAGCGCTGCGTCGTCGCGACCTATAACCGCGTGACGATGACGCTCGCGCCGCATGTGATCTACACGCGGCATGGCGACCTGTTCATCGACGCGGTCGCGTTGGAAAAGGACGGCAAGCCGCCCAAGGAAGAGAAGATCGGCACGTTCAAGCTGGCCGGTCTCAACGACCTAGAGCTGACGTCGCGCGACTTCCCCGCGAGCAGCCTGTTCCACGCCAATGATGCGAAATATGCCGAGGCGCTGATCGCCGTCGAGGCCGCCTAGTCTGGCGACCATCCCGGGGGCGCCAACTCGAACCCGGCGAATTCGAAGGCGGGCGTGACCACGCAGCTTACCAACGTCCAGCCCGACCGGGCCTCGGCAGCTTGCCAGGCATCACGCGGGACGATCGCCTGGGGCGCCTGACCCGCCAGCACGTCGCCACCGAGCAGATACTCATGGCGCTCTCCGTCGTCGATCAGCAACGCGAGCGGACTCCCCGCATGCCACAGCCACAGCTCGGCCGCGTCGACGCGGTGCCAGTGCGAGCGCTGACCTTCCTCCAGGAGGAACAGGATCGCGGTCGCCAGCCCGCGCCCCGGTTCAGGCGCAGGCTGGCGGAAGGTCTCGCGAAACCAGCCGCCCTCGGGATGAGGCGCGAGCCCCAGCCGGGCGATGAGGGCGGCAGCCTCGGTCATGCCTTGATGAAGGCCAGCAGGTCGGGGTTGAGGACGTCGGCATGCACCGTCAACATCCCGTGCGGATAGCCGGCATAGATCTTGAGCGTGGGCTTCTGGACCAGCTTGGCCGAAAGCACGCCGGCATCGGCATAGGGCACGATCTGGTCGTCATCGCCGTGCAGGATCAGGCAGGGAACGTCGATCTTCTTCAGGTCCTCGGTGAAGTCGGTTTCGGAAAAGACCTTGATGCATTCGTAGTGGGCCTGGGCCGAGCCCATCATGCCCTGCAGCCACCAATGATCCATGACCCCCTGCGAGATCTTCGCACCTTCGCGGTTGAAGCCGTAGAAGGGGACGGGGACGTCCTTGTAGAACTGCGCGCGGTTCGCCGCGAGCTGGCGGCGCAGGTCGTCGAATGCTTCGATCGGGGTCCCGGTCGGGTTGGTCTCGCTCCTCACCATGATCGGCGGCACCGCACTGACCAGCACGGCCTTGGCGACGCGCGCGGTCCCGTGGCGGCCGAGATAGCGGGCGACTTCGCCGCCGCCGGTCGAATGGCCGATATGGACCGCGTCCTTGAGGTCGAGCGCGGCGGTCAGTTCCGCGACATCGTCGGCATAGGTATCCATGTCGTTGCCGAAAGACGGCTGGCTCGAGCGGCCATGGCCGCGGCGATCATGCGCGATGACACGATAGCCCGCCGCAAGAAAGAACAGCATCTGTGCGTCCCAGTCATCGGCGGTCAGCGGCCAGCCGTGATGGAAGACGATGGGCTGGCCGGTACCCCAATCCTTGTAGAAGATCTCGGTGCCGTCCTTGGTGGTGATGATGCTCATGGCAATGTCTCCGGACTGAAGGTCGATCGGCGAATGGGAGGGGACCCACCGCGGTCGATGCATCAAATACGGAGCCCGGGCGAAACTATCCATCATCCTTGAGGGTGAGGGCTGCGTTCACCTGGGCGACGATGATGAGCGCGACGATCGCAACTACCGCGCCGACGATCATGTCCGTGAGATAATGGGTGCCCTCGACGGGGGTCGAGAGCAGCATCGCCAGATTCAGCGCCAGCAAGGGCCAGCGCAGCGGCCGGATGGACCAGCTGGCGGCGATGTAGAGCACGGCACTCGCGGTGTGGAAGCTCGGGGCCGATACCAGCCCGCGTAGCGCGCCGAGATCGACATGATGCAGCGCATGCTGGCGCAGCTCGGGGATCAGCGAGGCCTGATACAGCGCGCTTTCCGGCATATAGGGGATCGGTCCGCGCCACAGGAAAGCGAGCGGGCCTTCCGCGGGGATGAAGGGGAAGAGCAGCAATGTCAGCACCGCGGCGAGCCAGAAGGTGACGATGAAGAGTCGCGCCTCGGCGCGACGGTTGGCCCAGGCGAAATAGCCGAGCAGCAGGGCGGGGGTGACGTAGATGCTCTGATAGGCGATCGTGCCGAGCAGCTGGAGCGAGCGGTGCGCGGCGACGAGATCGTACAGGGCGAGCCAGTTGAAATGGAGCAACGCGTCGGTCCGCTGCAACCAGGGATCGACGAAACCATGGCTGCCCGCCGACAGCGGATAGGTCGCGGTCGCGCCCATCAGGCAGATCAGCGCGAACAGCCCGACATATTCGCTGATGTCCCGCGCGATCTGTTGCGCGCGCGTGTCGGGACGCCGCCGCGTGTAGAGGACCACGCCCGCCAACGCCGCGACCGCGCTCAGCGACAGGGTGCTCGCCGCCCATGGATCGATCCTGAGCTGTTCCCACGCCATCAGCGCCGTCAGCGCCACGAGGCTGATCAGCGCGCCCGCCGCCAGCCAGATGCCTGGAATGGCATTTTCGGGTTCGGGGCGGACTGGATCGTCGGTGCGATCCTGAAGGCGGGGAATCGAAAGCGAAGTAGGTAGGGACAGAAACAAACGCGTGCCTCGAATGGTGGCGGTGCTGGTGGCCCGCCTACGGAACTGGATCACGATGAGGGTGATGTGCCTGTGATAGCGTGAACTTACCGTGACGTCTGCATGAAGTTGTTGTGACACATGATCTCGATCAACGCCGCGTGCGAACGACTCGCAGGAGGCCGAAATCGCGGAACGAAGCGCCCGGAACGTGGTTTTCGCCCCCATCATCAAAGGAGGTTCCCATGGCAGATACGAAGCAGGATGCGATCGCTCTTCTCAAGGCTGACCATCGCAAGGTCGAGGAACTGTTCGGGCAATATGAGGGCGCTACCGGTGACGGCCGGAAGCAGAAGATCGCGATGCAGATCTGCCTCGAGCTGACCGTGCACGCGCAGATCGAGGAGGAGATCTTCTACCCGGCCTGCGAGGGCAAGATCGAGGAGGACCTGCTCAAGGAAGCCTATGTCGAGCATGACGGCGCCAAGGTGCTGATCGCCGAGATCGAGGCGGGCGGGCCCGACGATGAATATTATGACGCGAAGGTGAAGGTGCTCTCCGAGCAGATCGAGCACCATGTCGAGGAGGAGGAGAAGCGCATGGAGGGCATGTTCTCCCAGGCGCGCAAGGCCGGACTCGATATGGACGCGCTGGGCGACCAGCTTCGCGCGCGCAAGGAAGAACTGATCGCGACCTACAAGACGTCGGGCCTGGCCAAGCCCGAGACGACGACGCTGGAGACGGTGACCCTTTAGGAGGCGCCGCGGGACGCCTGCGAATCGGCATAGATGCCGTCGCGGATAGTCCAGGCGCCTCCGACATAGTTGGTGGGCAGATCGGGCACCTGCCTTTCGCCCCGTTGCACGGGGAGGAAATGGTGGAGCCCGGTCTCCTCCGCCGCGATGCGCGCTCGAAGTCGCCGCATCAGGCCCTGCACGCCGCGGCGATATTCGGGCCACTCCTTCTCGCCGGGCAGTCCTTTCCAGCGTGCCATATGAGCCTCGAAATCGTCGTACAGTGCGCGGAGCTGAGCGCGTGACTGGGACGCGAGCTGCGCGATATGCGGACGTCGATCGCTCATCAACGGCAGCAGCAATAACGCTTCGTCGCTCGAGAGGTGCGACAACACGTCGCGGGTGAAGTTCCACCGGTTCTGCATCAGCGCCTCGGGCGTGGCCGGACATGGCCCCGCAACCTGGCTCTCCAGCGCATCGGCCATTTCGAGGATCCGGCGGTGTTCCGTCTCCAGCTTTTCGATCGGCACTATATGTTCCTCCATCCTCGCGCCGATCGTTACCGGAATCAGCCCCACCAAGACGTTGAGAACGGCCCCTGTGAATGTACGTACCGGCGGACATGGGGTGGATATACGGGCGTGGTCGCTTGAGTTGAATCAACGCCTGGAGGGTGATCCCGAAGCGCTGGTCCGTCACGCCATCGGCACTTGCGCGATCCTTGCGAGGCACCCGGACCGCCAGTTGATCCTAGAGCAGACGCACATCCTCGGGCGGCGCTTTGAAATTGTCGCGGGCCCCGTCGACATAGCCCAGATGCGCGACGAGATCGTCCGGATCGGCATCGTCCAGCGCGGCGACGTTGATCGCGTAGAACAGGCCGGTTTCCGCGTTGCCGCCATGCGCGAAGGCGCGGACGCCGCAGGTGCCGCAGAATTTATAGTGGATGAAGGGGTGCGGCTTCCCCGGCGGGGTCCATTGATATTCGGTCAGCGCCTCCTCGCCCGAGAGCAGGCGGAACTGATCGGGCTTCACAAAGGCGAGCCAGGCGCGCGACTTGCTGCAATAGGAGCAGTTGCAGCGCAACGTCCTCTCGCTGGAGAGATCGATATCCGCCTCGTACGTCACGGCGCCGCAATGACAGCTGGCGCTATGGGTATTGGACATCGTGCTTCTCCCTGACGCTGAAAGCGTGCGCTATGGAGTGTAGCTCTCCGGGGCCCCAATGGCGAGCGCCGCCGCCCGCTCCTTATCTGGCCACCTCGCCGAGCCCGATCTTCTTCGCCTCGTCGGCAAGATCCGGGCGCAGCGCGATCGCCGCGGCGATATCGGCCTTCGCCTGTGCCCCAAGGCCCTTGCGCTGCTCGATGATGCCGCGGCCGTAGAGCGACCAGGCCAGTTTCGGTTCGAGCGCGAGCGCCGCGTCATAGTCCGCCAGCGCCTTGTCGAGATTGCCGCTGCGCAGCCAGGCGAGGCCGCGGCTGTCGAGGATCGCGGCGGTGTGGGGCCGCAGACTGAGCCCGCGATCGCAATCGGCGATCGCCTTGTCGAGATCGCGTCCGGCCAGCGTCCGTGCCCAGCATCGGCCGTTCAGCGCCATTCCGAGCCGGCTGTCGGTGGGATGGGCCGCGATCCAGCGATCATATTGGGCGATCGCGGCGTCGGGATCGCCGAGCTGATCGTAGAATCCGCCGAGCGTCAGTCGCAGATCGGACGGCCCGGCGACGGCGCGATCGGCCGCATCCACGTCCGCGCGCGCCGCCGTTTTGTCGCCATTGGCGAGGCGCAGCCCGGCGCGGAAGATCAGCGCGTCGGCATAATCATGCTTCAGCGTCAGCGCGCGATCGAGATCCTCCATCGCCTGCGGCCGCCTGCCACTGCGCATCAGGACGACGGCGCGCTGATAGCGATATTCGGCATTGTCCGGCGCGAGCTCGGCGGCGCGGGTGAGATCGGCCAGCGCACCCGCGACATCGCGCCGTGCGGCCCGGGCGTTGCCGCGCAGGCTGAACTCCGCGGCGGTGGCCGGGACGCCTTCCGCGCCGGGCTTTGCCGAATCGCCGCTGTCGGAGACCGGCTTCGGATCGGTCCTGCGCACCGTCAGATCGAACACCGCGCCGCCATTATAGGTGAAGAACAGTTTGTGCTGCGCGTTCGAGACATAGACGCGGTGCGACAGGAAGAAATCGGCGCCGATCAGCATGTCGAAGCTGCTGTCGCGATCGCCGACATCGCCGAAGCGGAGGTGGATCTTGCGGATCTCCTCGCCGCCGATCTTGAGGCTCTGAAAGGCGCCGATCCAGGTCGGCAGCGAGCGCCGGCCAAGCCCGCTCGCGGAGCCGGCCCGCTCCACGCCCGGCATGTCGGGCTTGACCCCGGCGCGCGCGGCGGCGGCGGTGGTCAGCATCGTGGTCGGCGCGCCGGTATCGAAGATCGCACGGATCTTCACGCCGTTGAGCAGGACGGTGCCTTCGGTATGCAGGCGCGAGCCCGACGCGCTCTCGATATCGAGCACCGACACCGGCTTGTCGTTCGACCAGTAAGCGAGGTTGGCGTGCTCGCAATCATGCGATCTCATCAGCCGGATCGCGGCACCCGCGAGATCATATTCCACGTCGGCGATGCCGAGCACGTTCTGGCCGAGCAGGCCGGTGCTGCCGATCTCGCTGCCGCCGACGATGAACTGGACATTGTGGAGCATCGCCGGCCCGATCCCGAAATCCTTCACCCGGGTGACGGCAGCCTGCGTCTCGCCGCCGATGCCGGTGAGGTGGAGGCCCGCGGGCGCCGCGCCGAGCTTCAGCCCCAGTTCGGCCGCCGAGCCCGGAGAGATGTTGCTGTAGAAGGCGCCGCTGTCGGCGATGAACTTGACCTCGCGGCCGTTGATCGTGGCCGGGACCAGCGGGCGCAGATCGGCCATGGTGACGGGCAGTTCGAGCATCTTGCCGATCGAGCATTTCTTCGGTTCGGCCGAGGCGGGAAGGGCGACGGCGCCGGCGACGAGCGCCGCCGCAAGGGTGAGCAGGGTCCGCACGTCTTGTCCTTCGGGAAGGGGGAGTCGATCCGCTATTCGTCGCGCGCGCGACAAGCGCGGTCAACAGGCCATTGTTCCGACTGGTTATTTGTCATCTGTTTGTCATCAAGCTGAGGGCCGATGTGGCAGGAATAGTCTCCCCGCGCCCCGGACGCACCGGCGCGAGGCAACCTGTGCGGCGTCCGGACGTTTCAGCTTCATCATCCATTTCGAGAGTTTTCCCCATGCGCAATCTCCTCCTCGCGCTCAGCGCCGCCTCGCTGGCAGTGCCCGTATCGATGGCCGTTCCGGTCGGCGCGGATGCGAGCCCGCGGCATTATCGCGGGCACAGCTATCACCATCATGCACGCACCTGCCGGCATTCGAAGGGCTCGGCGGGCCTGATCGCGGGTGGCGTCGGCGGCGCGCTGGTCGGCCGCTCGATCTTCGGCCACGGCCTGCTCGGCACCGCGGCCGGCGGTGTGGGCGGCGCCTTTGCCGGACGCGCGATCGACCGGACGATGACCGCGAAACGCCGCTGCCGCTGATCGGTGACGCGAACGCCGGAACGCGTGGCCGACCGGGCCGTTGAGGCCGGGAGGAGACCCAGCATGACCGGAACCAAGCGCGGCACCCCCGACATCCCG
>NZ_JAQGLC010000020.1 GCF_028293085.1 Sphingomonas bacterium
AGCGGCAGCCGCATCGCCCAACGCCACTGGACGCGCATGGTACGCGAGGCCGAGGCGGAACAGCGCCGCGACCAGATCTCGGTGCATAATGCGGTGGAGTGGCCGGTCGGCGATAGCTGGGACCGAACCAAGCGGCCGATCACCGCGGATTATGGGGATGAGATCATTGTGGATCGGCGGTCGAAGGTGACGGTGATCAAGGAAGTTCCGGGCGACGGCACCGGGAATAGAATGGACTGAAAGTCCGACACGGTGGTGCTGAACCTGACGCGCGTGCAACGCGTTGTTGTATCACCATCTCCTCCCCGTTCGTTTCGAGCGAAGTCGAGAAACAGCCTCAAGCGTCGCGCAAGGTTTCTCGACTTCGCTCGAAACGAACGGAGGGTGGGTGGTCCGCCCTGAGGGACACGCCAAACAGCCGCGACGCGCAAGAAGGTTTTCGATGCCCCACGCCAGCAACACCGTCTCCTGTACCGGTCCCGACAGCCCGCACGCGTTCGACAATATCCCGCTACCGCCGCGCAACGGCACGCTCGATGCGCGGTGCCCGATCTGTCACGGCTATGGACAATGGAACAGCGAGATCGATCTGGTGAGCTTCCGCTGCCAGCGCACCGTCTGCGACTATTGCTATGGCGCAGGATGGGTGGAGACGGGTGATGACGCGGTCGGCCTGCCCGATATCGTGCTGACGCCAGAGGGTTATCCGAAATGGATCACGCGCTATGTCGCCAAAGGGGAGCGCCCGGACGAAGCGCCATAGCGGACGCTCAACAGCGCTCCTGCGGCGCCGGGCCGATCCGGGCCTCGGCGATGGTCGCGCGGGCGCCGGTGCCGCCATCGCTCCTGATCTCGACCATCACGCGCGGGTTTCGCGCCAGTGCGCCTTTCGGAAGCGCGAAACCGAAGCGCTGGGCATCGGCCAGCTTCGCTGTGAATGCCTGTTCCGGGAAGATGCCGACCTGGCCGAGCTCATGGCGACGGCCGTCGGCGGTGCGTAACGATACGACCAGGGTCGCGTGACCGCCTTTGGGCGGGGTGAAGCCGGTCATCGCAACGACCAGTTGCGGCGCGGTCGAACAGCGCGCCGCAGCCTCTATCACCGGCTGCAGCAGCGCGGGCTTGCCCGGGCTGGCCTCGGCGGGAACGGGCGTGCCGGCCATCAGCAGCAGCGCCAATAAAGATACGGGCATCGATCGATCCTCCACCCCCGTATCGCTCATGGACCAGCCAAGCTGAACATAGCCCGACGTGCCGGGCATCGTGCGCGAGATAGAGGTGCGCGCACGATGCTCCGGTCGTCGCCGTCAGACGATGACGATCTCGACCTGCGCCTTGGCCACCGCTTCCGACGTCATCGCATCGCCCTCACCGCTGATCGGGCGCGCGACGAGGCGTACCTGCACCTTGTCGGACTGAAGGTTCAGGCCGCGCAGATGATCGGTCAGGTCGACCGACGCCGACATCCCGCCGCCGCCATGGGCATGCGCGCCGAAAAAGCCGATCGAGGTGACGAAATGCGGGTCGTCGGTGCCGGCATTGGCAGGCATATCGCCGCCGCCGGCGAACACCAGTATCTCGACCTGGTCGTCCATTGGCGTGAGATCGTGGATCAGCGCGACGATCTGCGAGGTGCGTTGTTCTGCCCTGAGCTGCGGCGTCAGCGCCAGCGGCTTTGCGCGGTTGACGAACAGGTTGCGCACCGCCGCCGGCGGCGCGGCGCCGACCACGTCGAGTGCGCGACCGCGCGCATTCTGCTGCAAGCGCAGGATCTGGGCGCCGGCGGGATGCGCGGCGAGCGCGGAGCCGGCCTTGAAGATCTCGGTCAGCCGGGCGTTGGCCAAAACCCATATCGGGATGTGCACAATGCGCCGCAGGCACAGGCCATAGCTGTAACCGAGGGTTGAGATATTGAGCAACTGGGACGGTTTGTAGGTCAGCCAGCTGCCGTTGGTGTCGTAATAATTGTTGGTGAAGGGCATGTTGAGCCACAGCGGATCGGTGGTGTTGGCATGGCCGCGGCAATTCCAGCTCCACCAGATGCGGTCGATATTGCCGTGATGCATCAGGAAGATCGGGTCCATCGGCGAATTGCCGTTGGGCATGAAGCCGCCGAGATGGGTGTGGATGTTGTTGTGCGGCGTCGCCTCCAGCGTGCCCTGCGTGCCCGGGCCCTTGATCCATGACGGGTCGAGGTTGTTCTGCCCGGGGCGGCGCGACGAGCCGAACAGTTCGAAATTGGTCTGGCCGTAGATGTTGTTCATCACGGTGGTGCCGGAATAGATCGTCGGGATCGAGTATCCGTTGTTGCGGCTGGCCACGTAAAGCGGGTTGGGCTGGCCGTTATAGGTCGCCTGCGCAAAGGCCTGGGGGACGGTGGGATGCGCCGTCCAGTCCCAATAAGGCATGGCGAAGCTGGCATTGCCGGTGACCGAGCGGATCATCCGTTCATACATCAGCAGATAGGCGCGATGCCAGGGCAGGAAATACCAGTTGCCGTGCGGGCATTTGTTGAACCCGGCGGCGGTGCCATGGATGTTCGACATGTCGGTCCAGTTGGGCGAGCCCGGCGCGCGTGCCTTGAGCAGCTTCACGCCGTCGCGCAGCGTCTGGATCATG
>NZ_JAQGLC010000029.1 GCF_028293085.1 Sphingomonas bacterium
CGATATTGCCGAAATTGCCCTGCCCGTCGACCAGCGGATACCGCATCGCGAAGCTCTGGGCGAGGCGGACCATCGCGTCATAGACCGACTGGTCGCCATGCGGATGATATTTGCCGATCACGTCGCCGACGACGCGCGCGCACTTCTTGTAGCCCTGCGCCGGATCGAGCTTGAGCAGCCGCATTGCCCATAACAGGCGGCGATGGACCGGCTTCAGCCCGTCGCGGACATCGGGCAGCGACCGCGCCGTGATCGTGGAGAGCGCATAGACGAGGTAGCGCTCGGACAGCGCGCTGTCGAAAGGCGCGTCGACGATGGCGTTGAAGGGATCTGGTTCGAGAATATCGGTAGGCATTGGAGCGCGGTTAGCAGGCGGAGTCGGCGGATGCTACAGCATCAAACAGGGCTGGGCAGATCGCGCGCCAGTTCGGCGAGCAGCCATTCGCGGAATCGCTTGATCTTGGGCACGCCGCGCCGCGCCTCGGGGCAGACCAGCCAATAGGCATAGCCGCGGGTCGAAACCTGCTCGAACGGGCGCACCAGCCTGCCGTCCGCCAGATCGTTGCGCCAGAAAAAGGGCGTCAGCATCGCCATGCCCTGACCCGCCATCGCCGCATGCCCCTCATGCGCCTGGGAATCGAGCCTGACGCCGGCCCGGAGCGGCCCGTCCGGGACGTCGACCCCGGCCTCGCGCAGCCAGAATGGCCACCAACTATCGTGCGGGCTGATCAGCGGCACCTTGAGCAGATCCGCCGGCGCGAAAGGCCCATGACGCCGGAGGAAGCCGGGGCTGCACATCGGGGTGAAGTCGATCTTGACCAGCAGGTCCTGCGACAGATCGGCCCAGGGGCCGATGCCCGCGCGGATCGCGACATCGACATCGTCGCTGCCGAACTCGGCCAGCGCGTCGCTGGTCAGCAGCCGCACCGCCATGTCGGGATGCGCCATCTGGAAACTGCCGAGCCGCCAGGCGAGCCAGGTGTTGGCAAAGGTGTTGGAGGTCGAGACGGTCAGCAGCCCCTCATCCTCCGCGCGAATGGTCGAGAAAGCCGAATCGAGCGCATCGAAGGCGCGGCCGACCTGCGGCGCGATCCGGCGCGCCGCGTCGGTGAGCAAAACGCGCTTCTTCTCGCGCCGGAACAGCGGCACGCCGAGCCGCTCCTCGAGCAGCTTGATCTGATAACTCACCGCCGCCTGGGTCATGCCGAGCTCGACTGCGGCCGCAGTGAAATTCTCGTGACGCGCGGCCGCCTCGAACACCCGAACGGCGGAGAGTGGCGGGATGCGGCGCATCGCCCATCGATAAGGCAGCCTTATCGATCATGTCCAATGATTTGTTGGCGTAACGACACCGGCCATCGCATATCCGGCCTGTCATCAACGCCAGCACGAAGAGGAGAATGGCGATGCGCGACGATTTCTACAGCCCGGCCTGGGCCGACAACCATCATCGGCTGAGCGACGACATCCACGCGGCGATCCATAAGGTGGCGCGAGTCATCGGCACCGGCCTCGCCCGGCAGAATGCCTATGATTTCGACGCGCCCTGGCGCAAGCGCCCGGGCACCGCCAAGCCGGGCGCGCCGCGCAAGGCCGCCTAGGCTTCGACACCAGGACGCGGGGAGCCTATCAGGGCAGGCATGTTCCGGCTTGCCTTGATTACGCTTCTCGCGTTGACCCCGGCGGTGATGACCGCTGATCCTCCCCTGCTCACCTGGCCCGATCTCGTCGGCCGGCCGCAACCCAAAGCCGATGCGACCATCGCCTATGGCGGTGACGAGATGCAGAAGGCCGATGTCTGGCTGCCGGCCGGGACGGGCCCCTTCCCGACCGTGCTGATGGTCCATGGCGGCTGCTGGACGACCAGCATCGCCGACCGCAGCCTGATGAACTGGATCGCCGATGACCTCCGCAAGGAAGGTATCGCGGTGTGGAACATCGATTATCGCGGCGTCGATCGCCCGGGCGGCGGCTATCCCGGCACCTTCCTCGATGCCGCCATGGCGGCAGATGCGCTCGCCGCGAACGCGGCGCGCTTCCATCTCGATATCCGCCACGTCGTCGCGGTCGGCCATTCGGCCGGCGGTCACCTCGCTCTATGGCTGGCGGCACGGCCGAAGCTGCCCAAAGGCAGCCCGCTCGCCATCGCCAACCCGCTCCCCATAGCGCATGTCATCAGCCTCGGCGGCCTGCCCGATCTCGAGGCAACCGCGGCGAGCCCGGATAATGGCTGCGGCACCGAGGTCGTCGCCCGGCTCGTCGGTGCACCGGGCACGCGGCTCGATATCTACGCCGATACCTCGGTGCCGCGCCTGCTGCCGATCGGCGTGCCGCAGGATCTGGTGAATGGCCGCGAGGACCGGGTCATCCCGATCCGGCTCGGCACCGGCTATGAGGAGCAGGCGCGAAAAGCCGGCGACAAGGCCATACTCCACGTCGTCCCCGCCACCGGCCATGTCGAGCTGGTCGCGCCCGAGACGGCGGCTTGGGCCGAAACCAAAGGGCTGATCCGCGCGGCGCTGAAGCAATGACGCTCGACGAAGCGCGCGCGCTCGACGCCGCCGATCCGCTACGGTCCTTCCGCGACCGGTTCGCGTTGCCCGAAGGCGTGATCTATCTCGACGGCAATTCGCTCGGCCCCCTGCCCCGCGCCACGGCGCCCGCGCTCGGCGACATGATCGAGCGGCAATGGGGCGAACGCCTGATCCGCAGCTGGAACGAAGGCTGGATCGAGGCGCCGCGCCGGATCGGCGGCAAGATCGCGACGCTGATCGGGGCCGGCGCGGACGAAGTGATCGTCGCCGATTCGACCTCGGCCAATCTGTTCAAGCTGATCGTCGCCGCGCTCCGCCTCGATCCGAAACGCAAGACGGTGGTGAGCGAGCTCGGCAATTTCCCGACCGACCTGCACATCGCCGAAGGCGCGGTCGGCTGCGTGCCCGGCGCGGTGCTGAAGGCGGTGCCGCGCGCCGAAATCGGTGCGGCGCTGGGCGACGACACCGCGCTGCTGCTGCTCACCCATGTCCATTACAAGACCGCCGAACGCTTCGACATGGCCGCCTGGAGCGAGAAGGCCCATGTGGCGGGCGCGCTCGTCCTGTGGGACCTGAGCCACAGCGCCGGTGCGGTGCCGATCGACCTGAACGGCTCGAATGCGGACCTCGCGGTGGGCTGCGGCTACAAATATCTGAACGGCGGCCCGGGTGCACCGGCCTTTCTCCATGTTCACACGAAATGGCAGGATCGGCTCGCAAGCCCCTTGTCGGGCTGGATGGGCCATGCCGCACCCTTCGCCTTCGAAGACGGATACCGCCCCGCCACCGGCATGACGCGCTGGCTGGCCGGGACACCGCCGATGCTCGGGCTGGCCGGGCTCGAAGCCAGCGTGGACCTGTCGCTTGAGGCAGATCTAGGCCAACTCTGGGCCAAGAGCGTCAGGCTGTTCGATGCCTTCGCCGCCATCGGCAAGGCGATCGGCCTGGACTGCGTCTCGCCGGCCGATCCGGCGCGGCGCGGCAGCCATATCAGCTTCCGCCACCCCCAGGCCTATGCATTGTGCCAGGCATTGATATCGCGCGGCGTGATCGGTGATTTCCGCGATCCCGATATCCTGCGATTCGGGTTGACGCCGCTCTATCTCGGCTTCGAAGACGTGGTGCGGGCACGCGCGATACTGCGCGATGTTCTTGCCACCGGCGCCTATCTCGATCCCGAATTCTCGAAACGGAACGCCGTCACCTGAACCGGGATTTGCGGCGTTAACCAATTCCCCTATGTCGGTTCGACCGGTTGGGGGAGTTTACCATGCGAGTCGTTGCGGTATTGGCGGCGCTGTTGATGCTCGCCGCTTGCGATCAGGTGCCCGATCAGTCGGGAAGCGCCACGCCGGGGTCCACCGCCCAGGCCGGCGCCGCGGAACCGGCCGGTGCGTTCGACTATCGTTATGCCTTCCGCATCCCCTTCGCCCGTATCGCCGACGTGCAGGACAGTCATGCCAAAGGGTGCGAGCAGCTCGGCCCCGGCCGCTGCAAGATCACCGCGATCCGCTACGCCGTTGATGACGAGAATCGCGTCACGGCAAGCCTGACGCTCAAGCTCGATCCCACGCTCGCCCGGGCTTATGGCGAAGCGGCGGCGCGGACGGTGAAAAGCGTGCATGGCACGTTGATCAAGGCCGATATCGCCGGTGTCGATTCAGCGGCCGCCAAGGGCCGCAGCGATGCCGTCATCCAGAAACTGCGCGATGCGCTCGGCAACACCGAAGCCCAGCTTCGCAGCATCACGAACAACGATCAGCGGACCCTGTTGTCGGCAAAGGCGGATCGTTTGCGCGGCGCCATCGCCACGATCGGCGAAATCGACCAGGGGGCCGGATCGAGCGTCGCGACGACGCCGGTGCTGATCACCTATGTCTCCGGCGGGGTCGTTGCCGGCGGCCTGGGCTCGGCCGACAACACTTTCGATACCGCGTGGCAGACGCTGCAATCCTCGCTCGCCGGGCTGTTCACCGTGCTGGCCGGCGTCGGCCCATGGCTTGTCCTGCTGCTCGGCGGCGCGCTGATCCTGCGCCGCATCGTCCAGGGCCCGGCCGATCAGATGGCCGCGCCGGAGCTTCCGCCGGCCCCGCGCGAAACGGGCGCAGACCGCAACGTGATCCAGCGCTGGTTCGCCCGCGACGATCATCCGGAACGCGAAACCGCCGAATAAGCGATCCGTCCAGATCCCGCTTCACTGCGCATTGACTTAATACCCACCAATGTGACAGTGTAACCCAAATATCAGGGAGAGCGGCGATGCGGTACGTGTTGTTGGCAACCATGTGCCTGGGCCTGGCGGCATGCAGCAAAGGGCCTGCCTCTTCCTCGTCCCCCTCCGGGGTGTCGCATTTCGACGTCAGCGAACAGGCAGCGCCCGCCGCCGCGAAGCCGGGAGCGCCCGGGGCGCCGGAGCCGATCGCCGTCTCCGTTCCCAAGATGGCGTACAGCTACAAATATTCCTTCGTCCTGCCCGGCACGAGCATCGCCAGGGCACAGGAGGCGCATGTCGCGCTCTGCGACAAGCTCGGCCCGGCACGCTGCCAGGTGCTGGCGATGGACAGCGAAGCGAGCGACGAACAGGTCGCCAGGGCAAGCCTGAAGATCCGCGTCGCCAGCGCGATCGCGCGCCAGTTCGGCGCCGCGCTCGAAAAGGCAGTCGCGGGCGCCGGTGGCCGCGCGGTCAGCCGCTCGATCACCGCCGAGGACGTGTCGAAGGACATGTCCGACACCGAGGCGCGGCTGCATCAGCGCGAATTGCTCGTCGCCCGGCTCACCGAGGTGCTGCGCACCCGCAAGGGCAGTGTCGCCGAGCTGGTCGAGGCGGAGCGCAGCGTCGCCGCCGCGCAGGAGGAGATCGATCAGGCGCGAAGCTGGCTCGGCGAGCTCCAGGGCCGCGTCGCCATGTCGACGATCGATATCGACTATGCCGCCGCGGCGCCCACGGTCGAACATGTCGGCGGCGGGATCGGCGATGCGGTGTCGGCATCGGGCAATCTGTTCGTGATCGGCATCGGCGCGATCCTGCGGATGCTCATCTTCCTGGGCCCCTGGCTGATCCTGGGCGGGCTTGGCTGGTGGGGCTGGCGCCGCTTCCGCCCATCCTTTCCGGGCAAGGCGGATGCCAATATCGAGGAGGATGCGCCGCCAAGCTGATTGCGCCACCTCCGGCCTTCCGATATAGCCACGGTCTTCCGGCCCCGGCCAGCGCATCCCGCGCCGCCGGGGCTGCTCATTTCAAGGGTAACGCCATCATGGCTCGCCGCCGCCAGATCTACGAAGGCAAAGCCAAGATCCTGTACGAGGGCCCCGAGCCCGGCACGCTGATCCAGTATTTCAAGGACGACGCGACCGCGTTCAACGCCCAGAAAAAAGGCACGATCAGCGGCAAGGGCGTGCTCAACAACCGCATCTCGGAGCATGTCTTCACCCTGCTCGGGCATATCGGCGTGCCGACACACTTCATCCGCCGGCTCAACATGCGCGAGCAACTCATTCGCCAGGTTGAGATTATCCCGGTCGAGGTGGTGATCCGCAACGTCGCGGCCGGCTCGCTGTCGAAGCGTCTCGGGATCGAGGAGGGCACCCAGCTGCCCCGCACGATCATCGAATATTATTACAAGGACGACGCGCTCGGCGATCCGATGATCACCGACGAGCATATCGCCGCGTTCGGCTGGGCGAGCCAGGAGGAGATGCACGACATCGCCGACCTCGCGATCCGGGTGAATGATTTCCTGTGCGGCCTGTTCGCCGGGATCGGCATCCGCCTCGTCGACTTCAAGCTCGAATTCGGCCGCATCTGGGATAACGACTATGCCCGGGTGATCCTTGCCGACGAGATCAGCCCCGATGGCTGCCGCCTGTGGGACATGGAAACCAACGAGAAGCTCGACAAGGATCGCTTCCGCCGCGATCTCGGCGGCGAGGTCGAGGCCTATCAGGAGGTCGCCCGGCGGCTCGGCCTGCTGCCCGAAGGCGCCGATGGCGCGGTGCTCGATCTCGAGAAGCACCGGCTCAGCAAGGGCAAATAACAGCACGACTTTTAGTTGTTGGTTAGCAGGTCCTTAACCAGTTCCGCTTACTCCTCCCATACCGGATCACGGACATGGGGAACGCAACAGTCATGCGTAAACTACTTCTTCTCGCCACGGCCATACCGTTGGCCGCCTGCAGCGGTACTGGTGTCCAGACCGTGGGCAGCACCGCGCCGCCCGCCGGCACGCCAACGCCGACGCCCGCCACCGACATCTATTCGCAATTCGCCAATCCCGTGGACGCCAAGACGTACAAGGGCATCGGCGGCGAGCTGGTGTACGAATATGTCACCGATTCGCGCGGTTGCTGCGGGCAACAGGGGCAGATCTATGCCGGCAACGCCAGCACCGTCCGCGACAGCGCGATCACCATCGCCTATGATCCCCGCGACGCCATCTTCACCCTCACCGTGTCGGATCCGAAGAGCGGCGCTGCCACCACCACCCGTTTCCAGGATCCCGCCAGCCGCACCAATTTCGGTGGCACCGTCGAACCGCAATGGGGCACGCCCAACCTGAATGGCCTGACCGGCGCGGCCGCCATCTACAACAACGCGAACATCCAGTATCTCCAGGCCGGCGACGGCGACCCGCGCTCGCCCTACGGCTCGAGCGGTTCGGGTTTCATCTATCCGGGCACGAACACCACGCCCCCCGACGGCGATCCGGGATCGAGCTACACCTCGACCACCCTGTTTTACGAAAAGCCCGGCAGCAACACCAAATATGTCACCTTTGCCGGGTATGTGCGGAATTCGCTGAGCTTCGGCACGGTCACCGTGGGCGCAGCGTCCTTCACCCAGGACGTGTGGCATCTGGAGCGCGGCGCCTTCGCCTACGGCGCGCAGACCGCGAATTCCGCCGTCCCCACGACCGGCACCGGCACCTATAACGGCACCATGCTCGCGACGATGGTCTATAACCCGACGCTGGACGGCGCCAACGGCACCGAGTTGCCGAGCTATTTCCAGTGGCTCACCGGAACGGCCAACCTGTCCGTCAACTTCGGCTCCAGGACTGTCGGCATGACGCTCGCCGGCGCGGTCCTCAATCCGCAGATAGACCGGTACACGTCGCCCACCAGCGCCTATCTGCCGGGCGGCACGACGTTCACCGCAAGCGGCACCGCCACCATCGATCTCGCCGGCACCGGCGGTTTCAAGGGCTCGTTCGTCGGCGGCAATTTCACCTTCCACAACGGCGCAACCAACCTTCCGGTGACGGTCGCCGGATCGAGCATCGACGGCGCCTTTTTCGGCCCCGGGGCGGAGGAAGTCGGTGGCGGCTTCCGGGTCGTCGGCGGCATACCCGATCAGCGGATCGACATTCTCGGCGCGTTCACGGCCAAAAAATGACCGTCCATCCGCGGCTGATGCTGGCGGCGCTGCTCCTGGCGCCGCTGGCATCACCGGCCGGCGCGCAGGAATCCGCGCAGGTGCTGATCGACCGCTGTACCGCCAGCGTCTGTGTCGCTCAGCTCACGCCCCCGCAATTGCTGGCCGAAGCGCGGAAGCTGGTTGAAGCCGGCCGCTATGCGGAGGCCCGCCCGATGCTCGCGGCCCTGGGCAACATTCCGGCGCTGAAGCTGGAGACCCGGTTTCTCAGGGGCTTTGTGGCGGCCAAGACCGGCGACCATGCCGGCGCCGCGTCGATCTACAAGCAGATCCTTTCGGACGACCCCGCACAGACTCGCGTCAGGCTCGAGCTCGCGCGCGAGATGCTCGCCATGGGGCATGCCGCGAGCGCCGACCGCCAGTTCAAGATTGCCGAGCAGGACAAGGACCTGCCCATCGATGTCGCGCGGACCATCCGTGCGGTGCGCGACGTGATCCGAAGCAAGCGTGCCTGGCGGGTCGACGTCGATTTCGGGCTGGTACCCGACAGCAATATCAACAACGCCACCGGCGCCGATACGATCAATGTCCTGTGGGGCGGCGGTACCCTGCCCTTGACGCTCGACGCCAACGCCAGGGCACGCAGCGGCCTGGGCGAGACCGCCTCGATTTCCGCAGGCGTGCGCTTGCCGATCGCGGCCAAGGCATCGATGCTGGTCGACTTCGACGGCAGCGGCACGAACTACGCCGGCGCTTCCTTCGACGATTATCAGGTCCAGCTTGCCGCCGGACCCGAGCTACGCCCGTCGGAGCGCGTCAGCTTCTCCGCCGAAGCGGTCGGTGCGCAGCGCTGGTATGGCGGCAATGTCGTGAGCCGTCAGACGGGCGCGAAACTGGGCGGCCAGGCCGTGCTCGGCCGCAGCGATCGTGTCGGCGTCCAGCTCGACTTGCGGCATACCATCGCCCTGTTCGACCGCGATTACAGCGGATGGCAGGGCAGCGCCTATGCCACCTACGAGCATGCGCTGACCCGCAGCCTCGTCGTGTCGACCGGCCTGTTCGTGCGCCGCGACTGGCTCAAGGCAGAAACCTATTCCAGCACCGAGGTCGGCGCGATCGGCGGCATCGGTGGCGAGCTTCCGCACGGCATCAATTTCGGCATCAGCGGCACCCTGTCGCGCGCGCACTATGACGCGGCGATGTGGCTCTTCTCGCTCGAACCGCGGGGGGACTGGCGCTACACCGCCCGCGCGACGCTCGGCAATCGCAAGATCCGCGTGCTCGGCTTCTCGCCGCAGGTCAGCGTCAGCTACACCCGCACCGATTCGTCGATCGCTTATTACGCGAACGATCGGGTTCGCGTCCGCTTCGCCCTCGCCCGCTATTTCTAGGCCTAACCCTTCACCCGGTATCCGCAGATGATGCCGAAGATGAAGGCGGTGAACAAAGCGAGCTGAACGTGCCCGGTCGGATCGGCCCATCCGAAATATTGTCCCCCGAACGCGAACAGCGCGATGAACAGCACCATTGCCAGCCCGGCCATGCCCCAAACTCCCCACACGGCCATGCCCCGCGCATGGCGCGCCTCGAAAGCTGCGCTGGCGGCGTAAATTTTCCATGAAGCTTGCGACGAGCCGCGCTGCCCGCCATAGCGGCGCCAACTTCCCCAGCTCAGGAATCGCTCATGAAGCTCCGCATCTTCGTCACGCTGAAGAACGGCGTGCTCGATCCGCAGGGCAAGGCCATCCACAAGGCGCTGGAGGGCCTGGGCTTTGCCGGCGTCAACGATGTCCGCGCGGGCAAGCTGATCGAGCTCGACCTGGCCGACGACACCAGCGACGCGAGCGTGGACGAGATGTGCCGCAAGCTGCTCGCCAATACCGTGATCGAGAATTACCGGGTGGAACGCGCATGAAGACCGCCGTCATCGTCTTTCCCGGATCGAACTGCGACCGCGACATCGCCGTCGCGCTGGAAGCGGTGACCGGCGTGAAGCCGGCCATGGTCTGGCATGGCGAGACGAGCCTGCCCGCGGGCCTCGGCCTCGTCGCCCTGCCCGGAGGCTTTTCCTATGGCGATTATCTCCGCTCCGGCGCTGTCGCGGCGCGGTCGCCGATCATGCGCGCGGTGGTCGAGGCCGCCGAACGCGGCCTGCCCGTGCTCGGCATCTGCAACGGCTTCCAGGTGCTGACCGAGGCCGGGCTGCTCCCCGGCGCGCTGATGCGCAACGAGGGGCTCGATTTCGTCTGCCGCGACGTCGAGCTGACCGTCGCCAACGCCCAATCCGCCTTCACCAGCCGCTATGATCAGGGCGAGACGATCACCATCCCGGTCGCGCATCACGACGGCAATTACTTCGCCGATGCCGAAACGCTCGACCGGCTCGAGGGCGAAGGCCGCGTCGCCTTCCGCTACGCCGGCCAGGTCAACGGCTCCGCGCGCAAGATCGCCGGGGTGCTCAACGCGGCGGGCAATGTGCTCGGCATGATGCCCCACCCCGAACGCCGGATCGAGGCGGCGCACGGCGGTGTCGACGGCCGCCGGATGTTCGAGGGGCTGCTGGAGACGGTCGGCGCCTGAGTGCCACGATTATCCAGATAGGCTCTTGCGCCACGCAGGTTTCAATGACATAGGCAGGGCATGACTTTGCTCATGCCCTATACGTGTCCGCGACCCTTTAGCTGTCGACATTGATGCTCGCATGACTGCGCGCGCCCCTGGCGCGCGCATGAGAAACTGAACCCGCCCGTTGGCGTCGTGGTTCGCTCCTTCAGATAATCCCCGATTTACGCTGCTTTGAGGTGTGGCCGAACGCAATGCAGTGCGCGGCCGGTTTGTGATTCCGGTGCCAGCGGGTGCAAATCCCGCCGGTCACCCCTGAGGGCAGCGGCGACGTCCGAGTGGCGAAATGGGAACGCAGCGGGTCGCAACCCCGCCATGAGCCGGTTCGATTCCGGCCTCGGACTCCCTTTGTATGAAAACCTATTTGGTTATATGTACTGTTCGGAAAACTGACGTGTACCGCGCCAGGAGCAAGATCATTGTCGGCCAGAACATCGTGTTCCAGATGTCGTGCCAGTCGCCGCGAAAATCGAGCGGGATCGCGTTCACCAGCCGGTCGCGGACGTCCCATGCTTCCCCGATCAGCGCCGCCGCGAGCACCACCAGCCAGGGCCGCCAGCTCGACAGCGGCCGGCGCAGCGCGAGCGCCGCGCCGAACAGCAGGAACAAAGCGACGTAGATATGCAGCGCATCCTTGGCGAGGCCGGTATGCCCGACCAGCCAGAGCTTGGCGACCTGCAGCGCGCTCAAACCCTGGCCTTGAACGGCGAGAAATCGGTGCCCCTGTCGAACACGTCCACGCCCTCGCGCCGCTTCAGGAAATTGACGACGAGATAGGTCACCGGCGTCAGCAGCACTTCCCACGACACCTTCAGCACCCACTGGGTGATCAGCACCTTGATCACCAGGTCGGTCGTCCAGCCCTCCGCGCCGAGAAAGGCAAGCGGGTAGAAGATCAGGCTGTCGACGCCCTCGCCAAAGATCGTCGAGCCGATCGTGCGCGTCCAGAGATGCTTGCCCTCGGTCCAGATCTTCATCCGCGCGAGCACGTAGGAATTGACGAACTCGCCCGCCCAGAAGGCGATCATCGACGCGAACACGATCCGCGGCACCTGCCCGAAGATCGTCTCGTACGCCGCCTGGTTCTTCCAGTCCGGCGACGGCGGCAGCGCGACGACGACCCAGGACATGAAGGCCATGAACAGGACCGCGACGAAGCCCGCCCAGATCACCCGGCGCGTCCGGGCATAACCGTACACCTCGGTCAGCACGTCGCCGATCACATAGCTGATCGGGAAGAACAGGATGCCCGCGCCGAACGGCCACAGGCCGATCCCGGGCAGGTTGACCACCGCGACCTTGCCCGCGCCGAGCACGTTCGACAGCAGGATGATCGCGACGAACGCGGCCATGACGAAATCATAATAGCGGAAATGCCCCCCGGCCACGTCCCCCGCACTGACCGCCTTCAGCCCGCTTCCTTCCGCCATGCGCCATTCCCCCTGCCCGTGCGCGCCGAATATGAAGGCGGTTTCGCCCCCGCGCAATCCGCGCTAGTCCGCAGCCAGCGCGCGCCCGTAGCTCAGTTGGATAGAGCACGAGACTTCTAATCTTGAGGCCGCTGGTTCGAATCCAGCCGGGCGCGCCAATCCTCTCGGTGACGGAGCAGAAGTCGAGGAGTCTCGTCAGGGCGCACGTGCCTGTCGCGGTGCATCGCAAAGCGCGTCAAGGTCGCGTCCGCGCGTCTCTGGCGTCACCAAAATGGTGGCTAGCGTAATGCAGGTCGCCGCGACGACATAGGCGGCAAGCGGGATCCAGGCGAGGCCGGCATCGCCCCTGCCCGCCATAAAAGCGATGATGAAAGCGCCGATCAGCGGCGACAGGCCGCCCGCGGTCATCGCGGCGATTTCGCGTCCCATCGCCACGCCGACATAGCGGTGCCGCGCGCCGAACAGCTCGGGCAGGAAGGCGCCCTGCGTGCCGAGCATGCCCCATACCGGGAGCAGTGCGATCGACAGTGCCGTGATGCTCAGTGCCTGATTGCCCTGGCTCAGCGCCCACCAGACCGGGAAGGCCAACGCCAGCTGCGTCACGGCATAGAGGCGGTACATCGGCACCCGGCCGAACCGGTCGCTCAGCCGCCCGGCGAACCAGGTCATCAGCGCGCCCGTCGTGCTGCTCGCCAGCAAGGCGAAGATGCCGATCCGCGCGCCCAGGCCGGTCACGGTCACCATGTAGCTGATCGCCAGCGACTGGTAGATTGCCGAGGCGCTGCCCTCCCCGATCCTCAGGCCGATCACGGTCAGCAGCGGCCGGCGCGATCCGGCCAGCAGGTTTCGCAGCGGCCGCTGATCGACTTGCTGGCGGGCCTCGAGCCTGGCAAAGGACGGCGATTCCTTGAGACGAAGCCGGACCCAGAAGGCCGTCGCGATGATGACGACGCTGAACAGGAACGGGAAGCGCCAGACATAGCTGTTCGCCGGATCGCCGATGCCGGCCAGCACCAGCAGATAGATCGTCGCCGCCCCCGCCGAGCCGAGCATCACCCCGCCCAGCGGGAGCGCCGCATAATAGCCCCGGCGGGCGGGCGGCGCATATTCCGCCATCAATATGGCGGCACCGGCCTGCTCGGCGCCGGCCCCCAGGCCCTGCATCACGCGCAGGAACACCAGCAGGATCGGCGCCCAGATTCCCGCCGTCGCATAGGTCGGCAGCACCCCGATCAGCGTGCTGGACGTTCCCATGAGGAGAAGCGTCGCGATCAGCACGAATTTGCGGCCGTAACGGTCCCCCAGGATCCCGAAGATGATGCCGCCGAATGGCCGCGCGGCAAAGCCCACGAAGAAAGTCGCAAAGCTGGCGATGACGCCCAAAGCAGGGTTGGCCGAGGGGAAGAACAGCGGCCCGAACACCAGCGCAGCCGCGAGATTGTACAGCGCGAAGTCGTAATATTCGAGCGCGCTGCCAAGCGACGCGGCCCAGGCGGCGCGGCGCAGATCGCCGCTCGTCACGGCGCCGGGCAGCGCCGGCGATGCTTCCTCGCCAGGCTGCGGCGCACCGTTGGTCGGGATAATGACGGTGTCGCTATTCATGCCATTCTCCGGTCGACGGAAGCGCACCAACGCGGCTTTCGGGTGGCACAGCTCTTACACGGTCCTCGGCCCGGCAGATCAAAATTAACGCAATTGGACGGACGCGCATCGCCCGGTTTAGAATAAGGCATGACGTTCTTCGAGAGCCTGATCGCACTGCTGCTGATGGCGATCTTGCTGCTGCAGGTGTCACGGCGGACGAGGATTCCCTATCCGACGATGCTGGCGGCGGCCGGCGTGGTCGTCGCGCTGATCCCGGGCACGCCGGCGATCGGGCTTGACGGCCACACCGCGCTGGCGCTGTTCATCGCCCCGGTGCTGGTCGACGCGGCCTTCGATTTTCCGGTCGCCGCGATCCGGAATTTGTGGCGCCCGTTGCTCGCGCTCGCGGTCGTCGCGGTACTGCTGACGACAGCGGTGGTGGCGTGGATCGGCTGGGCGTTCGCCGGGCTGCCGATCGCCGCCGCGATCACGCTGGGCGCGATCGTCGCGCCGCCCGACGCCGCCGCGGCGACCACCGTGCTGCAATCGGCCAAGCTGCCGCGCCGGACGGTCGAGGTGCTGACCGGCGAGAGCCTGCTCAACGACGCCACCGCCTTGCTCCTGTTCGGTGCCGCGGTCGCGGTCCAGAGCCATGGCGGGATCGATGGCGGCGTGGCGGTACGGCTCGGCCTCGCCGCGCCCGGAGGAATCGCGCTCGGCATCGCCTTCGCCTGGCTCAACCGCTTCATCACGCCCTTCACGCGGGGGTCGCTGGGCGGCAATCTCCTCGAATTCGTGAATACCTATCTGCTATGGATCATCGCCGATCGGCTCGGCCTGTCGCCGGTGCTGGCCGTGGTCGCGATGGCGATGTTCATCGCCAATTCGTCGGTGGTGCGGGCCAGCGCGCGCAACCGCGTGCAATCCTTCGCGGTGTGGGGCGCCGTCGTGTTCCTGCTCAACGTGCTCGCCTTCCTGCTGATGGGAATGCAGGTGCGCGCCATCGTCGGCGAGATGCAGTCCGCAAGGCTGTATGAGGCAATGCGCTTTGCCGGCCTGGTAATCGTCGCGGTCGTCGCCACCCGCATGGCGTGGGTGATGCTGTACAACCGGCTGGCGAAGCGTTTCAGGGTCCTGCGCGGCAATATCAGACCGGCGAGCCTCGCCCAGGGCGTGGTGATCGGCTGGTGCGGGATGCGCGGGCTGGTCACGCTGGCCACGGCCTTCGCCCTGCCCGCCGATTTTCCGCAGCGAGACCTGATCGTGCTCTCGGCGTTTGCCGTGGTGCTGGCGACTTTGGTCATCCAGGGCCTGACCCTCTCGCCGCTGATCCGCCTGCTCAAACTGCACGATGGCGGCGCCGAGGAACGCGAACTGGCCGACGCGCGGTGCACCCTTGCCGGTGCCGCGCTGGAGGCGATCGCCGATGCCGAGGGCCGGATCGCCGAGGAGACGCGCCGCCAACTCGAGATCGACCGTGACGCGCTCAAGAGCGACGCGGCGGACAATGAATTCGAACAACGCCAGCGCCTGAAACGCACCGCGATCGCCGCGCAACGCGAGAAGCTGCAGGGGATGCGCGACGATTACACGCTCGGCGAGGACAGCTTCGAGATATTGCAGGAAGAACTCGACTGGCGCGAGCTGGCGGTCGGGCCCGAGGGCAGCCGGACCATCGAAGAGGGTTAGACGGTCAGCCTTCGATCAGGTCGAGATAGGCCACGACATCGTTCTCGGTCGCGATGAACAGGCTTTCCTGGACCTCCTCCGGTTGCGCTGCGGCGATCGTCATCGCCTCGGTGAGCGGGCCGTAGAACAAGGTCGAGGCGCCCCCGCCATCGTCGCCGTCGGCGAGATGATAGAGGCGGACGGAGACGGTATCGGACACGGTACGCATCGCGCGACGATGCGGCGGGCGGCGATATATCGCAAGCTCCGCGCGCTAAAGGGTGAAAGGGTGTCGAGGCCGGTCATTCCTCCAGTCCCCGCGGCGCACTCACGGTGAAGCGGAAGACCGCCCCGCCCTCGGGCCGGTTTTCGGCCACCAGCGTGCCGCCATGGGCCTCGACGATCCGGCGCGAGATCGACAGGCCGATCCCCATGGCGGTGCCCTCCTTGGTGGTAACGAAGCGCGAATAAAGCTGTTCGTGAAATCGCGGCGGCAGGCCCGGGCCGTTGTCGCTCACCGAAATCTCGATCATGCCGCCCTCGCACGCCCGGGACTCGATGATGATCTCGCCCATCCCGGCGGGCGTCTCGTACAGCGCCTCCAGCGAGTTGCTGAGCAGGTTCACCAGCACCTGCTGCACCTGGATGCGATCGGCGAAGATTGCGTCCTGCGCAGGATCGAGCAGATTGACGACACGGGTGTTGAACTGGGCAGCACCGAACAGCACGAGATCGACCGCGTCCCGAACCGTGCTGGCCAGCGATACGCTCTGCATTTCGATGTCGCGCTTCGTCAGAAAGTCGCGCAGACGACGGATGATCTCGCCCGTGCGCAGGATCTGCTCGCCGCTCATGTCCAGCAGGTCCGAGACGCGCTCGCTGCTTTCCCCGCCCTTGATCAGCATGCCCGCGGCAGCCTGGAAGTTGCTGGCCGCGGTCAGCGGCTGGTTCAACTCGTGCGCCAGATCGGATGCCAGTTCGCTCATCACCCGCTGGCGGGAAACATGGGCGAGTTCGGCGCCCAACTCGCTCAGCCGCTGCTCGCTCGCCATGCGTTCCGAAATATCGCGGCAGAAGATGGTGACGAGATTGCCTTGCGGCGTGCGCGCCCTGCCGACGCTCACCTCGATCGCAAGCCGCCTTCCGTCGCGCGTCAGCACGAAGGCGGCCTCGGGCGCGCGCCCCGCACCATGTTCCCCCGGCAAGGGCTGGCGCGCGATCATCGCGATGAGCCGCTCATGTTCCTCCGGTCCGGTCAGCATCGAAACCGGTCGCCCCACCACGTCACCGGCGGCATATCCCCAGAGATATTCCGCGGCCGGGTTGAATTCGAGGATCATCCCGCGATCGTCCACCACGATCACCGCGGTAGGCGCGGCCTCCAGGATCGAGCGCAGCTGCGCCTCGCGCGCCAGCGACGTGGCTTCGATAATGGCGCGATCGGCGGCGCGCCGTTCGAGTTCGGCATTCACGTCGCGCAGGCGCCTTTCGCTGTCGAGCAAGGCTTCGCGTGCGCGATAGGCGTCCGTGACATCATGTCCCTGGGTAATGATTCCGCTGACCCGGCCCGCGTCGTCGATCACCGGCGCGAAAACGAAATCGACGAACCGCTCTTCGCTCGGACCGCCCGGGGAACCCTGAATGCTCGCGGGGAGGTGTTCGGCAACGAAGGGCTCTCCCGTCGCATAGACCTTGTCCAGCAACTCGAAGAACCCCTGGCCTTCGATCTCCGGCATCGCTGCCCGCACCGTCTTCCCGATGTAATCCCGGTGCCCGATCAACCGCTCATAGGCCTGGTTCCCGAAGACATAGACATGCTCCGGCCCGGACGAGATGCAGATGAAACCGGGCGCCTGCTCGAACAATCGGCGTTGACGATCGATCTCGCTCGCCACCTTGCGTTCGGCCAGCACCTGTCGCGTCGTTTCGGTGACGACGACCAATATGCCGGCATTGTTGCCGTCATCGTCGCGCAAGGGGCTGTAGGCGAGATCGAACCACGCCTCTTCCGGCACGCCATGACGGGCGAGCAGGAGCAATTGCCCCTGGAACGACCGCGTCTCCCCGTGCAGCACGGCTTCGTAGATCGGCGCCGTGAAGTCCCAGACTTCGGGCCAGCATTCGCGGGTCGGTTGCCCGAGCGCCTGCGGATGACGGGGGCCTGCGATTGCCGAATAGCTGGCATTGTAGAGCTGGATGAGGTCTGGCCCCCACAGCACTGTCATCGCGACTGGCGATGCCAGCACAAGATCGACAGCCACCGTCAAGCTCCTGGGCCAGTTTTCCAGCGGCCCAAGCGCAGTATCGCTCCAATCCCTCGCTTCTATCAGCGCGCGATTTTCGACACTATGAGTACAAGGCTCCGACGAGAGTCCCTCCGAGTTATAAATTTCGATTCCCCGATCGCGATGATAGGAGCATCGCCTACCATTTTTAATTGTAGTATTTTCCTATAGAGTTGGTTTCCAGATCACTTCAATGGGCATAGGTGCAAATACCTATTTGTCATTGCGCCTCCGTTACATTGGCGCACTGAAATTGATTGATGTTCGACACGATCACGCTCGCTCGTCTTGCATTGCCGCTTCATCAGTGACGCGAATCCGACCATATCGTGGAACTTCGCGACGTCCGATCGATTGCCCAACCGCGAAGGAGATCTGCATGGCAATCAGGATCGGCGTCGCCGGCTGGTCGATCGGCTCCGCCCTGGCCGACTGTTTTCCAGGCGACGGCACCAACCTCGCCCGCTATGCCCGGCGGTTCAACGCGGCCGAAATCAACAGCAGCTTCTATCGGCCGCATCGGCGCGCGACCTATGAGCGATGGGCGGCGAGCGTGCCGCCCGATTTCCGCTTCGCCGTGAAGCTGCCCAAATCGATCACGCACGAGCGTCGCCTGGCGGACTGCGCCGACCTGCTCGACCGGTTCGCCGACGAAACCGGCGGCCTTGGCGAGAAGCGCGGACCCGTGCTCGTCCAGCTGCCGCCGAGCCTGATCTTCGACGCCGCCGTCGCCGAGGCTTTCTTCGAAACCTTCGCCCTGGCGCTCGATGCATCGATGGTGATCGAGCCCAGGCACGCGACCTGGTTCGAGCCGGATGTCGATCGCCTGCTCGCCGAGCATCGGATTTCACGGGTCGCCGCGGATCCGGCGAAGCTACCGGCCGCCGCGCAACCTGGTGGCTGGACCGGGCTCGCCTATTTCCGACTGCACGGCGCGCCGCGCGTCTATTGGTCGCCTTATGACGAGGCCGCCATCGCGGCGCAGGCCGAAGGCATCGGCGCGATCGAGGGGCGCGGGTTGGATAGCTGGACCATCTACGATAACACAGCGTCAGGCGCCGCCATTCCCAACGCGCTCGCACTCAGCGAGCGCCTCGACATGAATCGCGCACCGCGCAATGCCAACAGCCTCGATCCAAATATCACGGAACGAAGCTAGACTAGCGCCGCAGCACCACCTCGGCCACATGCCGCCGCCCGCCGCTCCTGGCGAGCTGCACGAACACATCAACCGTGCTGCGCACATAATGGACCACGTCGTCGCGGTTCAGCCGGGTGCCGGTCTGCAGCACGAGCAACGCAATCTGCTCGACGGCGCGCTCGGCGCTGTCGGCATGCACGGTGGTCATCGAACCGGGATGGCCGGTGTTGACCGCGCGCAGAAAGGCATAGGCCTCCTCGCCGCGCAGCTCGCCGAGGATGATCCTGTCGGGCCGCATACGCAGCGATGCGCCGAGCAGATCGTCCGCGCTCACCCGCGCCTCACCAAGCGCGCTGCGCGCCGCGAGCAGGCCGACGGCATTTTCGTGGCGGAGGTGAAGCTCGGGCGTGTCCTCGATCAGGATCAGCCGCTCCTCGGCCGGGATTTCGCGGATCAGCGCGTTGAGGAAGGTCGTCTTGCCGGTCGAGGTGCCGCCCGAAACGAGGATATTCTTGCGCGCCTTCACTGCCTTGGCGAGCATGCCCGCAATATCGCCGGCATCGAGCATCATCGCCAGCGCACGATCGATATCGGTCGTGTCCTCCTCGCCGTGGCGCGTCTCGGCAAAGGCGCCGCTCGCGACATAATCGTCGAGCGCGAGATCGGGCGACACATGCTTGCGGATCGCCAGCGCGAGCGGCCCCCTGGTCGCCGGCGGCCCGACCACCTGGACGCGGGCGCCGTCGGGCAGCGTGGCCGAAAGCAGCGGATGCTCGCGGCTGATGCCCTGGTGCGACAGCGCGGCGATCTGGCGTGCAAGCCGTGACAAGGTGGCCTCGTCCAGCCCCGGCGCCTCGTGCCGTTCGACCCCGCCTGTCGTCGTCTCGACCCAGATTTCGCCGGGGCGATTGACGTAGATGTCGGTCACGTCGCCCCGCGCCAGCATCTCGGCAAGCGGCGAGAGGTAGCTGCGCAGATAGACCGGCCGGTCGTCTCGCGCAGCGGCGCTCATTTCTTCGCCTCGACGCTGGTGAAATCCAGGTCGCGCGCGACGAACACGGTGATCGCCGTGCCCTGGCGAACCTTGAGCGTCGGCTGGATCTGCGAACCGCTGGTGAGTGGCGCCGACGTGCTCTGGGCGAGGCCCGGTAGTGCTACGATGACCGCCGAATTGGAATTGCCGATCCGGGACGCGAGGTTGACGCCCACGTCGAGCGTCGACTGGAGGATCGCCGAGCCGAACCGCTCGAAGAAATGGCTGTTGACCCTGCCCTTGATCCCGACTCGTCCGAGCGGATCGGCGGCGGGCGAGCCAAGCGCGATCGTCACGCCGTCCGGCCGGACGAGCCGCGTCCACATGACGGTCGCGCGGTTCTGCCCGGGCTGGAGATCGGCGCGATACTCGCCGATCAGCCTGCTGCCGCGCTGGATCAGCACCGTGCTGCCATCGAAGCCGCGGACATCGCGCTGGACCAATGCGCGAGCGAGGCCCGGCCGGGTCGAATCGAGCGCGGTTTCGAGCACGGCGGGGATCAGCGTGCCCTGCGGCACCGTCGTCGCGCGGTGCCGCATGACCGATGCGCGTGCGCGCGTCGCGACGGCTGCTCCGCCGCCTGCACCGGCGGCGCCGGCAGCGGCGGCGTCCGCGTCGCCAGCGACCGCTGGACCTCCGCCATCGCCCGTCGTGGTATCAACGACCAGCGCCGGATCGGCGGTCGTGCGCGCCCGGGCTAGCGGCACGGGCTGCACCGGCTGCGGCGGCATCGGCTGCGGCACATAGATGATCCGCGGCTGCTGAACCGGCTGCGGTGGAGGCGGCGGCGGTGGTGGCGCCGGGGTTTCCACCGGTACGGGCACGGGCTCGGGCGGCACGTAGAGCGGTGCGGGCTGCGGCGCCGCGCCGCCGAGATTGTCGGCGAAGCGCGGCCTGGTCGTCGGCGCGGTCAGCGAACGTCGCCTGAGGTCGAGCACGCTGAACAGGATGATCGCGCACAGGCCGATCCCGATCGCGAACATCCACCACGGCACGCCGGCGGGCGGCAGGGCGACCACCGGCCGCACGGTCTCCTCGCCGCCGGGTCCGACCCGCGGATCGCCGCCGTTCATGGGCGGTGAGCTTGCCATCAGCGCTTCGTCTTCACGCGCACGGCGCTCGCCATATCGCGGTCGAGGCGGAACACCAGCTTGGGCTTGACGCTGTCGATCACATATTGGCCGTCGCGCATCGCCCCGTCGACGAGCATCTCCCGACCCTTTTCGTCGATT
>NZ_JAQGLC010000037.1 GCF_028293085.1 Sphingomonas bacterium
GATCGACCTGCAGGATCTGGGCTGCCGCATCTACACCTTCATCACGACCCTGCTCTATGTGCTGGAAGCGGCGGCGGCGCATGGCAAGGCAGTGGTCGTGCTGGACCGGCCCAATCCGGCCGGGCGCCCGATCGAGGGACAGACCCTGCTGCCAGGGTGGGAGAGCTTCGTCGGGGCCGGCCCGATGCCGATGCGGCACGGGATGACGCTGGGCGAGCTCGGCCACTGGTTCGTCGCGCAGAAGGGCCTCGACGTCGATTACAGCGTGATCGCGATGGAGGGCTGGGCGCCCGAAAGCGCACCGGGCTTCGGCTGGCCGCTCGACGAACGGGTCTGGATCAATCCCAGCCCGAACGCGCCCAACATCAACATGGCGCGCGCCTATGCCGGCACGGTGATGCTGGAAGGAACCACGCTGTCCGAAGGGCGCGGCACGACGCGCCCGCTCGAGCTGTTCGGCGCCCCCGATATCGATGCCCGCGCCGTGATGGCCGAGATGCGCTCGCTGGCGCCGGAATGGCTTGCCGGTTGTATCCTGCGCGACATCTGGTTCCAGCCGACCTTCCACAAGCATGCCGGCCATTTGTGCCACGGCGTGCATATCCATGCCGAGGGACCGGCCTATGATCATGCCGCCTTCCGCCCGTGGCGGGTCCAGGCGCTGGCGTTCAAGGCGATCCGGCTGCTCTATCCCGATTATCCGTTGTGGCGCGATTTCCCGTACGAATATGAATTCGGCAAGCTGGCGATCGACGTGATCAACGGCGGGCCTGGCCTGCGCGTGTGGGTCGACGACGCGGCGGCGATGCCGGCGGATCTGGATGCCGCGACGCAGCCGGACGAACAGGCCTGGGCCGAGGCGCGGCGGCCTTACCTGCTGTATTGAACTGGCAATCGGGGGTGCGGAGGTTCAAAGGGCGCTCCGGTATTTCGCTTTTTTCGGCAGGACTTGAGTGATGCACAGGCTGCGATGGAGTCTTGCCGCGGCGATCGCGCTGCTGGCGCCTGCAGCGCACGCCCAGGACAAGCCTCCCCAGGATGTCGTCGTCACCGGCCGCAAGCCGCTGAATACGCAGGAAGCGCAGAAATTCGTCAGCAAGATCACGGCCGGGACGCAGGAGCAGATCGCCAAGTTCGACGCGGCGGTGTGCCCGGTCGCGATCGGCTTCGAGCCGGCGATCGAGCAGCAGATCGTCACACGCATTCGCCGGGTGGCGAAGGCCGTCGGCGCCGAGGTGGCGAAGCCGGGCTGTGCCGGCAACGTCGTGCTGGTGACGACCCCGGATGGCGGCGCGCTCGTCCAGGCGCTGCGCTCGAGTCATCCGGCGTTGCTGGAGGGAATGGAGCCCTATCAGATCAGAAAGCTGATCGAGGGTGGCGGGCCGGTACGGACCTGGACCGCAACCTCAGTGGTCAACGAGGATGGCCAGCGCCTTTCCGCGCCGACCAGCGGCAATCCGCAGGACCCGCCCACGCTGACGGTGAAGACGGCATCCTTCATCAATCCGTCGAGCAAGCGGATCATCGATGCCGCGACCGTCGTGATCGATTCATCGGCGGTGACCGGCAGGACGCTGACCCAGCTCGCCGACTACACCGCGATGCGCGCGCTGGCGAAGACTCGCCCGGTGGCGAGCGGAACGCTGCCCGCCGACACCATCCTCGCTTTGTTCGATCCGAACGCCGAGGGGACGCCGCTGTCGCTGACCGAGAGCGACGTCGCCTATCTCAGCGCGCTTTATGCGATGCCGGGCAATCGGCGGATCAGTTATCAGATCAGCCGGATTGCGAAGGAGTTGAAGACCGAGTCGGGGACCAGGGCTCGATAGTCACCGCTTGCGCGTCAGCTCGCGCATGCCGTCGTCGAGCCCCGCCAGGGTCAGCGGATACATCCGGTCGTTCATCAGCTCGCGGATGATGCGGACCGATTGCGAATAGCCCCATTGCTGCTCGGGCACCGGATTGAGCCACACGGCCGCCGGATAGGTGGTGGTCAGCCGGTGCATCCACACCGCGCCCGATTCCTCGTTGAAATGCTCGACCGAGCCGCCCGGATGGGTGATCTCGTACGGGCTCATCGAGGCGTCGCCGACCAGCACAAGCTTGTAATCATGGCCGAATTTGTGGAGCACGTCCCAGAGCGGCGTGCGCTCGGTGAAACGGCGGCGATTGTCCTTCCACACGCCTTCGTACGGGCAATTGTGGAAGTAGAAGAATTCGAGATTCTTGAATTCGGTGGTCGCGGCCGAGAACAGTTCCTCGCAGAGCTTGACCCAGGGATCCATTGAGCCGCCAACGTCGAGGAACAGCAGCAATTTCACCGCATTGTGTCGCTCGGGCCGCATCACCACGTCGAGCCAGCCTTGCCGCGCGGTGCCGTCGATCGTCGCGTCGATGTCGAGTTCGTCCGCCGCGCCCTCGCGTGCGAAGCGACGCAGGCGGCGCAGCGCGATCTTGATGTTGCGGGTGCCGAGCTCCTTGGTGTTGTCGAGATTCCTGAAGTCGCGCTGGTCCCACACCTTCAGCGCGCGCTTGTGCTTGCTCTCGCCGCCGATGCGCACGCCTTCGGGATTATAGCCCGAATTGCCATAGGGGCTGGTGCCGCCGGTCCCGACCCATTTGTTGCCGCCCTGGTGCCGGCCCTGCTGTTCCTCGAGCCGTTTCTGCAGCGTCTCCATGATTTCCTCCCAGGAGCCGAGCGCCTTGATCGCCTCCATCTCCTCGGCGGAGAGGTATTTCTCGGCGACCGCGCGGAGCCATTCCTCGGGAATGTCGGGATGCTGCGCGGCAAAGGTCGTGGCGATGCCCTTGAACACCTTGGAGAAGACCTGGTCGAACCGGTCGAGTAGTCCTTCGTCCTTCACGTACACCGCGCGCGACAGATAATAGAAATCCTCCGGCGTCCGCTCGATCACGTCGCGGTCGAGCGCCTCGAGCAGGATGAGATGCTCCTTCATGCTCGCCGGAATGCCGGCGGCGCGGAGCTCGTCGAGGAAGTTCAGGAACATCGCGCGGCTTTCGGGTTCATTTCAGGACGCTCGTGTCGATCTGGATATTGGTCTTGCCGTCGGCGGTGAAGATCGTTGTCGACCGGATCCTTCCCCCCTTCGGATCCTTGCCGCCGAGGATCGCGCCAAGCTGTGCCAGGCTCGGGATCCTGTCGAAGCTGCCGAGCACCTCGACCAATCCGATGCCGTAATGCTTCATGACGAAGCCCCTGTCGAGCAAGGCAGGCTCAACCGCGATGGTGCCGCCGGCGTCGTCGAGCAGGATCAGCGCGATCTGGCCGGCATCGGTACCGGCGGGTTGCAGCACGTCGATCGTGCGCTTGCCGGTGTCGACCGTGCCGCGAACGCACAGCGCCGACGCGCCATTGGCCGGGAAAGACAGCTGCTGCTTCATCTCCTCAGTGCCCGCCTTCTCGTCCTTCAGAAGGACCGAGCCGCCCAGCAGCGATCCGAGAAAGGCGTTGCTGTTGGATGCCTTGTCGCCCAGGAATTTCGCGTCCTTTTCCGGTCCCACCGGGCAAGGCGCGGCCAGTTTGAGCGGCGTGGCCGGCATCGGCCTGTCCCGACCATCGAAGCGCATGCCGGCCAGCAGGCCGTCGAACGCGGCCTCGACTTCGGCGCGGCGTGCCGTTGGGCCGCTCACCCGAAGGCCCACCATCCATCGCCCGGCACGGACGAAGCCGGCGGCCGACGCCAGCGGCTGGCCCTTGTCCAGTTCGCCCTTGTCGTAGATGCGGCGAGTGGCACCCCCGGCCACGCCCGCGACCGCCACCACGCCGTCGCTGGCGATCACCGTGTTGGGGCCGAAGCGCTCGCGAATCGCTCGATCTGTCGCCCAGGTGGCGAGCGCGGTATCGGCATAGGTCGCATAGAAGACATAGACGGTGCCGAAGACCGCGCGGTCCTCGCTCTCATATTGCGCGACATTGTCGATGGCCTTGCCCTTTTCGGAGGCCTCCCCCGTCTTGATCAGCGACAGGGTGCCGGGATGGGCGGGAAGCCTGATCTTCGCCGGGACGACGACGATGCCGTCACCCTCCGATTTCCATGCCTCGATCTCGCTTGCCGACCCCTGGCCGGTCGTGGATGTCGTTGCGGCCTTCGGATCCTGTGCCGCGGCGGGCGCAGCGATAAGGGTCAGCAGGGCGACGATCAGGCTGCGCATGAAGCTCCTTTGTCGCCTGGGCAGCGATCATCCATCTCGTGCGGGCTTCGTCGCCGAAAGGGACCGCGCAAGCTTCGGCGTGCATCATGGCATATGGCGGGTCGGGTTCAAGCCTCAGCGCACATAGACGTCGATCAGCGCGCCGACATCGTCGGGATGGCGTCCGGTGAGGAAGGCGGCCGGATGCGCCCTGGGGAGCGTTTCGGATGCGCCTTTGGCGGGCGTGCCGTAAACGAAGCCATAGACCGGGTAGACCGTGCTGCCGAGGCCGTCGCGGTCGCGGTACCAGACCTTCACCCGGCTCCAGTCATGGTCCTGCGATACGTCGGTCAGTGTCACATCCTGTTCGGTGTGGCCACGCGCGCCGTCGACCCTGGACCAGTTCGCATGCGTGACCATCACCACGCGCGGCGTGACGATCCGGCTGATCACCGCGACATGGCCGAGCGCCAACTGGCGTGACTTGGCGAAGACGATCACCGCGCCGACGCGCGGTTTGGAGCCGCGTTGATATCTACCTTCGGCCTGGCCCCACCAGGTCCACGCATTGCCGTAGATGTTGATCCCGGAGGCGGCGCGGGCGAACGGCACGCATTCGCCGACATAGCTCAGATCGAACGACCATGCGGGCGTCGCGACGGTGAACGCCGCTGTCGCGATGAGGATAGAGGCGCGCTTCAACATGATGAAACCCTTGTCTAGGTAATTCATCAACGCGCTGAGGTGCGATTTGTTCTGCCGTTACGTATATCTCCGCGAACGCGCGAAGCTGTATTAATATTTCGTCAGGGAAAGTTAAGCAGCATTAGCATTTGTACTGTAGAAGATCTTCGAGGGGTATCACCGCGCATAGGCGTCGATCAGCGCGCCGACATAATCGGGGTCGCGGCCGGTGAGTTCGGCGGCGGGGCGGGCGCGGGGCAGCTTCCGCGCTTCGGGCGTGCCATAGATGAAGCCGTACGCCGGATAGATGGTGGACCCGAGCCCGTCGCGGTCGCGGTACCAGACCTTCACCGCGCTCCAGTCATTATCCGCCGAGACGTCGGTCAGTGTCACATCCTGTTCGGCATGGCCGCGTTCGCCGTCGATGCGTGACCAATTGGCATGGGTGACCATCGCCACCCGCGATGTCACCACGCGGCTGATCACTGCGACATGGCCGAGTGGCAGGCGCGGCGTTTTGGCGAAGACGATCACCGCGCCGACCCTGGGTGCGTCGCCGCGGCGATATTTTCCGTCGGCCTGATCCCACCATGTCCAGGCGTCGCCATAGATCTGGATGCCCGACGCGGCGCGCGCAAAGGGCACGCATTCGCCGACATAGTCGAGCAAGGAGGCGGCGCGCGCGGGCAGGGCGGCGGCCGAAACCGACGCGAACAGCATGGCGAGAATAAGGGAAAGACGGCGCATACCGGCAAGTTCTTGCCGGTCCGGGCGTCTAGGAAGCGTTGGGGGGCGTGGTTTAGGACCGCGTTACCATGATTGGCGAAAGCCGGCCGGCTAGAGCAAATTGGCCTTCGCCCGTTTGCCGAGATGGATCGCGCTTGGCTTGGGCGTCCGCTTGAAGGTGGTGCGGTCGACCGAGACCAGCCCGAAGCGCTGGGCATAGCCATAGACCCATTCGAAATTGTCGAGCAGCGACCAGCACATATAGCTGCGGATATCGATGCCCTCATCCATGCACGTGCGGACTCCCGCCAGGGCGGCATCGATATAGGCGATGCGGCGGGTGTCGTCGTCGGTGCCGATGCCGTTTTCGGTGACGTAGATCGGCTTGCCGGTCTTGCGCGCGGCGTAGCGGATCGTCTCGGCCAGCGCTTGCGGGTAAAATTCATAGCCGGCGGCGGTCAGCTCCGCGCCCTTGGGGGCGGGCCGGGCCTTGCCCTCGGGGCCGACCAGGATGCGGGTATAGGTCTGCACCCCGATAAAGTCGCTCTTGGCCGCCTGGGCGATCCACGGGCCGTAGAGCTGCTCCTCGAACTCAGCCGCCTTGTTGCCCTCGCCGACGCCCTGCACTGCCTGCATGGTGATGGTGACGCCGACCGGGAAATCGCCGGGTCCGGCCTTGATCGCCTGAAAGGCGCGCTCGTGCGCCGCGACCATGTTCGCCTCGCTCTTGTCGATATCGGCGAACAGCACCGAGGCGAAACGGTCCGATCCCGACGCCCTGGCGCAGGCGCCGAGCATCGCGCGCACCAGCGGCAGCGCGAGCGCATAGGCGGGATTGAGGTGGAGCAGGCGAGCGATGTTCGCTTCGTTGAAGGTCGAGGCTGCTGCCATCAGCGGCCCAAGCTTCGCGGTCGTCTTTTCGGCGAAGCGGGCGAACAGATCGGGGCTGTCGGCCATCTCGAAGCCGCCGCGTGCGGCGAACCAGCGCGGCACCGACCAGTGATTGAAGGTGACCATCGGCGCGAGCCCGTGCGCGTGGCAGGATTCGAGCACCCTTACATAATGATCGAGCTCGGCCTCGCTGAACTTGCCGGGCTCGGGCTCGATCCGCGACCATTCGATGCCGAAGCGGTGGCTGTTGAAGCCGAGCCTGGCCGCCAGCGCGATATCCTCGTCATAGCGATGATAGCTGTCGCAGGCGTCGAGCGAGGGCTCCCTGAACAAGGTCGGCTTGACGTTCTCCGCCAGCCAGAAATCCGAATCGATATTGTTGCCCTCGCTCTGGTGCGCCGAGATGGCGGTGCCCCACCAGAAGCCTTTGGGCAGCTTTTTGGGGACGGGCTTGGCGGCCGATGTCTGGGCCGAGACGAGCGCACCGGCCGCCAGGCCCATGCTGCCTGCCAACAGCGCACGCCGCGACAGCGCGTCTTCGGATGCCTCGGCCACCTGTTCTCTCCCCGTTTTACGAGATCGGGTATAGCGGGCCTCTGTGGCGGACCCCGTCCATCACCGCCTCAGACCTTGTTCGCCTGCCGCTTCGCCATGAAGGCCAGCCGCTCGAACAGCATCACGTCCTGCTCGTTCTTGAGCAGCGCGCCGTGGAGCGGCGGGATTGCCTTGGTCGGATCGCGATTCTGCAGCACCTCGAGCGGCATGTCCTCGTGGAGCAGCAGCTTGAGCCAGTCGAGCAGTTCGCTCGTGCTGGGCTTCTTCTTCAGGCCGGGCACGTCGCGGACGTCGTAGAAGATGTCCATCGCCTTGTTGACCAGGATCTTCTGGATGCCGGGGAAATGCACGTCGATGATCGCCTGCATCGTCTCGCGGTCGGGGAATTTGATGTAATGGAAGAAGCAGCGACGCAGGAAGGCGTCGGGCAGCTCCTTCTCGTTGTTCGAGGTGATCACGACGATCGGCCGCTCGACGGCGCGCACCGTCTCCTTGGTCTCGTAGACATGGAATTCCATGCGATCGAGCTCCTGGAGGAGGTCGTTCGGGAATTCGATATCGGCCTTGTCGATCTCGTCGATCAGCAGGACGGGCACCTCGGGCGCGGTGAACGCGTCCCATAATTTGCCGCGGCGGATATAGTTGGAAATGTCATGGACCCGCTCGTCGCCGAGCTGGCCGTCGCGCAGCCGCGCGACCGCGTCATATTCGTACAGGCCCTGCTGCGCCTTGGTGGTCGATTTGATGTTCCACTCGATCAGCGGCGCGCCGACCGCCTTGGCGATCTCGTAAGCGAGGACGGTCTTGCCGGTACCCGGCTCGCCCTTGACGAGCAGCGGGCGGCGCAGGGTGACGGCCGCGTTCACCGCGACCTTCAGGTCGTCGGTCGCGACATAGCTTTGCGTGCCCTCGAAGCGCTTCATACGGCCGTCCAATCCCGTTTCGAATATCGGGTTTGGGGATAGAGGGATTTTGCGCCTTAGCGCAAGCGCGGGATTATTGGTGGTTGCGGGCGCTCGCGCGGGCCTCGAGCAGGTCCCACAGCCCGCGATGCTGGGCGAGGATCTGCTGTGCGCCGAACGCCATGGCGCGCTCGATCGCGGGGGTTTCCGCCAGGGCCGAGACGAGCGACGCCGTCTCCATCTCGTCGGACAGATGCGAGGGCGGCGGCTCGATCCCGAAGCGGCGGGCGGCGGCATCGAGCATGACGCGGATCGCCGCCCAATCGAGCACCAGCGCGATCGCGGCACCGGTCGCGCAGCCGGTCCGGTCGGATTGGGCGAGCATGTCGAGCGCATGGCGCTGCCCGGAAATGGCGGCCTCCGATTCGGCCTGGCCCGGCGTGGAGGGCAGGGGCCCCGCGGCGGCGGTCAGGTGCGCGAGATAGGTGCGTTCCTCGGTGAAGGCGGCGGCGGCTTCCTCCAGCCAATCCTGCGCGGCGGGCTGGTGGTTATGCTCGGCGGCATGATCTATCACGCCGGGGTGGCGGCCGTGCAGTGCGCAGAGCGCGTGGACCGCATCGGCCAGATCGCGCACCGCGACGTTCGGGCCGTACAGCATGCGCGGCATCGGATGGGTGGCGGTACCGTCGACCGAGGCCAGCGTGGCGATGGTGCCCCAGCTGCCGCCGATGTTCCGTCCTAGTGCCGAATCGAAAGCCGTGACCCCCCGGGGTGTTGCGTTGAACGCCGGCAAATCCGGTCGCGGAATCACCAATGAAGGGACGGGATAACCGAAGGGCGTAAAGACCTGGTTTAGAGCCGGTTAAGTGTGTCTAAACCTTGAAGGGCGGGCGCACCTCGCCACGCCGTCCTGCCGGACTTGGTCCGGCATCCACCGTTCCGCAGAAACTCTTTTCGTTACGCACACGGAACCGTGCCCCCCGGAACAAGTCCGGGGTGACGGGATAATCAGTAATGGAACCGCGACCTTATTGGTCGAGGAAGCTCCGCATCTTGCGGCTGCGCGACGGATGCTTGAGCTTGCGCAGTGCCTTGGCCTCGATCTGGCGGATACGCTCGCGCGTCACCGAGAATTGCTGGCCGACTTCTTCCAGCGTGTGATCGGTGTTCATGCCGATGCCGAAGCGCATGCGCAGCACGCGCTCCTCGCGCGGCGTGAGGCTGGCCAGGACACGGGTGACCGTCTCCTTGAGGTTGGCCTGGATCGCGGCGTCCACGGGGATGACCGCGTTCTTGTCCTCGATGAAATCGCCGAGATGCGAATCCTCCTCGTCGCCGATCGGCGTTTCGAGGGAGATCGGCTCCTTGGCGATCTTCATCACCTTGCGGACCTTCTCGAGCGGCATCGACAGGCGCTCGGCCATTTCCTCGGGCGTGGGCTCGCGGCCCTGCTCGTGGAGGAACTGGCGGCTGGTCCGCACCAGCTTGTTGATCGTCTCGATCATATGGACCGGGATGCGGATCGTGCGCGCCTGGTCGGCGATCGAGCGAGTGATCGCCTGACGAATCCACCAGGTGGCATAGGTGCTGAACTTGTAGCCGCGGCGATATTCGAACTTATCGACCGCCTTCATCAGGCCGATATTGCCTTCCTGGATGAGATCCAGGAACTGCAGGCCGCGATTGGTGTATTTCTTCGCGATCGAGATCACGAGCCGCAGATTCGCCTCGACCATCTCCTTCTTGGCGATACGCGCCTCGCGCTCGCCCTTCTGGACCATGTTGACGATGCGGCGGAACTCGCCGAGCGACATGCCGGTCGCCTGGCTGATCTCGGAGATCTCGATGCGGATGCGATCGACCGCGTCGCTCTCGGCCGCGACGAAGGCGATCCACTTCTTGTCGAGCTTCGCGACGCTCGGCAGGAACTGCTCGTCGAGCTCATGACCGATATAGCGATCGAGGAAATCCTTGCGCGGCACCTTGTGGCGCTCGGCAAGGCGCAGCATCTGTCCGCCCAGCGCGGTCAGGCGCCGGTTGAAGGCATAGAGTTGGTCGACCAGATATTCGATCTTGGCGTTGTGGAACTGGACGCTCTCGACCTCGGCGGTCAGCTCTTCGCGCAACTTCTGATATTTGCGCTCGTCGGCGTTCGACAGCTCGCCGCCGGCCGACATCGAATCGAGCCGGCTGGCCTGGACCTTGGAGAATTTCTTGTAGAGCGAGGTGATGCTCGCGAAGCGCTCCAGCGCCTGCGGTTTCAATTGCTCCTCCATCTGCGCGAGGCTGAGGGTATTATCCTCTTCCTCGTCGTCCGACGGCCGCGGCGTGCGCCGCTCCTGCATCGAATCCTCTTCCTCCTCGGCGGGGGCCTCTTCGGGCTCCTCTTCTTCCTTGAAGGACGGG
>NZ_JAQGLC010000077.1 GCF_028293085.1 Sphingomonas bacterium
ACCCAGTTGATGTTCTGGGTCGGGTCCTTGATGTCGCACGTCTTGCAGTGGACGCAATTCTGGGCGTTGATCACGAACTTCGGGTCGCCCGTCTCCTCGCCCACGATCTCGTAAACGCCTGCGGGGCAATAACGCTGCGCCGGCTCGTCATACATCGGCAGATCATAGGCGACCGGAATGCTCGGGTCCTTCAGCGTCAGATGGACCGGCTGGTCCTCCTCGTGATTGGTGTTCGACAGAAACACCGAGGAGAGACGATCGAAGGTCAGCACGCCATCGGGCTTGGGATAGTCGATCTTGGCGACCTGATCCTTGCGCCACAGGCTCTCGTTATCCGGGTGATGCTTCAGCGTGAAGGGCATCTTGATGCCGAAATTCTCCAGCCACATCGTGATCCCGGCGAGGCCCGAGCCGATGAAATCGCCGAACGTCTTCACCAGCGGCACGACGTTCCGGACGATCGACAGCTCCTTCTTCACCCAGCTGCGCTCGAACGCTTCCGGATAGGCACTCAGTTCGTCGCTGGCGCGGCCGGCCTGGATCGCGTCGAACGCCGCCTCGGCGGCCATCATGCCGCTCTTCACCGCCGTGTGGCTGCCCTTGATCCGGGGCACATTGAGGAACCCGGCCGAATCCCCGATCAGCGCGCCGCCGGGGAAGATCAGCTTCGGGATCGACTGCAGCCCGCCGTCACTGATGGCGCGGGCGCCGTAGGAGACGCGCTTGCCGCCCTCCAGCATGGCCGCGATCGCGGGATGGGTCTTCCAGCGCTGCATCTCCTGGAAGGGCGAGAGATAGGGGTTGGTGTAATTGAGCCAGGTGACGAAGCCGATCGCGACCTGCCCGTTCGCCTGGTGATAGAAGAAGCCACCGCCGCTCGCACCGTCCGACAAGGGCCAGCCCTGCGTGTGAATGACCTGGCCGAGAACATGGTTTTCGGGCTTGATGTCCCACAATTCCTTGATGCCGAGGCCGTAGACCTGGGGCTGCGCATCCTTCGCCAGATCGAAGGTGCGGATCAGTTCCTTGGTCAGATGGCCGCGCACGCCCTCGCCAAAAAAAGTGTATCGGGCATGAAGCTCGAGGCCGGGCGTGTAATCCGGCTTGTGCGTGCCGTCGCGGGCCACGCCCATGTCGCCGGTCGCGACGCCCTTCACCGATCCGTCCTCGTTGAACAGGATCTCGGCGGCCGCGAAGCCCGGGAAGATCTCGACGCCGAGCTCCTCCGCCTGGCCGGCGAGCCAGCGGCACAGATTACCGAGCGACCCGGTATAGGTGCCCTTGTTGTGCATGAACGGCGGCGTGAGGAAATGCGGCAGGCCGAACTTCGATTTCTTGCCCAGAACCCAGTGTTGGTTGTCGGTGACGGGCACTTCGGCGAGCGGGCAGCCCTTGTCGCGCCAGTCGGGGATCAGCTCGTCGAGCCCTTTGGGATCGACCACCGCGCCCGACAGGATGTGCGCACCGACCTCGGAGCCCTTTTCGAGCACGCAGACCGACAGCTCGGCGCCCTTTTCGGCGGCCAGTTGCTTGAGTCGGATCGCCGCGGAAAGGCCGGCAGGCCCCGCGCCGACGATCACGACGTCATAGGGCATGGACTCGCGTTCGGTCATCATCGTCTCCAATCGGGACGAAGAGGGCGCTCTCGTCGCGCCACAGCAACGTCCTGTCCATTCAGCGGTGCCAGCGAATTGACCGCGGCGTCAACTCTCGACTCTATGGGCACATCATGGGGGCGGACCAGAATATCGATCTGAGGACTTTGGCGGCGAGCGCGCTCGATTGGTGGCGCGACGCAGGCGTCGACGCGTGGATCGACGAGGCGCCGCGCGACTGGCTGGCGCCGGTCGAGCCCGAAAAGCCCGCCGCGCGAGCTTCCGCTCGCGCCGAGGCCGTAGCGGAAGTGATCGCCCCCCTGCCCGATACGCTGGCCGCGTTCGAAGCATGGCGGACGGGCCCAGACGCCCCCGAGGCCGCCTGGCCGGGCCGGCCGATCGCTGCGCAGGGCCCCTCTTCCGCCGACATCATGATCCTGATCGACCTGCCCGAACGCGAGGATGCCGATACGGGCGTGCTGATGAGCGGTCCGGCCGGGCGGCTGTTCGATCGGATGCTCGCCGCGATCGGGCGGACCCGCGAGTCGGTCTATCTCGCGCCGGTCTGCGCGACGCGCCCCGTGGCAGGCCGGATTTCCCCGGAAATCGAGGACCGGCTGAACGAGATCGCGCGACAGCATGTGATGCTCGCCGCGCCCAAACGCCTGTTGCTGCTGGGCAATGCGCCGAGCCGTGCCCTGCTTGGGGCGGACGCATCACGGTCTCGGGGTAGTTTACAGGTGATTAACCTTAGTGGCGGAAAAGGGCTCGGGGGGAGCAAAGAGCCCGGGGGGGTTAACGACGTCGCGACGCAGGCGGTGGCAAGTTTTCACCCGCGCTTCCTGATCGAGCGACCGGCCGCCAAGGCCGAGGCATGGAAAGATTTACAGATGCTCATCGGAGATCTGGATACGTGACCGCGAAATTCATCCTGGCCTGCACCATTGCGCTGGCGCCTTTAGCCGCCGCGCAGGCCGCCGACAGCCCGCGTATCGGATCGAGCAGCGCAAACCGGGTCGTCCCCGACCTGCTCGATGCCGAGCAACGCGCCGGCTACCGGGCGGTCTTCCAGAGCATCCGCGACCAGAAATGGCTCGACGCGCAGCTCCAGCTCGCTTCGATGAAGCCCGGCCCGCTCCACGCGATCGCGCGCGCCGAGATGCTGACCGCCAAGGGCTCGCCCAAGGCGGAGCTCGATCCACTGGTGAAGCTGCTGAGCGAGGCTCCCGAACTTCCCCAGGCGCAGCAGATCGCGACCATGGCCAGCTCGCGCGGCGGCGTCGGCCTACCGCCACTGCCCGAAGCACGCCGACTCACCTGGATCGACGGCGCCCCCGCCCGAATTCGCGCCAAGAGCATCGGCGACATGTCGGCCGCCGAGCTGACGATCAAGATGCAGCCCTTCATCAAGGCCGATGACGGGCCGAGCGCCCAGGCTTTGCTTGAATCGACCGAAGGCGTGTCCCCCGACGCGCTGACCGAATGGCAGCAGAAGGTCGCGTGGATCTATTTCCTCGCCGGCGACGACAATAATGCCCGGGCGATGGCGGTGAAGGCCGCTCAAGGCTCGGGCGACTGGGCAGTGCAGGGCAATTGGGTCGGCGCGCTGGCGGCGTGGCGTCAGCATGATTGCGCCGCGGCAGGACAAGGCTTCGAAACCGTGGCGGCGCGGGCGAACGATATCGATCTGCGCGCTGCCGGGCTCTACTGGGCGTCGCGCGCCGACATGCAGTGCGGCCGGCCGGACTTGGTCGAGGCGCGGCTGAAGAACGCCGCCCAATATCGCGAGACCTTTTACGGCCTGCTCGCCCGCCAGACGCTCGGCATCCGCGATCCGGCCTCGCATCCGGCCGATACGGTGCTTGCCGGCGACTGGCAGATGCTCGCGCGGCGCCCCAATATCCGCGTCGCCGCCGCGCTCGTCGAGATCGGCGAGAACAGTCTCGCCGACGAGGTGATCCGGCAACAGGCGCGGATCGGCGACCTTGCCGAATTCCCCGCGCTCGTCCGCCTCACCGGCGCGCTCAACCTGCCCGGCACGCTCGTCTGGCTCTCGCATAACGGACCCGTCGGCGCGACGCCGCCGGTCGAATCGCGTTTCCCGGCGCCGAACTGGACGCCCGATGGCGGCTGGCGCGTAGACAAGGCCTTGGTGTTCGCCCACACGCTCCAGGAATCGCGCTTCCGCACCGACGTCGTCAGCTCCGCCGGCGCTTACGGCCTGATGCAGGTCCGCCCCGGCGCCGCGAGCGATATCGCGCGCAAACAGGGCCGCATTTTCGATCGCAGCGCGCTGACCAGCCCCGGCACCAACATGGAAGTCGGGCAGAGCTATCTCGAGCAATTGCGCGACCAGCCCTGCACAGGCGGCCTGCTGCCCACGGTGATCGCGGCCTAGAATGCCGGGCCGGTGCCGGTCGAGGCATGGAACGCCCAGGCGCGCGATGGCGGCGATCCGCTGCTCTATATCGAATCGATCCCTTATTGGGAGACGCGCGGCTACGTCACCACGGTGCTGCGCAATTACTGGATGTACGAGGGCCAGACCGGCAAGACGAGCTCGCCGAGCCGTATCGCCTTGTCGCAGGGCCTGTGGCCGCGTTTCCCCGGCATGCCCGGCGCGAGCTCGGTGCGGCTCAGCTCGAGCGCGATGAACCCCAATTACAGCTACCCCGGCGCGGTAAGCTCCGCCTCCGTGCCGACGTCGGTGGCCAGTGCCAATTGACGAGGACGCCGCGTTTCTGCCGGTCAGGATCGCGGTGCTCACTGTTTCCGACACCCGCACGCTTGCCGAAGACCGGTCCGGGGACACCCTGGTCGCCCGGCTGAGCGCCGCCGGGCACGTGCTGGCCGACCGCGCGATCGTGCCCGACGAGGTGGCGAGGATCGTCAGCCGGCTGCATGCCTGGATCGAGGATCCGCTGGTCGATTGCGTCATTACGACGGGCGGCACCGGCGTCACCGGACGCGACGTGACGCCCGAGGCGATCGAGCGCGTCCAGGACAAGCCGATCCCGGGCTTCGGCGAGCTGTTCCGCTGGCTCAGCTATCAGACGATCGGCACCTCGACCGTCCAGTCGCGCGCTTGCGCCTGCGTGACGCGCGGCACCTATATCTTCGCGCTCCCGGGCTCGACCGGCGCGGTGAAGGATGGGTGGGACGGCATCCTCAAGGACCAGCTCGACAGCCGCCACCGACCCTGCAACTTCGTCGAGCTGATGCCCCGCCTGATGGAGCGCTAGGAGCGGATCGCCATTCACCGAGCCTGGCAGCGACGGAGGGCGGTGAGCGTCCTGCCCTTGATTCAACACCGCAGCGGAAGATGGCAGCGTAGAAGCGGACGGATCGCGATTCGGAGCCGGCCACGCTCTTTCTCAGCTCTGACGAATGTTGGACGAATTCACGCTGGCTGTTTCCGGCAAAACAGCCGGCATGCCTGGCTGTTAGCTGGCTGTTATTCGATAACAGCCAGGAACAGCCAGGAACGGCCGGAAATGGCGCTTCTTGTTGGGCGTCGCTCGCCCCTCGGGCGTCCCGCCGAATGTCGATCCGCCCGAGCCTATTTGGCCGCGGGCGTTTTCTTCGCGGCGACGAATTTCGCGAGATCGGCATCCATCACCTGATACCAGTCGACGATATCGGCGAAATTCGCCTGGGTCGTTTTGCCGATCGCGGTAAAATCCATATATTCGTTGAGGTTGCCGTCCTTATCGACCGCGATCTTGAGGAAACGCTTGCCGACGTTCCACTCATTGGCCAGCGCGATCGTGAACAGCGGCTCGGCCTTGTACCAGCTCGAGAACTGATAGGATCCGCAATCATTCTGCCCGGTGCAGCCATAGAATTCGATGGTGAAATCCGATCCGTTGGCGCTGCTCAGCACATAGGGCTCACCCTTGCTGTTCTGCTTGAGCTCCGCCTTGTAGCCGGCATCGTGGAGCGCACCGACCACTATGGTCGGTTGCCGCAGATCGAGCAGCTTGTCCTGCGCGGCAGCCTGGCCGGCAATCGTCATTCCCAGCAACGGTGCGAGTATCGCAATCAATCGGCGCATGGTCTTTCCCCCGGTCGCGCCGCCCCCTTTTCTGGCGGCGAGGCTTAGCAGATCGCAACCGGGGCTGTTCGTCAACTATCGGCAGCGTCGGGCTGCATCGCGGACAGTTCGTGCCCGGCCGGATCGCGGAAGTGGAAACGGCGCCCGCCGGGGAAGGCGAAGATCGGTAGCGTGATCTCCCCGCCCGCCGCGCGCACGCTCGCCTCGGCCGCTTCCAGATCGCCCACCTCGATCACCGGCAGCAACTGCGCGGTCGCGTGCTCGGTATCGCCGTTCAGGCCGAGATCGGTATCACCGGTCATTGTCGCCGCATAATCCGGTCCGAAATCGGTAAAGGCCCAGCCGAATGCCGAGGCATAGAAAGCCTTGACCACCGGCACGTCACGCACCGGCAATTCGAGATAGCTGAAGCGCGCCATATTACCTCCCATGTTCTTGCTATGTTCTTGCCGATCCGCTAGGCCGAGTCAATGGCCAAATCCCGTCCCGTCCGCGGCGCGACGCTGAACCACGAGAGCGCCCGGTTCAACCTGCCCGAACGCGAGGCGGATGGCGACTGGCTCGATGATCGCGAACTGCTCGATGAGGGACCGGCACCCCTGCGCACCACGGTGACCGTCGAGAAGCCGCGCACGATCATCACCCGCAACAGCTCGCCCGACATCGGCTTCGATCGCTCGATCAACCCCTATCGCGGGTGCGAACATGGCTGCATCTATTGCTTCGCGCGACCGACTCATGCGTTCCACGACCTCTCGCCGGGGCTCGATTTCGAGAGCAAGCTGTTCGCCAAGCCGGATGCTGCGATCCTGCTCCGCGCGGAGCTGGCCAAGCGCCGCTATGTCGTCCGGCCGATCGCCTTTGGCACCAACACCGATCCCTATCAGCCGATCGAGAGCGACTGGCGGATCACCAGGCAATGCATCGAAGTGCTGGCCGAGACAGGCCATCCCCTGACCATCACGACGAAATCGGACCGGGTGACGCGCGACATCGACCTGCTCGCACCGATGGCGGCGAAGGGGCTGGCCGCGGTCGCGGTGTCGATCACTTCGCTCGATCCGCGGATCGCGATGACGGTCGAGCCGCGCGCGCCGGCACCGGAGCGACGTCTGGCGGCGGTGAAGAAGCTCGTCATGGCAGGCATCCCGACCTATGTCTCTATCGCACCCGTCATCCCGGCGATCACCGATCACGAGATGGAACATCTGATCGAGCGCGCAGCCGAGGCGGGCGCGCACGGCGCCACCTTCATCCCGGTCCGCCTGCCTTATGAGGTGGCGCCGTTATTCAAGGCATGGCTCGATACCCATTTCCCCGATCGCGCGGGCAAGGTGATGGCGACGATCCAGTCGATCCGGGGCGGGCGCGACAATGATCCGCAATTCCACACCAGGATGCGCGGCAGCGGGCCCTGGGCGGAGCTGCTGCGGACCCGGTTCAAGATCGCATGCCGCAAGCATGGCCTGAACCGCGAGTGGCAGCCGCTGCGCACCGACCTGTTCCGACCGCCACGGGGCCGTCAGGGCGAACTGTTCGGCTAACCGCCAGGATGACGGACAGTCCAGGCCAACATAGATCAAGCTATAGATCGGGATTGCTGCCCGTCGCTTTTAACCCGGTCTTAGCGGGTATCATGCAACAGGAGCGGCGAGAGAAGCCTTTCTCTTGCTATTGTCCGTTATTCGTCGTCGCGCAGGCCCTTTACTTGTCGAAAGCAGATAGGGTCCCAATGGGAGGTGTTGGTGGAAAGAGCGAATGTGAACGATCGCCCATCGAGCGACCAGCGAAACGGCGACCGCCGCAAAACCCAGGATCCGCTTTATGCGGGCGATGAGCGCCGCAAAGGCGAGCGGCGCAGAAGCGATCCCTGACTTTAATCAGGGCGCGTCGCGCGGCTGATCGGCCGACGTCTCTCCTGCATCTCGCGGCGAACCGCCCGAATGCCCTCGCCAGCCCCCTGCCGGGCCGGCGGACAGGCGGGGTAGTTCGTCGCGCTCGATCTTTCCGTCGCCATTCTTGTCGAGCAGGGCGAAGCGCGCATCGGCGGCGCGCTGGAATTCATTGGGATCAACGCCGCGATTGAAGTTCGTGTCGGCGACCGTGACCGGCTCGGGAAAGTCGAAATAGCTGAAGCGCGCGGCACCCTGCTTGCCATAGCTGGTGTGCGTCTCGCCGCCGCTCTCCGCGCCACCGGAATCCCCGCTACCGCCGGAACCGCCCCCACCACGGTGTCCGCCACCGCCGCCCCGACCGCCACCGCCGCCGCCGCGATGTCCGCCGCCGCCTCGACCCCGGCCTCCGCCACCAGCGACCGCACCGCCGACCCCGCCGACGCGAATCTCGGGGGCCAGCACCGTTTCGTAATAATCGATGTCGTCCGGATCGATCTCGCCGTCATGCCCGCGATCAAGCACCGCGAAGAAGCGTGACGCGTCGGCGGAGAATTCGGCCCGGCTCAGGGCGCCGTCATGATTGGTATCGGCATTCTCGAACCAGACATCCTGGGGATCGCCGCCACCGCGCTCGCCGCGGAACGGCTCGCCCATCGGGCTGATGAACAGCCGGCCGCGCAGACCGGCGCCTTCGCCACCGTTTCCGGCGCGAAAGCCATGGGGCGGGCCATGGCGGAAGCGCGGCTGAGGATTTTGGGCGCAACCGGCCGTGATCAGGGCCAGGGACGTCAGGAGGACAATGCGCATCGCACACTCGCTTGCTCGAATCGTCTCCCGGGCCTTCGTAAAGCGGCCTGCTCTGTGGCTATTTCAAGGTCCAAGGGGCCGAATCGGCCCTGCGCGACCGCGCGTGCGGCCACAATGCCTTCAGCGGCGGTGCTTTTCCTTCTTCGCCCGCCGCCCCACGCTCACGGCGGAAAGCCGTGGCAGCTCAGCGCGCTGGATGCGGCCGTCGCCATTTGTATCGAGCAGGGCGAAGCGTTTCTCCGCGGCACGCTGAAATTCATTCGCATCGACGCCGCGATCGAAATTGGTGTCGGCCACCATCACGGGCTCGGGGAAATCGAAATAGCCGAACCGCGCAGCGCCGAGCCTGGCATGCTGGCTATGGGTTGTGGACCCACCCTCGCCGTCCGAGTCGCCGCCTTCGACCTCGGCATAGCTCTGGCCTTCATTGGCATCGACCCGGATCTCCGGAACGAGGTTCGATTCATAATAATCGATATCCTGCGGATCGATCTCGCCGTCATGCTCGCGATCGAGCATCGCGAAGAAGCGCGCCGCGTCCTTCGAGAATTCGTCGAGGCTCAGCGCGCCGTCATGATTGATATCGGCCTGGTCGAACCAGAGATCCTGCGGATCATGATCGCTGCGAAAGGGCTCGCCCATCGGGCTGATGAAGAGGCGGCTGCGGCCACTCTCGGCATGACTATCCGGGGTCGCAGGCGATGCCTGCCCATCGGCACCGTTCGACGCCATCAACACAAGGGAAATCAGCAGGAGTCCGGCCATCGCGCACCTGATCGTTCGAATCGTCTCCCGGATTTCCAGCAAGGAACGCTTTCAGCCGCGATTTCAAGGTCCATGGTGCCGAGGCCGACCGTAGTTCGCACCATGCGTCAGGCGGGACGCACTCCTTCCCTGCACTTCATCAGCGGCTGGATGCGCGTGCCGAAATTCTCCACGCCCTCGATGAAATCGTCGAAGGTCAGCAGCACGCCGCCTGTGTTTGGCACTTCGGACATCTCGTCGAGCATCCGCGCTATATTTTCGTAGCTGCCGACCAGGGTGCCCATGTTGATGTTCACCGCCCCTTCGGGCGCGGCGAGCTGGCGGACATTGGTGGTGGCGTTGTGCTTGTCGGCCGCGCCCTGATGGGCGAGCCAGGCGATCGCCTCGAGATCGACGCCGTCATTATAGGATTTCCACTTCGCCATCGCCTCCTCATCGGTTTCGGCCGCGATGATCATGATCAGGACGAAGACCGAAACGTCGCGCCCGGTCTTCGCAGTCGCGACGGCGAGCCGCTCATTGTTGCCGGCGAACGCCTTGGGCGTATTGACGCCCTTCCCCAGGCAAAAGGCATAGTCCGCCCATTTCGCCGAGAAGGCGAGGCCCTCGTCCGACGAGCCGGCGCAGATGATCTTCATGTCGCCGGTCGGCTTCGGCCGGACGCGGCAATCCTCCATCTGGTAATAGTCGCCCTTATAGTCCGAAACGCCCTCGGCCCAGAGCTCGCGCAGGATATGGGCATATTCGTCGAGCATCTGATAGCGGTTGCGGAAATGCTCGTCGCCGGGCCACAGGCCCATCTGGCTGTATTCGGGGCGCTGCCAGCCGGTGATCAGGTTCAGCCCGAAGCGGCCATGGCTGATCGAGTCGATCGTGTTGCACATCCGCGCGGCGAAGGCGGGCGGGATGACCAATGTCGGGCAGGTCGCGTAGATCTTGATCTTCTCGGTGACGGCGGCGAGGCCGGCCATCAGCGTGAAGCTTTCGAGTCCATATTCCCAGAACTCGGTCTTGCCGCCGAAACCGCGCAGCTTGATCATCGACAGCAGGAAATCGAGGCCGTGCTTCTCGGCGCTGAGCGCAATCTCCTTGTTCATGTCGAAGCTCGGCTTGTACTGCGGAGCATTCTCCGAAATCAGCCAGCCATTATTGTTGATGGGCACGAAGACGCCGACTTGCATGTGCTTAGCTCCCCAGAAAATCGAGCACGAGGTGGTTGAAAATATCGGGATCGGTGACGCTGCAGGCGTGGCCGCCCCATTTCATCGTCGCGACGGTCGAACCCGGCAGCCGATCGGCGAGCTTTTTCGCGCAATCGGACGGTACGAGCATGTCATCATTTGATGCGAGTACCAGGATATCGGCGGCGATGCCGGAAGGCAGCTCGAACGCTCTCGCTGCCGCGATGCGCTTTTCCAGAGTCTCGGCCGGCGGAAATTGCGCGATCTGATGCGCCGCCTCGGCATCCAACTGGCCGATATTCCTGGAGATCCAGTTGGCCGGATAGAGGAAAAGCGGCTGGGCGCGGACATAGGCGGCCGGGCCACTCTTGTGGAGCAACTCAAGCCGCGTCTCGAAACACCGCTCGAAATGCGGGTCGGGTGCTGCCCAGCCGTTGACGACGACGAGCTTGTCGATCCCTGACGAAGCCAAAGCGAGTTCGAGCCCGATCAGGCCGCCGAGCGCATGCCCGACGAAATGCGCCCGTTCCACGCCGAGCTCGCTGATCAGCGCAAGCACGTCATCGGCCATGGTCCGGATGGTGACCTGGTCGGGCAAGGACCGGTCGCTCCGGCCGGTGCCGCGATGATCGTAGAGCAATATCCGGTATCGGGCGCTCAGCACCGCGAGATTGGGCGCCCAATAGCTCGCCGAGCCGCCCATGCCGGGCGAGAGAATGACGATTTCGCCATCCTCGGGTCCGTGCCATTCGTACCAGAGCCCCACGGCGTGAGGCATCAGCCGATATGCGCCACGCTGGCGATCTCGACCAGGCAATCGGGCGTCACCAGATCGCATTTGATGCAATAGCGCGCGGGCTTGGCGCCCGGGAAATATTCGGCATAGACCGCGTTGAAAGCGGCGTAATCGGCCAGGTCCTTCAGGAAGATGTGGTTCATCGCCACGTCC
>NZ_JAQGLC010000110.1 GCF_028293085.1 Sphingomonas bacterium
CCAGTCCTTGTTGAAGGTCCGATCGATCGTGCGCGCGCGATAATCGACCTTCTCCGCCGAGCTGACATTGTCGATCAGCGTCGCGAAGCGGATGCTGCCGGGCACGGCGTCTGCGTCGCGCAGAGCCCCGCGCAGATGGGCGATGGTGCGGCCCGAATCGTTGATGTCGTCGAGGAACAGCAGCCGCTCGCCCGCCCGGGTTCGCCTCGCGAGCTTGATCAGCGGCTCGTCGGCGAAATCCTTCACCTGACTCGAATAATCGACCGACAGCATCGGCATGCCGGTGGCGTGGCTGAGATAGACCGCCGGGGCGAGCCCGCCGCGGCCGATGCCGATGATGAAATCGGGTTTCCAGTCGTCGTCCGCCAGCAGCGATGCGAGCGCGTGGACCGCCGCGACGAACTCGTCGTGCGGGATATCGGTGAACACGGTCATCGGCTGGCCTCCACATAGGCGTCGAGCGTGGCGAGATGCGCCGCCACCGCATCGTCGGGCAGGAAGGAGCCGAGGAACGAATTGCGCGCGAGCAGCGCGAGATCGTCGCGGTCGAGCCCGCGCCCCGCCGCGGCCGCGCGGTAATTGTCGGCGATATAGCCGCCGAAATAGGCGGGATCATCCGAGTTGATCGTCGCACGGAGGCCGGCCCTGAGCATCCGGTCGATCGGGTGATTGGTCATGGCGTCGACGACGCAAAGCTTGAGATTGGACAGCGGGCACACCGTCAGCGTCATGCCCGTGCGCGCCAGCCGGGCGGTGAGGATCGAGTCCTCCAGGCTGCGATTGCCGTGATCGAGCCGGTCGATGCCGAGCAGGTCGAGCGCCTGATAGACATAATCGGGCGGCCCTTCCTCGCCGGCATGCGCGACCAGCCTCAGGCCCTTCGCGCGCGCAGCGGCGAAGACCCGGGCGAATTTCTCGGGCGGGTGGCCGAGCTCGGACGAATCGAGCCCGACCGCATCGATCCGGTCGAGCCAGGGTCCGGCCGCCGCGAGCGTGGCGAAAGCGGCTTCCTCGTCGAGATGGCGGAGGAAGGACAGGATCAGCTTCGAGGTCAGGCCGTGCTTCGCCTCGGCCTCGGCCATGCCGGCGAGCAGCCCTTCGATCACCGCGCCGAAGGCAATGCCGCGATCGGTATGAGTCTGGGGATCGAACATGATCTCGGCATGGACGACGCCGTCGGCCGCCGCGCGATCGAAATAGGCCAGCGCCAGATCGCGGAAATCGTCCTGCGTCTGCAGCACGTTGGCGCCGGCATAATAGATATCGAGGAAGTCCTGCAGCCGCGAAAAGCTGTAGGCGGCGCGCACTTCCTCGACGCTGGCGAAGGGGATGGCGATGTTGTTGCGCGTCGCCAGCGCGAACATCAGCTCGGGCTCGAGGCTGCCCTCGATATGGAGGTGGAGTTCGGCCTTGGGCAGGCCGGCGATGAAATCATGATCGGTCATGCGTGCTTCATCGCGCGGGTTGCAGGCCTCGGCAAGGGCCGGATGGCGGGTCAGTCGGTCAACCACACCACGTCGAAACGCCGCTTGTTCCAGACAGCGACGGCGTCCGATGATTCCCTGTAGCCGAAACTCAGCGTGTTCGCCGTAACCCGGACGCGGCGATAGGCGCAGGGCGCCCGGTCCGGACCATAACCCTTGTCGCAGGCGCTGCGATATGTCCCCGGGCGTGCCGTGGCGATGTAGAAGTATCGAATGCTGCGCATGCGGTGGACGGTCACGGGATGGTCGGGATCCGCGGCGCGCGTGACGATGAGGCGATAGCCCTGCCGTCCGTCAGTGGCTACGCGCGCGATATCCATCCGGCCGTCACCATCGAAATCGGCCCTGACCAGAGCCGGCATCTTCGGCGCGAAGATCGCGAGAGCAATCAAGAGCATGGCCTGCCTTTCGTCGCCGGGAGCCGCTGTCCGTTCTGACAGGCCGGGGGCCTGCGCGCAATCGAGGCAGATCGCCGCAGCCCCTTCGCAAAAAAATTCGTTCCGCTCTTGTTCTCATGGAACAAACCGTATACGAAGCTTCCAACACGCATTGAACGCACGGCGTGAACGGTCTAGCGACGGAGGCTCCCAATGGCGGTATCTTTGAAGGTCATCGACAGCAAAATGGCAGCTTCCACAGACAAGGCGAACGAAAAGGCATCCGGCGAGCGCGCCAAGGCACTCGAGGCGGCGCTGGCGCAGATCGATCGCGCGTTCGGCAAGGGTTCGGCCATGCGGCTGGGCTCGAAGGAAACCATGCAGGTCGAGGCGATCTCGTCCGGCTCGCTCGGGCTCGACATCGCCTTGGGCGTCGGCGGCTTGCCGCGCGGTCGCGTGATCGAGATTTACGGGCCGGAAAGCTCGGGCAAGACGACGCTGGCGCTCCACGTCATCGCCGAGGCACAGAAGGGCGGCGGCACAGCGGCCTTCGTCGATGCCGAGCATGCGCTCGATCCGGTCTATGCCAAGAAGCTCGGCGTCAATATCGACGAGCTGATCGTGTCGCAGCCCGATACCGGCGAGCAGGCGCTCGAGATCGTCGACACCCTCGTTCGCTCCAATGCGATCGACGTGCTGGTGGTCGATTCGGTCGCGGCGCTCGTGCCCCGCGCCGAGATCGAGGGCGAAATGGGCGATAGCCATGTGGGCCTGCAGGCCCGCCTGATGTCGCAGTCGCTGCGCAAGCTCACCGGGTCGATCAGCCGCTCGCGCTGCATGGTGATCTTCATCAACCAGCTGCGCATGAAGATCGGCGTGATGTACGGCAACCCAGAGACGACGACGGGTGGCAACGCGCTGAAATTCTACGCCTCGGTCCGCCTCGATATCCGCCGCACCGGCCAGATCAAGGATCGCGAGGAGATCATCGGCAACACGACCAAGGTGAAGGTCGTCAAGAAAAAGGTCGCTCAGCCGTTCAAGCAGGACGAGTTCGACATAATGTACGGCCATGGTATCTCCAAGATCGGAGAGAACATCGATCTCGCCGACAAG
>NZ_JAQGLC010000013.1 GCF_028293085.1 Sphingomonas bacterium
ACCGCCGACATGACCTGGCAAACGATCGACACCTCCCGACTGTTGCCGACATCCCCGCTTCAATCCGACAACGGCGAGGCGGGCTCTCCACGGTGGGTCGGGGATTTCCGGCTCAACTGGCAAGCACGTGGCGGCACCAGCCTTTATTACGGGCTCAATGTCATCGGTGGCACGTCCGACGTTTCGGACTTCCTGAGGGATAATGCAGGCAGCCTGTGCATCAACTCGGCCATCTATGGGCGTTACTGCCCGAGGCTGACGACACCGGCGGTGTTCTATCACAACGTCTCGATCACGCAGGAAGTAGCCGACCGCTTCTCGATCACCCTGGGCGTGAACAATATCTTCGATACGCGCCCGCCGCGGGTGTCGGTGTTCAACGGTGGCGAGATATCGATGCTCGGGCCGGTCGTTGCGGCATCGCAGTACAGCTTCGTCGGACGTCGCGCGTTCGTGAACGTGTCGAGCAAGTTCTGAGTTGACCTGATCGACCTGGCCGGGCGGCACGATAGTGTGCCGCCCGGCTATTTTTTGACGGGCAAGAAGGATAGCAATCGCCGTCATGCCCAATGTTCGCGTCAAACCCGATACGCTCGATGAGGAAAACGCCCGCTTCGCGCAGGCGCCGCTTCGTCAGCCTGTTTTCCTCAACATCGTCCCCAAGAGCGGCAGCCACCTGCTGCGCAACATCCTGCGCATGTTCGTGCCCGTCGAGCAGCAATATCAGCACGACTTCATCCAATGGGCCAATTTGCAGCAGCATCGCGCCGCCTTCGATCCGGCCAGACCGAAGCTGAGCTGGGGCCATCTGTTCCTGGCGGACGCATCCGTCATCGAGACCGCCGTAGCCCGCCGGGTCCTGCTCTATCGCGATCCCTATGACTGGGTGATCGCCCGGGCGCGCTTCTTTTTGTCGGAACAGTTTCTCGGCAATGTCGACCATCTGAAGTCGGATGCCGTCAGCGCCGACGAACTGCTGACGATGATGATCTTCGGCCTGCCGGGAAAAGCGCCGTCGCTCAACGATATCTATGAGATGAACGCGGCGGCCTGGCTTGGCGCACGCGTCCATCCCGTCAAATTCGAGGATCTGGTTCGCCATCTACGTGATCTGGGGGGAGACGAATCGGGACGGTTTTTTGCCGAATTGCTGGACGCATGCGGGATCGATCGGCCCGACGATTGGCGTGAACGTGTGGCGATCGGGTCGGACCGGGAACAGAGCGGCACGGCGCGCGAGAACCTGACCGGCATTGCGCTGGAATTGCCGCAAGCGCTCGGTCCGCGCCATCGCGCGCTCGTCGACTATCAGGCGCCGGGCCTTCGCGCGCTGCTCGGCTACGAATAGATCGAAGGATCGGGCGTCGCCATGACCGACATGCAAACCACCGTCACAGCCTATCCGATGTTGAGCGACGCCGCTGACCTGATGGAACAGGGCCGGCTCGAACAAGCGGCGCAGCGCACCATCGAGCATCTTCGCAAGCACCCTGACGAGCCGCGCGGGCTCGCCCAGCTCGGCCAGATCGCCATGCAGCTTGGTGCCCTCGGCCAGGCGGAGCATTTCCTGCGCCAGGCGCTGGCGCGGGGTGCGGGCGATCTCGATGTGCGGCGGAACCTGGCCTCGATCCTCAACCAGCAGGAGCGGCTCGGCGAAGCGTGCTCCCTGTTCGAATCGCTGGAGCTCGAGACTGACGATCCCACGCTGCCGGCGATCCGCGCTCTCATCCTCAGCAAGCTCGGCCGCCATGACGAGGCGATGGCCGTGCAGGAAGGATTGACCGGAGCGCACGGCAGCAAGCCCCACCACTGGATCTCCTATGGTCACAGTCTGCGCGCGGATGGCCAGGTTCAGGAAGCGATCGACGCATATCGCAACGCCATCGCCGCCGATTTCGAGTGCGGCGAGGCCTGGTGGGGCCTCGCCAGCATCAAGCGGACTGTATTTACCGACGATGATATCGGCGAGATGCGCAAGGCGCTCGGGGTCGCGGTCGATGTTCGGAATACTGCTCCCCTGCACTTCGCGCTGGCACGGGCGCTTCAGGATCGCGAGCAGTATGAAGAGGCCTTCACCCATTATGCCGAGGGGAACAGCCAGCGGGCGGAAAGCATCGGTTACGATGCGCGGGAGCTGACCGCCGAGGTCGCGGAGATAGAGCGATCGGTCGACCCCGCGTTCGTGGCGTCGCTCGATCGGGAACCCGTCGGAGACGGCATTCCGGTCTTCATCGTCAGCCTGCCGCGGTCCGGCTCAACGCTCCTCGAGCAGATGCTCGGCAGCCACCCCGGCATCGAACCGGTCGGCGAATTGCCCTATGTTCCGGCAATCCTGCGGTCAGTGATGGAGATGGCGACCCGGCGCGGCCCCGTCAGCGTCCCGCAATTGATCGCCGGCTTGAGTGCCGAGCAGGCCGCGACGATGGGCAGGGACTATCTTCAGCGCGCGACATTGCACCGCAAGACCGACCGACCCTATTTCGTCGACAAGCTCCCGCACAATTGGAGTAATATCCTCTTCATCCGCCGCATCCTGCCCCAGGCGCGTTTCATCGACATTCGCCGGGCACCGATGGATTGCTGCTTCTCGAATTTCACCCAGTCCTTCTCCAGCGCGCATGCCTCGTCCTTCGCGCTTCGAGACATCGGGCAATGCTATGTCGACTATGTGCAGTTGATGGAGCACCTGGACCGTGTGGCACCGGGCATGATCCATCATATCAGCTATGAACGCCTGGTCGAAGACGCGGAAACCGAAATCAGGGCCGTGCTCGACTATCTCGGGCTTCCGTGGAACCCGTCCGTCCTCGACTTCCACAAGCTCGACCGCGTAGTGCGGACACCAAGCAGCGAGCAGGTGCGCCGCCCGCTCAATCGCGACGGCATGGACGGGTGGAAGCCCTATGCCGAATGGCTCGGGCCATTGCGCGACACGCTCGGGCCGCTGGCGGAATAACGAAAAAGGCCGCGCCCCCGGTTGGGAACGCGGCCTTTCGATCGCTGCTTCAACTGCCGCAGTGATCAGTAGCGGTAGTGATCCGGCTTGTACGGCCCTTCGACCGGCACGCCGATATAGCTCGCCTGCTTCTCGGTCAGCTTGGACAGCTTGACGCCGAGCTTCTCGAGGTGAAGCGCCGCGACCTTCTCGTCGAGGTGCTTCGGGAGGACGTACACGTCGTTCTTGTAGTTCTCGCCCCTGGTCCAGAGCTCGATCTGCGCGAGCGTCTGGTTGGTGAAGGACGAGGACATCACGAACGAGGGATGGCCCGTCGCGCAGCCCAGATTCACCAGGCGGCCCTTGGCCAGCACGATGATCTGCTTGCCGTCCGGGAACTTCACCAGATCGGTGCCCGGCTTCACTTCGGTCCACTCGTAATTGCTGAGCGCGGCGATCTGGATCTCACTGTCGAAATGGCCGATGTTGCAGACGATCGCCATGTTCTTCATCGCCTTCATGTGATCGGCGGTGATCACGTCGGCATTGCCGGTCGCGGTGCAGAAGATGTCGGCGCGGGTCACCGCTTCCTCCATCGTCACGACCTCGAAGCCCTCCATCGCCGCCTGCAGCGCGCAGATCGGATCGATCTCGGTGACAAGAACGCGGGCGCCGCCGTTGCGGAGCGACTGAGCCGAGCCCTTGCCGACGTCACCGAAACCGGCGACCGCGGCGACCTTGCCGGCGAGCATCACGTCGGTGGCGCGACGGATCGCGTCGACCAGCGATTCCTTGCAGCCATAAAGATTGTCGAACTTGGATTTGGTCACGCTGTCATTGACGTTGATCGCCGGGAAAGGCAGCTCGCCCTTCTTCGCGATCTCGTACAAGCGGTGAACGCCGGTGGTGGTCTCTTCCGAAACGCCCTTCAGGTTCTTGACCGTCTCGGTCAGGTAGCCGGGATATTTCGCCACGAACGCCTTCAGCGCGCGCTGGAACTCGACTTCCTCGTCATTCTCCGGCTCTCCCAGCGTGTGGCCGGCCTCGAGCTTGGCGCCCCACAGCGCGAACATGGTGGCGTCGCCGCCATCGTCGAGGATGATGTTGGCGGTGGTGCCGTCAGTGTCGGCGCCCCAGTTGAAGATGTCGCCGACATAGTCCCAGTAATCGGCCAGGCTCTCGCCCTTCACGGCGAACACGGGCACGCCGGTCGCTGCGATCGCGGCGGCGGCATGATCCTGGGTCGAGAAGATGTTGCAGGTGGCCCAGCGGACATCGGCGCCGAGCGCGGTCAGCGTCTCGATCAACACGGCGGTCTGGATCGTCATGTGCAGCGAGCCGGTGATGCGCGCGCCCTTCAGGGGCTGCGACGCGCCGAATTCCTCGCGGAGCGACATCAGGCCGGGCATCTCCGTCTCGGCGATGTTGATTTCCTTGCGGCCGAATTCGGCGAGGTCGATGTCTGCGATGACATAGTCTTGGCGTTCGGCGGCGAGTGCGGTGGCCACGTAAAAGTCTCCGGAATTGGGAATTGGATGTGCGCCACATAGGGCCTGAGCGCAGCCAAATCAAATATAAAGATGTCTTTATATGTTTCCCCAGGCGGCAGCCGGTGTCGCCGAATAATCGGCCATGACAGCGACAGGCGGATTAGGCATATCAATCCATGATGATCCGCGACGGCACCAGGGTTCGCACACAAAGCGAGCGGACGGCATGAGCAGCAGCGCCCCCGTCTTCATTCGGCGTGATTTCCTGCCCGCGGAGACGGCCGACGCCCTGCTCGATTATGCGCTGGCCAATGAGGGCCAGTTCCAGCCGACGCTGGTCGGCCGTCAAGGCGAGGGGTTGAACAACCCGAAACTGCGCATTTCGCTCGGCACCAGGGATCTCGGCCCGTTCAAGCCCATCGTGGAAGCCGGCGTGACCGATCTGGTTCCGGAGATCGTCGCGGCCTTGCGCATGACGCCAATCCAGCCTGCCAGACTCGAGGTCGAGATCGTCGCGCATGGCGACGGTGCCTTTTACGGGCGCCATACCGATTTCCGCCGGAACCCGGATTCCGCAACGATCCGGGCTTTGAGCGCGGTCTATTATTTTCACGCCCGGCCCAGGATCTTCTCCGGCGGCGCGCTGCGGCTCTACCCGACGCTGTCGGCCTCGCCCGATACCTTCATCGACGTGCAGCCCGATCACAACAGTCTGGCCGTGTTCCCCTCCTGGATGATGCACGAGGTCATGCCGGTGCACTGCCCGAGCGGCGAATTTCGCGATTCACGCTTCTCGATCAACTGCTGGGCGCACGTCACCCGGCCGCAGAATTCGACCTAACGCACCAGGCGGTAGCTCACGAACGCGATCGATTTGCTGTCGGGCGACCAGGACGGCACGTTCATCGTTCCCTGCCCGCCGAACAGCCGCGTCAGCACCCGCGGCGGCGCGCTGCCGTCGGTCGGCATGATGCGCAGAACCACGTCGCGGTTCGGCGGATGATCCCCGAGATCGACATTCGTCCCGAACGAGACGAACGCGATCCACTTCCCGTCGGGCGACAGATGCGGGAACCAGTCGCGATAGCCCGGGTCCTTCGTGACCTGTTCGGGATTGGAACCATCCGCCGCATTCGCGCGCCAGATCTGCATCGCCCCGGTACGCGTGGAGTTGAAATAGATGTAGCGACCGTCAGGCGAATATTCGGGACCGTCGTCGTTGCCCGGACCGGCGATCAGCTTGACGTCCGGCCCGCCGGCCAGCGGCCGCGTATAGATGTCATAATCGCCGTTGCTGGTGTGGACATAGACATAGGCGATGGTCTTCCCGTCCGGCGACCAGCCATGCCAATAGGACCGCGCATCTGCGTGGCTGGCCACAAGCCGCGGCGCGTCCGATCCGTCGAGCGGCAGGACGTGGATGCGCGACAGATTATCCGCCTCGGTCTGGTCGGAGATGATCAGTTCCGTCCCGTCCGGCGACAGGCCGTGATCATTGTTGTTCTTGATATTGGGGCCGGTGTTGATCGCGACCGGCTCGCCGCCACCCGCGGGAATCCGGTAGATCCGGCCATTGCTGTTATAGACCAGCGACGTGCCGTCGCGCGTCCAGTTGGGCGCCTCGATCTTGCCATCGAAATGGCGGACGACCGTTCGGGATTCGTCGCCCGAAACCTCCATCGTCTCAAGCGTGCTCTCGACCCTGGCTGGATAGCCCGTGTCCGGCACGATCGCGAGCTTCGGCACGGACAGCGACACGTTGGAGAAGACCGCCGTCTCGGTCGCCTTGTTGTCGTGCGCCGAGACGGCCAGACCGACATAACAGGAACCTTGTAGCCTGATCCGGAAGTTGCCGCCGGCATGGTGGAGCTTGCCGTCCGCCCCCCTCACCGAGAAATAGACATAGTCGCCCTCGCGCTCGAGTCGCACGCTCCGTGGCGATGTGACGTTGGCGATTATCTGACGCGTCGGTCCGCCCGGGATCTCGCGATACTGCAATGCCGCCAGGCCGTTCCCGTGGACCATCACGTCCGCATAAGGCGATCCCGGCGTCAGATCCTGCCGGATCATCACCCCCGCCTTGCGATGGGGCTGCCCGCCCGCGCCGACGAACGCGATGTCGGTCGCGACATGCAGGTCGCCGGAGCGCCGCGTCCAAAGGAAGTGGAACGCGTCCTTGTCGCCCCAGATATTCGCGCCGCCGCCGGTCACCCGGTAGCTGCCGGTCGCCGGATCGTGGCGGGCAATACCCCGCACGGCTGTGGCGCCGATATCGGCCTGCGCGTCGAAGATGCCGATTGCGGCTGGCTTTGGCGCGCGGGCTGCTCCTGCCGCGGCCAACAGCGCCAACCCCATGACCGCGCATGCGGCGATGATCCGGCTCATGCCATCCTCCCTTTCGTCGCGGATCGGCACGGCCGTCCGAACTTCCTATAGGATGGTACCGCTAACCTGCGCCCAAGGCGAGTGGCTTCAGGCGGTGCCGGTGCTGCTGGCCAGAAGCCGCGGATCGATCCCGGCCTCGGCAAAACCTCGCTCCCAGCGCATGTCCGCCTCGGTATCGTAGAGCAGGGTCAGGTCGCCGGGCACGTTGAACCAGCCGTGCCGCGTCAGTTCCTCGTCGAGCTGCCCCTCGCCCCAGCCGGCATAGCCCAAAGCGACGAGCCAGCGGCTCGGCCCGCGCCCCTCGGCGATCGCCTTCAGGATGTCGATCGTGCCCGACAGCGCCCAGCGCCCTCCCACGTTCACCGTGTCCTGCCCGCCCCAATCGTTCGAGTGGATCACGAAGCCCCGGCGCGGTTCGACCGGGCCGCCGAAATGGACCGGCGCGTCGGGCGCAGCCCCCGCATCGATCCCGAATTGCGCGAGCACCTCATGGAGCCCGAGCCCCTCGATCGTCGCCCCCAGCCCGATCCCGATCGCGCCGTTCGAATCATGCCCGCAGATCGCGATCACCGCGCGTTCGAAGCGCGGATCGCCGATCCCGGGCATGGCGAGCAGGAACTGCCCGGTCAGAAACGCTGCTCGATCCATCACCCGCCATCATAGCGCACGGCGCCGTGCCCGCCACGCCAGAAATCCCAAGCTTGAAATCAATCACGGTCTGCACGAGGTAGGCACCGTCGCGGCTCGCGGCGATCAGAACCGCGCCATCGCGGTCACCAGGAGGATTACCCATGACCATCAGCGTCGGCGATCGGCTGCCCAGCACCACTCTCGTCAAGGCGACCGCCAATGGCCCGGAGGCGGTCAGCTCGGACGAGTATTTCAAGGGCCGCAAGGTGGCGCTCTTCTCGGTGCCCGGCGCCTTCACCCCGACCTGCTCGGCCAAGCATCTGCCCGGCTATCTCGACAAGGCCGATGAGCTGAAGGCCAAGGGCATCGACGAGATCGCCTGTACCGCCGTCAACGATCCCTTCGTGATGGGCGCCTGGAGCAAGGCGAACGACGCCGACGCGGTGACGATGCTCGCCGACGGCAATGGCAGCTTTGCGGAAGCGGTCGGCCTGACCATGGACGGCTCGAAATTCGGCCTCGGCAAGCGCGGGCAGCGTTATTCGATGGTCGTCAACGACGGCGTGGTCGAGCAGCTCAACGTCGAGGCTCCCGGCGAATTCAATGTCTCGTCCGCCGAGCACATGCTAAACGAGCTTTAAGGGCGCAAATACTCGGCGGGGCGCGGACGCGGAACGATCTGCCTCCCCGCCGGGAACTGCGGCATGCCCCCCGCGTTCCGGGGCAGCGATCGACCAAGGAGCCAAAAGTCATGACCGACGACACCACGCCAGCAAAACCGGAAGAGAAATCCTTCTTCGAACGCGCCCAGGATGCGATCGAATCCGCCGTGGAATCGACCGTCGAGGCGGTGAAGGAGCATCCCGCCGCAGCCGCTGCGATCGCGGCCGGTGCTACTGCCGCAGTAGCAGGCGCGGCGTTCGGCATCAGCAAGCTGCTTGATGACGACGACGACAAGAAGGCCTGAGCCTATCTGATCACCCTGCTTCCGCCATCGTAACGATGGCGGTCGCTTGTCTTGCCAGCGTCATCCTCCTGCTTTAGCCACGGAGGATGACGACTGCCTCCGATATCGTCGCCCAGCTGGACATTCTCTACCGTGCGTCGGTCGAGCGGCTGCAGGCGGCACTCACCGCTTATCTCACCGACGGTTCGGTCCCCAGCCGCGACGCGCGCCATGACGGCAGCTTCGCTTATCCGGAAATTCGCCTGCGCTATCGCGGCGGCGAGGATCGCCCTGCCCCGCTTCGATCCTTCGGGCGACTGGTTACGCCGGGCGAATACCGGATCAGCGTCACCAAGCCCGCGATCTTCGCCGATTATTTGACCGAGCAGCTCACGCTCCTGATCGAGGATTATGACGTCTTCGTCGAAGCCGTTCCCGGCCGCCAGGAAATCCCCTTCCCCTATGTCCTCGACGCCGGCCATGCGCTGAGCCTGGACGAAGTCTCGGCGCTCGAGCTGGCGCGCCACTTCCCGGCGACCGAGCTTGCCTATATCGGCGACGAGATCGCCGACGGCCTCTACACCGATGCCGACGGCACGCGCCCGCTCGCTTTGTTCGACGGCCTGCGCACCGATTTCTCGCTCGCCCGGCTGCGCCATTACACCGGCACGCCGCCAGAGCATGTCCAGCGCTATGTGCTGTTCACCAACTATCATCGTTATGTCGACGAGTTCGTGCGCTGGGCGTGCGGCCAGCTCGGCCCGGACGAGAACGGCAAGCCGAGCCGCTATACGTCCGTCTCGGGTGCCGGCGGCGTGCTGATGCGCGCCGGCGACGATGTCGAGGCAATGCTGGCGGACACCAGCGCGTGGCGCCGCCATCAGATGCCCGCTTATCATCTGATGGCGGACGACCGCACCGGCATCACGCTCGTCAATATCGGCGTCGGCCCGTCAAACGCGAAGACGATCACCGATCACCTCGCCGTGGTGCGGCCCGAGGCCTGGATGATGATCGGGCATTGCGGCGGCCTCCGCCCGAGCCAGCGCATCGGCGACTATGTGCTCGCCCACGCCTATCTGCGCGACGATCACGTGCTTGACGATGTGCTGCCCCCCGAGATCCCGGTACCGGCGATCGCCGAGGTACAGCAGGCGCTCGCCCGCGCTGCCGCGACCATCTCCGGCCAGTCGGGCGAGGAGCTGAAGCGACGCCTGCGCACCGGCACGATCGTGACGACCGACGATCGCAACTGGGAGCTGCGCTACGCCCGCTCGGCGCTGCGCTTCTCGCTCAGCCGCGCGGTCGGCATCGACATGGAATCGGCGACGATCGCCGCCCAAGGTTATCGCTTCCGCGTACCCTATGGCACCCTGCTCTGCGTCTCGGACAAGCCGCTCCACGGCGAGCTCAAGCTGCCGGGCCAGGCCAACCGCTTCTACGAGCGGGCGATCAGCGAGCATATGCGGATCGGGATCGAGGCCTGCGAGGAGCTTCGCCGCGAAGGCGCCAAGCTGCACAGCCGCAAGCTGCGCGCCTTCAACGAGCCGCCCTTCCGCTAGGGAGCGGAAACCCTGCGCTTCTCGTGCGTTACGGCTGCTCAACTTTCATTGAGGAGCACGTCATGGCCACCGCGACCAAAAAGCCAGCCACCCGCAAGCCCGCGGCGCGCAAGACACCGACGCGCGCCAAGGACGGGACCTTCGCCAAGAAGTCGAACAGCCATTGGGGCACTGCGGCGATCGTCGGCGGTGTGGCCGCGGTCGGCGCCGCGGCCACCGCAGCGCTGTTCGCGTTGCGCGGCAGCACGCCGGTCGATTTCGACGAGCTGTTCCACTCGGACGAAGGCGCGCATCAGGCAGACGGCACCGATTCCTCCGCGTCGTTCGAGGCCGGGATCGCCGACGAAGGGACGATCCCGGAGCGGATACTCGCCTGATCGATCAGTGGCGCGCAAACAAGGGGATCACCAGCCCAAGGGTTTCCCCTTGTTCTGCTCGTCGAGCCACGCCTTCAGCGGCGCGAAATAATCGACCATTGCCTGGCCCGACATCTCGCGCGAGCCGGTAAAGGCCTCGAGCGCCTCGGGCCAGGGCTTGGACTGGCCGAGCGTGAGCATCGCGTTGAGCTTCGCGCCGACTTCCTTGGTGCCGTAGAAGGAGCAGCGGTGGAGCGGCCCGGTCCAGCCGGCCTGCTTGCACGCCGCCTGGTAGAACTGGAACTGAAGCAGCCGCGCCAGGAAGTAGCGGGTATAGGGTACGCTCGCCGGCACATGATATTTCGCGCCCGGATCGAACTTCGTTTCGTCGCGCGCGACCGGCGGGGTCACGCCCTGATATTGCAGGCGGAGCGCGTTCCATGACGCCTCATAGCCTTCGGGCTTGATCGACCCCGAAAAGACACCCCAGCGCCATTTGTCGATCAGCAGGCCGAACGGCAGGAAGGCGACCTTGTCCATCGCCTGGCGCAGCAACAGGCCGATATCCTTGTCGGCGCTCGGCACCTTCGATTGATCGAGCAGTCCGATCTGGACGAGATAATCGGGCGTGATCGACAGCGCGACGAAATCCCCGATCGCCTCGTGGAAGCCGTCATTGGCGCCATTCTCGTAGAGGAAAGGCTGATCCTTATAGGCGCGCTGATAGTAATTGTGGCCGAGCTCGTGATGGATCGTCACGAAGTCGTCGGCATTGACCTTGATGCACATCTTGACGCGCACATCGTCCTTGTTGTCGATGTCCCAGGCCGAGGCGTGGCAGATCACCTCGCGGTCGGCGGGCTTCGTGATCTGCGAGCGGGTCCAGAAGCTGTCGGGCAGCGGCGCGAAGCCAAGCGAGGAATAGAAGCCCTCCCCCGCTTTCACCATCTTGACCGGGTCATAGCCCTTTTCCTTGAGCAGCTCGCCGGTATCGAAGCCGAGATCGCCCGCGCCCTTGGGCGCCACGAGGTCGTAAATATTACCCCATTCCTGCGCCCACATATTGCCGAGCAGATCAGCGCGGATCGGGCCGGTCTTCGACTGGACGGCGTCGCCATATTTCTCGTTGAGTTTCCAGCGGACATAGGTGTGGAGCGACTGGTAAAGCGGCTCGACCTGCTTCCACAGCGTGTCGGTCATCTTCGCGAACGCCGCCGGATCCATGTCGTAGCCAGAGCGCCACAGCGTACCGGTATCCTTGTAGCCGAGCGTCACCGCGCCCTCATTGGCGATGACGACCGTGCGGGCATAATCGTCGCGCATCTGGGCGCCGACATTGTCGTGCCAGCTCGTCCACATCTCCTGCAGCCTGGCCGGATCGCGGGTCGTCCCCATCGCCGCTTCGATATCGCTGCCGTTGATCGGTTTGCCGTCGAGCGTACCCTTGCCCGCGCCATATTCGGACGACATCCGCGTGACGATCGTCGCCAGCTCGGCCGCAGCGCCGGGACGCGTCGGCGCGGGCAAGGTCAGGCCGTTGCGCAGCAGGTTGAGCTTGCGTGTCGTGTCGGGCGAGAGGCCTGCAACCTTGGCGTAGCGCGCCGCTTCGAGGGCGTATTTCACCCCCATTTCGGTCTGCTCGGCACCGAAGCGCGCGGCGATCGCGTCGGTATCGTCGTTGATATAGGTCGCATTGATCCAGGCGGCGCGGTTGGCGACCACGGAGAAGTCGCCGAGCTCCTTCTCGGCCTTCGCGATAAAGGCGTCGGCGTCGGCTGCGGTGAGCGCGGCCGGCTGGGCGGCGGCGGGTTTATCCTTGTCCTTGGCGAGCGCAGGCGTCGCGGCGAGCGACAGGATCAGGGCGAGCGTGGAGATGCCGGTGCGGATCATGCGGTGTCCTCGAAAAATTCGGGTTATGCCGCAGCGTGTGCCGCCCGCACCGCGCGGTCAAGCGGCGAGGAAGTCCGCTATCTCCTGCCCCAGCTCGGGCTGGACGACCGAGCTCATATGCCCGCCAGGCACCGTCCTGTAGGTCGCGTTCGGCAGTATTGCGGTCAATGCCTCGGCTGATCCGTTGTCATTGTCGTCCACTCCGGCCAGCACCAGCGCCGGTTGGGTGATGGCCGCGACCTGAGCCTCTGTCGTGTCGACAAAGGTGTCGATGATGTGGAGCAATGCGACCGGATCGCCCTTGGTCGTCTTCAGAAACGCCTCGGCCAGCCATTCCGGGCTGCCGCGCTCATGCTTGCCCAAATTGGTCAGGATGTGCCGGAAATGATCGGCCCGGCGAGTCGCGCCGCTCAGCCCCTGCAGCCCCATGCCCGCGATCACGACACGGCGTGGCGTGGCGCCCTTCACCAGCATCCGAACCGTGGTTCGCGCGCCGAGCGAATAGCCGCCGAGATCATAGTCGGTAAGGCCGAGATGACCGAGGAGCGCGAATCCGTCCTGTGCGAGTATGTCGGGCGGATAGCGCGCGGCGTCGTGGGGCTTCGCACTCGATCCGTGCGCGCGCAGATCTGGCATGATCACGCGGAAGCCCCGCGCCGCGATCGCCGCGGCATGGCCGTAGCGAATCCAGTTGGTGAAGGCGTCCGAGAAGAAGCCGTGGAGCAGGACGACCGGCCGCCCTTCGCCGAGCTCGCGCCACGCGAGCTGCGTGCCGTCGAAGCTTTCGAAGAAGGTCGGTTCAATCGGGGAGTTTGCCAATGGCGTCCATCCAGCGTTTCACGAGGCGTAGATTCTGGTCCGTCCGTTCGGCGGGGAGCCCGGTCGTGTCAAGCCACGCCTCGTGCCAGCTCTCGCACCCGGAATGGTCGACCGGCCGAAAGCCATAGGGATCGTCGAAGCTGCCGACGGTCAGATCCAGATGGTCGCTGTCATGCGCCTCATAGGTCAGCGGCGTGCCGCACGAGGCGCAGAAGCCACGCAGCGCGATCGGCGATGACGCATGGCGATCGGGTTCGCGCTCCCATGTCACATCGGCCTTGCGCATATTCTTGAACGCGATCGAGACGCCGCCGGTCGCGCGCTGGCACATCCGACAATGGCAGAGATAGGCATCACGGTCGTCGATCACGGCGCGGTACCGCACCCGCCCGCACTGGCAACCGCCGCCAATTTCCTCCCGCACATTCGTCTCCTGCATGTTGCAATGCAAAATAATCAACCGTTCCGGGGCAGTAAGGGGGTAGGATTATATAAGCATGCTTATTATATGGCCATTCATGAGTGACTCGCTCGGCTTCCTGATTAGCGACGTTTCCCGGCTGATGCGACGCCGGTTCGACGAGCGCGCGCGCCTGATCGGCGTGACGAGGGCGCAGTGGCGTACGCTGACGACGCTGAGCCGCCACGAGGGCATCAACCAGGGCGGCCTGGCCGACCTGCTCGAGGTCGAGCCGATCACCTTGTGCCGCATGATCGACCGGCTGGAGGAAGCGGCGCTGGTCGAGCGCCGTCGCGATCCCGCCGATCGCCGTGCCTGGCAGATCTTCCTCACCCCCAAGGCGCTGCCGATGCTCGATCAGCTTCGCGGCCTTGCCGACGGCATGATCGAGCGCGCGCTGGACGGGCTGACCGAAACGAAACGTGCCGAGCTCACCAGGGCGCTCGGCATCATCCGCACCAATCTCAACACCCATTTCGAAAGCGACGAGGCCAACCATGGCTGATGCAGACCCCAAGATCGCTCGCACCAAAATCGAGCCGGTCGCCATCAACACCATCGAGGAGGTCACAGCACCGCCCGAAAAGCGCCGCTCCTGGGGGCGTATCGCGCTGATGGCCAGCGTGCCGCTGCTGATCGCCGCGGTCGCCGGCTATATGTGGCTGACTTCCGGGCGCTATCTGTCGACCGATAATGCCTATGTCGCGCAGGACATGGCCTCGGTCAGCCCGCAGGTCACGGGCCCGATCCTGTCGGTCAACGTGCGGGAAAACCAGCGCGTGAAGGCGGGCGACATTCTCTTCACCATCGATCCCGCCCCGTTCCAGATTGCGCTGCAACAGGCCGATGCCGCGATCGCGGCGGCTCGGGTGCAGGTCAGCATGATGTCGACCGACGTCGGCGGCGCCGCCGCCGATATCCAGAGCACCAATGCCGATATCCAGCTCGCCCAGGCGACCTATGACCGGCAGGCAGCGCTGATGAAGCGCGGCTTCACCACCCGCGCCAGCCTCGATGCGGCGCAGCACGAGCTGTCGGCCGCGAAGGCCCGCCTGTCCAAGAACGAGGCCGATGCCGCCCATGCCCGCAACCAGCTCGGCAGCGGCACTGCCGCCTCGGCTGCGCCCGCGGCGATCCAGGCGGCGATGGCGCAGCGCGCCAAGGCGGCGCTCGATCTTTCGCGGACGGTCGTCCGTGCCCCCAAGGACGGCATCATCAGCCAGACGAGCCGTCTCCAGATCGGCAACATCATGCCGAGCGGCGTGCCCGTGCTCAGCCTGGTGATCAGCCAGGCGGCGTGGGTCGAGGCGAATTTCAAGGAAACCGACCTGAACCACATGGCGGTCGGCCAGTGCGCCGAGCTCAAGCTGGATGCCTATCCCGGGCTGAAGGTCAAAGGCCATGTCGCCAGCATCGGCGCCGGCACCGGTTCCGAATTCTCGGTCCTGCCGGCGCAGAACGCCAGCGGCAACTGGGTGAAGGTGACTCAGCGCGTGCCCGTCCGGGTCGCGATCGACGGCACCCCGGCGCGCCCGATGATCGCCGGCCTCAGCACCGACGTGAAGATCGATACGCAGAACCGCTGTGCCTGATCCAGTCCCGGGGCAGGCGATGCTGCCCGTCAGGAATCGCTGGCTGCTGACCATTGGCGTGATGGGTGCGATGATCATGCAGATCCTCGACACCACCATCGCCAATGTCGCGCTGCCGCGCATGCAGACCAGCCTCGGTGCGACGAGCGAAACCGTCTCCTGGGTGCTGACCAGCTATATCGTCGCGGCCGCCATCGCGATCCCCGCGACCGGCTGGCTTTCCGACCGGCTGGGATCGCGCAACCTGTTCCTGTTCGCGGTCGGCGGCTTCATTATCGCCTCGATGCTCTGCGGCACCGCCGTGAGCCTGGAGGAGATGGTCGCGTTCCGCGTCCTGCAGGGCGTTGCCGCGGCCTTTATCGGCCCGCTGTCCCAGACGGCGATGCTCGACGTGAATCCGCCCGAGCGCGCCGCCAAGGCCATGTCGGTCTGGGGCATGGGGGTAATGGTCGGCCCGATCCTGGGCCCGGTAATCGGCGGCTGGCTGACCGAGAGCTATAACTGGCGCTGGTGTTTCTACGTCAACCTGCCCGTGGGCATCCTGACCCTGGCGATCCTGTGGTTCCTGCTGCCCTCCCGCCCGAAACAGACCCGCTCGTTCGATACGCTCGGCTTTGCGATGATCTCGCTCGCGGTCGCCGCTTTCCAGCTGATGCTGGACCGCGGCCAGCATGCCGACTGGTTCTCCAGCTGGGAAATCGTGATCGAAGCGATGGTCGCCATCGCCGCCTTGTGGGTGGCGATCGTCCATCTCGGCACCGCGAAGAGGCCGCTGTTCGACCGCGCGATCTTCAAGAACCGCAACCTCGTGATGGGCATGATCTTCATGGTCGTCATCGGTATCTCGACCATGGCACCGATGGCGCTCCTCCCAACCATGCTGCAGAATCTGTTCGGCTATCCAGTGATCGATACCGGGCTGATGATGGCGCCGCGCGGCGTCGGCGTGCTCTTCACCATGTGGTTCGCCGGCCAGATGATGGGCAGAATCGACGCGCGCATCATGATCATGGTCGGGCTGGCGATCTTCGCCTTCTCGCTGCGGCAGATGGCGGCCTGGTCACTGGAAATGGATTTCTGGCCGGTGGTGATCAGCGGCTTCATTCAGGGGCTCGGCATGGGCCTCGTGTTCATGCCGCTCAACTCGCTCGCCTTCGCGACGCTCAGCCACAATTACCGCACCGACGGCGCCAGCCTGCTCAACCTGATGCGCAATGTCGGCCAGTCGGCGGGCATCTCGCTGGTCACCGTGCTGCTCGCGCGCAACATCCAGATCAGTCATGCCGATCTCGCCAAGCACGTCACCGACCAGAGCGTTCCGGGGATCAATCTCGGCGCGCTCGACCAGTTCGGCGTGCTGTCGGACAGCGTGCTCGGTTTCGCCGACGCGATGATCAACAAGCAGGCAGCGATGATCGCCTATATCGACGATTTCTACCTGATGGCCGGAATCTCGATCGCGGTGCTGCCGCTGGTGCTGCTGCTCAGGAAGCCGAAGGGCAAGGCCGAGGTCATCCTCGCGGAATAGGGTATTTCGGTCGCTCAGCGGCGGTTTTCCCTGTTCCGCCAGATTTTCCCTGTTCCGCGCGATTTTTTCCCTGTTTTTCCCTGTTATTTTTTATTCTCCCGTTTTTTCGCCGGATATCGACGATTTCAGGACATTTTTGCGGTGTAATATCATAGGTTTAATGACAATTTTCCTGTTATGGCGGAACAGGGAAATATTGTCGCGGAACAGGGAATTCCATCGAGGCCGGCGATGAGAAAGAGCGCACGCGAATCGTCCGAAGCCAAGCCGCGTCGGACCGACCTTTGCGCACCGATCACGAGATTTGAATCAACGCTGCGGGCGCGCCAGGCTAGCCCGTCAGGATCGCAACGAACTCCGCGGGTGGCGCGCTCTCCGTGAAGGCCGGAATCCCCTCGGGCAAATCGACCCAGGGCTGTTTGCGCTTCGTCCAGATATGCAGCCTCGGCACCAGCGCATCGCTCTGGTCGAGCGTGCCCGCGCGCAGGATCACGATCCCGGGCCGGCTGCTGTTCGTGCTGTAGAGCCGGGTGTGGCAAATGGCGCAGAAGAATTGTTCGGCCTCCGCCCCGCTGCGCGACGGGTGCTTCCACGAAACCAGGTCACCGGTCACGTCGAGCGCGCCCTGCGGCGTGGGCAGTTGCACCGCGAAAGCGCTGCCCGACATGGTCTGGCAGTCGCGGCAATGGCAGGCATAAATCGGCAATGGGGCATCGAGCGCGAGGGTGTAGCGGGTGGCCCCGCAGCGGCACCCGCCCTCGATCACGGGTTACGCCGCCTTTTGCAGATGCCGCCGGCCGAGCAACTCTGCGATCTGAACCGCGTTCAGCGCCGCGCCCTTGCGGAGATTGTCGGAAACGCACCAGAGCGCCAGGCCATTCTCCACCGTCGGGTCCTCGCGGACGCGGCTGATGAAGGTGGCATATTCGCCCACGCACTCGATCGGCGTCACGTAGCCGCCATCCTCGCGCTTATCGATCAGCATCACGCCGGGCGCCTCGCGCAGGATCTTCTGCGCCTGCTCGGCCGAGATCTCGTCGTGGAACTCGATGTTGATCGCTTCCGAATGGCCGACGAACACCGGCACCCGCACGCAGGTGGCGTGGACCTTGATCTTCGGATCGAGTATCTTCTTGGTCTCGACCACCATCTTCCACTCTTCCTTGGTCGATCCGTCGTCCAGGAAGCTGTCGATGTGCGGAATCACGTTGAAGGCGATCTGCTTGGTGAACTTCTTCGGCTCGGCCGGATCGCCGACGAAGATGTTGCGGCTCTGCTCGAACAGCTCGTCCATGCCGGACTTGCCC
>NZ_JAQGLC010000132.1 GCF_028293085.1 Sphingomonas bacterium
CCTTCACCCGGGCGGCGGCGGGCTGCAGGCGGCGGACCTTACGATAGAGCCGGGCGCGTTCATCGGCATCACCGGCCCATCCGGCGCCGGCAAGACGACGCTGATCGAGTTGCTGACCACCCTGCAGGAGCCGCAGACCGGGCGGATGACGATCGGCGGCGAACCGCTCGACGACGCCCTGCGCGCGGGATGGCGCGAGAGCCTGGCCTATGTCCCGCAGGAGGGCTTCCTGTTCAACGACACCGTGCGGCGCAACCTGACCTGGGGCACGTCCGACATCGAGGAGCCTGCGATCTGGCGGGCGCTCGCGCTGGCGGGCGCGGAGGAGATCGTCAGGCGACTGCCCGAAGGGCTGGAGTCCATGGTCGGCGAGCGCGGCAGCGCGCTGTCGGGCGGGGAGCGCCAGCGCCTTGCCATTGCCCGCGCGCTGCTCCGCGATCCGCGGCTGCTGGTGCTCGACGAGGCCGCCAATGCGATCGACGCGGCGGGCGAAGCGGCCTTGCTAGAACGCCTCGCCAACCTCGACCCCCGGCCGACCATCATCATGATCTCGCACCGCGCCGAGAGCCTGGTGCGCTGCGACCGGGTGATCACGATCGAGCTGGGCCGGCTGTCAGGCTAGCCAAAGAGACCCAGTGCGGCGACGTCTTCTGCGCTCAAGTCGATGCCGAACATCAGGCTCAGCCGCTGGCGATAGACATGGGCGTCGGCGATCTCAGCGACCATCTCCACCTCGTCGGCGCGCTGGCTATAGCGGCGGTCGGTGAGGCTCGCCATGCCCCGGGGCAGCACGATGCTGGCAATGCGGAGCTGCATGAAGCGGCTTTCGGGCGCGGCCGAGGTCCAGCGATTGCTCAGCGCCAGATCGGCATCCCAGACCTGCCCGAGCGTGAAGCTGTATTGCGGCTGGAAGCCGGAGCCGGTTCCGCGGCCATCGGTGGACCCCGGATGGCCGTCGCGCGACAGCATCCAGCCATGAATGGCGTCGCGCTCAAGCCGGAAGGACGCGCCGTCCGACGCATCGGCCACGGCGCCCTCGACCAGCGGCATGATCGGCGAATAGCTGCCGCCAAAGCCAGGATCGGCGATCCAGTCCTGCCCGTCGATCACGACCAGGCTGAACGTATGGGTGAGCGGCGGCGTCTCCGTCACGCCGAGCCAGACCCGGGCCAGCAACGGCCGCGCGTCGAAGCCGAGCGCCGCGAGGGCATCGAGGAACAGCCGGTTATGCTCGAAGCAATAGCCGCCCCGCCGTGCCGTCACGAGCTTGGCGAACACCGCATCACTGTCGATCCGGATGCCGCGACCGAGGATGACGTCGAGATTCTCGAACGGGATGGCGAGCCGATGCGCGCGCTGGAGCGTGGCCAGGCCTTCGGCGTCGGCAAGGGGCCGCTCCTTGAGGGCGATGCGGGCGAGATAGGCGTCGAGATCGAACATGGCGGCTGTCTATTTCTTTCCCGCCGAATAGCCAGTCATCGAATAGGGCCGATCCTTCTCTGCCGTCGCCCAGGTCGCGTTCGGCGTCGCCTGCATCACGAAGCGCAGCTCGCCGCCGGCCTCGATCTCGCTGTGCCGGATGAACCCGCGCGCCAACGGCTTGCCGTCGAGGAAGACCTGACCGACATAGCGGTTCGCGTCCGACAGCCCCTCCGCGCGGATCGTGAAGCGCTTGCCGCTGGGCAGGTTCAGTACCGCGCGATCGACGAAGGGGCGGCCGATCACATATTCGCCGGTCCCCGGCGCGACCGGATAGAAACCGAGCGAGGTGAAGACGAGCCAGGCCGACATCTGCCCCAGATCGTCATTGCCCGACAGGCCGTCGGGCGTCGGCTTGTACTGGCTGTCGACGATCTGCTTGAGCCGCTCCTGCGTGCGCCACGGGCTGCCGGCAAAACTGTAGAGATAGGCAACATGGTGGCTCGGCTCGTTGCCATGGATATATTGCCCGATCAGGCCGGCGATATCCTCGGCATGGCTGTAGTCGACCTTCGAATTGTCGAAATCGAACATCGCATCGAGCTTCTTCACCGTCGCCGCATCGCCGCCCAGCGTGCGGATCAGCCCGCCCTGGTCCTGCGGGGCGAACCACGAATATTGCCAGGCGTTACCTTCCGTATAGTCACTGCCGTAATTGATTGCGGTCGGATCGAACGGCTCCCGGTAACTGCCATCGGCCTTGCGCGCGCGGAGAAAGCCGGTCCTGGTATCGAAGCTGTTGCGCCAGTAGAGCGCGCGCTTCTCGAAGCGGTCCGCGATATCCTTGCGCCCCATCGCCCGCGCCATCCGCGCGATCGTCCAGTCGTCATAGGCATATTCGACCGTCTTCGACGCCGCTTCGGGCTCGCGGTCGATCGGCACGTAACCGAGCTTCATGTAATCGCCGAGCCCGCCATAGGGGGCATAATCAGCGCTCGCGACCATCGCGTCGAGGGCGGCCTTGGCATCGAAGCCCTTGATGCCCTTCAGATAGGCATCGGCGATCACCGGCACGGCGTGATAGCCGATCATCGTCCAGGTCTCGCGGCCGTTGAACTGCCAGACGGGCAGGATGCCGAACGGGCTGTCCTGCCGGCTCGCGATCAGCGAGTTGACGAAATCGGCGTTGCGCTTCTCCGGCTGGATCAGCGTCAGCAGCGGATGCTCGGCGCGGAACGTGTCCCACAGCGAAAAGGTCGAGTGGAAGGTGAAGCCGCTCGCCTTGCGCACCTGGTCGTCGGGCCCGCGATAGCGGCCATCGGCATCGCCGAACACGCTCGGGGCGAGCAGTGTGTGGTAGAGCGCGGTGTAGACGGTCCTGCGCATCGCCGGGGCAGCGTCGATCTCGACCGCGCCGAGTGCCTTTTCCCACGCGGCCCGGGTCGCGCTGCGGATCGCGTCGAAATCGCCGGGCTCGCTGTCGAGATTGGCGATCGCCGCATCCTCGTCGACGCTCGACAGCGCGACCTTGAATTCGAGCGGCGCGGCGAGCGCGCCGAAATCGAGCCGCGCGACGAGATCGCGGCCTTGCAGCTGCGCGACATCCTGCTGGCCGCGGCCCGGGCCCTGGAAGCCCTTATACGGCAGATCCGTCTCGCGGTTGACGAAGGCGTGCCCGGTGAGCGGGGCCGAGGCACGCATTGCGAAGAACAGCTTGCGACCCGGCGCCCAGCCGCGCGTCTCGCGCGCGCCGGTGATGGTGCCGTCGGGGCGGATGCGGATCGACGACCACAGCACCTTGCCCGGATAATTGTAGATGCTCGACGCCAGATCGAGGACCAAGTGCGCGGACTTGCCCGACGGAAAGGCATAGCGGTGGACGCCGACGCGCGTGCCCGCGGTCAGCTCGGCGCGGACCTGCGGATCGGTCAGCGTCACGGCATAATAGCCAGGCGTAGCCACCTCGGTGTCGTGCGAGAAGCGCGAGCGATAGCCGGTGCCCGGTTTCGCCGAATCGCCCGGGTCGAGCGACACCTCGTCGCCCGAGGCGGGCATCACCAGAAAATCGCCGAGGTCGGAATGGCCGGCACCGGAGAAGTGCGTGTGCGAGAAACCGAGGATCGAGCTGTCCTCGTGGCGATAGCCGGCCGCCCATTTGTAGCTCTGCTTGAACGGCTTGATCTCGGTATCCGGGCTTAGCTGGATCATCCCGAACGGCGCGGTCGCGCCGGGAAAGGTATGACCCTCCCCGCCCGTACCGATGAACGGATCGACCGCCGAGATCGCGCTGGCCGGGGCGGGCGCGGTCTGGGCGGTGGCGAGGGAAGCGGCCGTACCGAGGCACAGCGCGGCGAGGATCGAAAGGCGGCTCATGCCGGTCCTTAAACCACAGGACGGAATGCGGTTGAAGCGTCGCGGCGGACTTTCGGAACGATTCCACAGACTAACGTTGTCATCCTGCGAAAAAATCGCCTTTCCCCTAGCGCAAGGCCGACTTCTTTCGTGTCCGTTCCGATAGCTACGGGCTACCACTGCGTCATTTCCCATGCTAGCGGGGCGCTTATGGATCTCGGGCGGCGCGCAACCATTATCGATGTGGCCCGCGAGGCTGACGTCTCGATCAAGACGGTCTCGCGCGTCTTCAACGATGCGCCCAACGTCACGCCGAAGACCCGCGACAAGGTGATGAAGGTCGCGACCGCGCTGCATTATCACCCCAATGTCGTCGCCCAGGGACTGGTCGGCCGGCGCTCCTATCTGCTCGGTCTCTTCTACGAGAATCCCAGCCCCAATTATGTCGTCGAACTTCAGCAGGGCGCGCTCGAGCGGCTGCATGGCGAGAGATACCGGCTGGTCGTGCTTCCGGTCGAACAGGTGTCCGCGATCGCCGACAATATCCTGTCGCTGGTGCGCTCGGCAGCGCTCGACGGGGTCGTGCTGACCCCGCCGGCCTCCGACCATCCGGTGATCCTGGAGAAGCTGACCGCAGCGCGTTTCCCCTTCGTCCGCATCGCCCCGACCCGCGCGCCGGAGCTCGGGCCGCACACCATCACCGACGATGTCGGCGCGGCGCGGATGATGACCGAATATCTGATCTCGCTCGGTCATACGCGGATCGGCATGATCAAGGGCGATCCCAGCCACCCGTCGAGCGAGGCGCGGTTGCTCGGCTTCTCCAACGCGCTCGCCGCGGCCAATCTGCCGATGCGGCTCGACGACATCGAGCAGGGCATGTTCACCTTCGAATCCGGGCTCGAGGCGGCAAAGCGCCTGCTGTCCCGCCACAACCGCCCGACCGCGATCTTCGCCCAGAACGACGATATGGCGGCGGGCGCGATCATGGCTGCGCACGATCTGGGGATCGGCGTGCCGAGCCAGCTCTCGATCGCCGGATTCGACGACAGCGCGATCGCGAAGATCGTCTGGCCGCGCCTGACCACCATCCACCAGCCCGTGTTCGACATGTCGCGCGACGCTACCGCGATGCTCGTGGCGATGCTGGAGAAGAAGCCGCATGAGGATGTGATCCAGCATCCCGTCACGCTGGTGACCCGCCAGTCAACCGGGCCCGCCCCCACCGATTAAAATTGATAACGTAGGTCATTTTGTGATGTAAGGGCCCCCGGGACCCGAATGATCGGGCGCAATGCCGATCAGGCGGGAGAGGTGCAGGATGCTCGGGGCGCGCAAATCGAGACTGGCGTTTCGCGCCGCAAGCTTTCTGACCATCGCCATCGCCACGGGCGTTTCCGCGGGCCAGACCCCGTCGGCCCCTACCGCGCCCTGGCCGCATGTCGGATCGCCGCTGCCGCCCAATCCGGCGATCGAGCAACGGATCGATTCGCTGCTCGCGGCGATGACCGACGAGGACAAGGTCGCCCAAATCGTCCAGCCCGATATCGGCAGCGTATCGATGGACGAGATTCGGCAATATAAATTCGGTTCGATCCTGACCGGGGGGAATTCCGGCCCGAACGGCAACGACCGGGCGCTTGCTCCCGCCTGGCTCGCTTATGCCGACGCGGCATGGGACGCGATCACGACGCGCAGCGATGGTCGGCCGGTCATCCCGCCGATCTGGGGCATCGACGCGGTGCACGGCCATGCCAACATCATCGGCGCGACGATCTTCCCGCAGAATGTCGGCTTGGGCGCGATGCGCGACCCCGACCTGATCCGCCGGATCGGCGCGGTCACCGCAAAGGAAATGGCGGTCACCGGCATCGACTGGGATTTCTCGCCCACGCTCGCCGTCGTCCGCGACGATCGCTGGGGCCGCAGTTATGAGGGTTTCTCGGAAGACCCCTCGATCGTGCGGGACTATGCCGGCGCGATGGTCGAAGGCCTGCAAGGCAAACACGGCACGAAGGAGTTCCTGGGCCCCGTCAAGGTGATTGCGACCGCCAAGCATTTCGTCTGCGACGGCGGCACCGAGAACGGGGTCGACCAGGGC
>NZ_JAQGLC010000149.1 GCF_028293085.1 Sphingomonas bacterium
GGGATCACCGGCAGGCCAAGATCCTGCTGACCGGCCGTCGATGCTGCCGACAGGCCGCTTTCGAGCATCATCTGCTGGGCGCGGCCCATCACCCAGGTCCAGTGCTGGAGCTCTTCGAGGCTGGGAAGCACGCCTGTGGCCGCTGTGTCGGTCACTGCGTATCTCCCGTCACGGTCGCCACTGCGATCATCGCACAATCTCCTTTGGCGCACGCGTCTTTTGGTTTCGCATGCGCCGACCCGGTCTGGTATAGACGCTCCATGTCGCCTTTGCGACCATGAGGAAGTTCGCTGTGTCCGATGATTTCTACCGTATCCGCCGCCTGCCGCCCTATGTCATCGCTGAAGTCAACGCGATGCGGGCAGAGGCGCGCGCGACCGGCGAGGACATCATCGATCTCGGCATGGGCAACCCCGATTTGCCGCCGCCCCAGCATGTGATCGACAAATTGTGTGAGGTCGCGCGCAAGCCCGATGCGCATGGCTATTCGGCCTCCAAGGGCATACCCGGCCTGCGCAAGGCCCAGGCCGGCTATTACAAGCGCCGCTTCGGCGTTGATCTCGATCCCGACACCGAGGTGGTGGTCACGCTCGGCTCGAAAGAGGGCCTTGCCAACCTCGCCCAGGCGATCACCGCGCCGGGCGATGTCGTGCTCGCACCCAACCCGTCTTATCCGATCCACACCTTCGGCTTCATCATCGCCGGCGCGACGATCCGCAGCGTGCCGACCACGCCGGACGAGAAATATTGGGAGGCGCTGGAGCGCGCCATGGCCTTCACCGTGCCGCGTCCCTCGGTGCTGGTGATGGGCTATCCCTCGAACCCGACCGCCGAGGTGGTCGATCTCGCTTTCTACGAGCGCGTCGTCGCGTTCGCGAAGGAGCACAAGCTCTGGGTGCTGTCCGATCTGGCCTATTCCGAGCTATATTATGACGGCTGCCCGACGCCTTCGATCCTGCAGGTTCCGGGCGCGAAGGATGTCGCGGTCGAGTTCACCTCGCTCAGCAAGACCTATTCGATGGCGGGCTGGCGGATCGGCTTCGCGGTCGGCAATCCGATTTTGATCTCGGCGCTGACCCGGGTGAAATCCTATCTCGATTACGGCGCCTTCACCCCGATCCAGGCCGCCGCGGTCGCCGCGATCAACGGGCCGCAGGATATCGTCGAGCAGAACCGCCAGCTCTATCAGCGCCGCCGCGACGTGCTGATCGAAAGCTTCGGCCGCGCCGGCTGGGACATTCCGCCGCCGCGCGCCTCGATGTTCGCCTGGGCGCCGCTGCCGCCCGCGCTGGCGCATCTCGGCAGCCTCGAATTCTCCAAGCAGCTGCTCACCCATGCCAAGGTCGCGGTGGCGCCGGGCGTCGGGTACGGCGAGAATGGCGAGGGGTTCGTGCGCATCGCGATGGTCGAGAACGAGCAGAGGCTGCGCCAGGCGGCGCGCAACGTGAAGCGCTATCTGCAGAGCATGGGCGTCAACACCCCCGCGCGTACCGGCTGACATGTTCCTGTTTCGTGGCGTCGAAAGCCACCCCCGGTCGTTCGTCAAGGCGGTGTCGTGGCGCGCGCTCGGCAGCGTCGACACCTTCATCCTCAGCCTGATCTTCAGCGGCAGCGCGAAGATGGCGGGGGCGATCGCGGGGACCGAGGTGTTCACCAAGATCATCCTGTTCTATTTCCACGAACGCGCCTGGTCGCTGGTGCGCTGGGGGCACCGGATCCATGATCCCGCCCTGCACGATCAATCGGGCGAGGGCGGCGCCCTCACGCCGTAAAGTCCCTGCCAAACCCTAACCTGCGCTTAAGGCTTATCGCCTAACGCTGCGGAAATGGGCCGCGCTTCCCCCAACGCGCCTTCACCGGCCGTCATCCTCGGCATCGGCCTGAGTTATTTCGCGCTCGCCTCGGGCGCGATCCTGCTGACGCGGCTGAGCAACGGGATCGCCTTGCTGTGGCTCGCCAATGCGCCGCTGATCGCGGCCTTGTGCGTCACGCCGACGCGGCGATGGGTTCCGATCGTGGCCGCCGCGATTGCGGGGACCTGGACCGCATCCCTGCTGTTTTCCCCGATTCCCGCCGCCGCGCCCCTTTTCGCCTTCGCCAATGTCGCCGAGGGCGTCCTGGCGGCGCTGCTGCTCAAGCGCTGGGGCGTCGACCGGACCCAGTTCGAGCATTCGCGCTCGATCGCGCAATTCGTGCTCGCGGCAGGTATCCTGGCGCCCATGGCGAGCGGCCTGATCGGTGCATGGATCGCGAGCCAGCAGCTCCCGGTGCATTTCCTGCCCGCGCTGTTCGACTGGATCGTCGGCCACGGCATCGGCAATCTGATCGCCACGCCGCTCGCGCTGCAGATGACGCGGCGGGATATCGACTGGCCGCTGTTCCATGCCCGGCGCGGCACGCTGAAGGCGATCGGCGCGATTCTCCTGCTCACGGCGACGACCTTGTTCGTCTTCTATCAAAGCACCCTGCCGCTGCTGTTCCTGCCGATCGTACCGTTGCTGATCGGGACTTTCGCCTTTCAGCGTTTCGGCGCGGCGGTCGGCCTGCTCATCGTCGCCGTCGTCGGCGGCGTGCTGACGACCAGCGGCTATGGACCGATGATGCTGATGCATTTCAACGATGCCGGGCGGCTGCAATTCTTCCAATTCTACCTGGCGGTGCTGTTCGTGACCGCGCTGCCCGTCGCCGCCACGCTGGTGCAGCGCGACCAGCTGCTGGCCGCGCTCAAGGAGAGCGAGACGCGCTACCGCCTGATGGCGGAGAACGCGACCGACATCATGATGACGCTGGAGCCCGACGGGACGATCCGGTTCATCTCGCCGGCCGTGCGGGAGCTCGGCTATTTCGAGCCTGAGGATCTGATCGGCCTGAACGCCGCGGTGCTGATCCACCCGGACGACCGCGAGAAGGTAAGCGCCGTGCACGTCCAGGCGCTCGGCGCGCCCGAACATGTCTTCACGATCGAGTATCGCGCGACCAAAGCCACCGGCGAGGTCGCCTGGTTCGAATCGAACATGCGCTCCGTCCGCGACGATTCGGGCCGGATCACCGCAGTGTTCAGCGTGATCCGCAATCTCGACGGCCGCAAGTTGCGCGAGGACGAACTGCTCCGCGCCGCCAATACCGATGCGTTGACCGGCCTGCTCAACCGCGGCGCCTTCCGCCGCCAGGTGAAGGAGGCGGCGAGCCATTTGCGGCCCGACCGGCCGGCGACGCTGGCGCTGCTCGATCTCGATCATTTCAAGCGAGTCAACGATACGCACGGCCATGCCGCCGGCGATGCCGCGCTGCTGATGCTGGCCGATCTGCTGCGCGAGAATCTGCGCCCCGGCGACGCGATCGGCCGGATCGGCGGCGAGGAGTTCGGTGTGCTGCTCGCCGGACTCGCGGTGCCCGAGGCCGGCATCGTGTGCGAACGCCTGCGGCGGATGCTGGCCGAACGGCC
>NZ_JAQGLC010000170.1 GCF_028293085.1 Sphingomonas bacterium
GGGGAATACGGCCGAGTTGATCTTCTTGGCGATCGCCTCGTCGTCGGTCATCACCATGCCGCCGCGCGGGCCGCGCAGCGTCTTGTGCGTGGTGGTGGTGACGACGTGTGCATGACCGAAGGGGGTCGGATGGACACCGCCCGCTACCAGCCCGGCGAAGTGCGCCATATCGACCATGAAGATCGCGCCCACCTCATCCGCGATCGCGCGGAAGCGGGCGAAATCGATGTGGCGCGGGTAGGCGGAGCCGCCGGCGATGATCAGCTTGGGCCGATGCTCCTTCGCCAGCGCCTCGACCTGATCGAAATCGATCAGATGATCTTCCGGCCGCACGCCATATTGCACGGCGTTATACCATTTGCCGCTCATCGCCGCCTTGGCGCCGTGGGTGAGGTGCCCGCCGGCATCGAGCGACATGCCCATGATCGTATCGCCGGGCTTGGTCAGCGCGAGCATCACCGCGCCGTTGGCCTGCGCGCCCGAATGTGGCTGGACGTTGGCGAAGCCGCAATCGAACAGCTTCTTCGCGCGCTCGATCGCCAGCGTCTCGACTTCGTCCGACGGCGCGCAGCCCTGATAGTAGCGCTTGCCGGGATAGCCCTCGGCATATTTGTTGGTGAAGACCGAGCCCTGTGCCTGGAGCACTGCCTTGGAGACGATGTTCTCGCTGGCGATCAGCTCGATCTGGGTTTGCTCGCGCGTCAATTCATGCTCGACGCCGCCGAACACAGCAGGATCAGCTTCTGCGAGCCCGCGGGTGAAGAAACCGTCGGGCTGGACGTCGTGGAGGGTGCGGGGATTCGTGCTCATGCGGGTTCCTTCGCGAAGCTTGGGGCGCCGAGCTTGTCGACGCGGGGGGTGTGGCGGCCACCGGCGAAATCGGTGGCGAGGAAAGCGGTGACGCAGGCCTTGGCCATGTCCTCGCCGGTCAGGCGCGCGCCCATGGCAAGGATATTGGCGTCGTTATGCTCGCGGCAAAGCGCGGCCGACAGCGGCTCGCCGACCAGCGCGCAGCGCGCGGCGGGATGGCGATTGACCGCGATCGAGATGCCGATGCCCGATCCGCACAGGGCAATGCCGCGCTCGGCCTCGCCCGCCGCGACCGCCTCGGCCAGGGCATAGCCATAATCGGGATAGTCGACACGGGCATCGGAATGCGGACCGAGATCGATCGCCTCATGCCCCTCATCACCCAGCCACGCGACCAGCACTCCCTTCAACGCGAAGGCGGCATGATCGGAAGCGATGGCGATGCGCATAAGGCTGCGCTCCTTCTCGGCGAAAGCGGATGGGCCGGCCTTTACGCAAAGTGCGCGCCGAACGCTACCCGGTTGCCGCTGCTTTATCGTCGGACGCGCAGCCATCCTCGCGCGCGGGCCGCGCCGGCGAATCGCGCGCTGACCGGAATCTCGGCCCCGTCCGCCAGCACCAGCAGCCAGCGCCGCCCGTCGCGCTTCGCGCCCACGAGGCCGTTCGCCGCCACCCAGGCGCCGCGATGGACCTGCGCGCCATCGAATCCCGCCACCTCGGCCAGCGCGTCGCCGAAGCGGTGGAGCATGAGCACGCTCCGCCCGCCGGCGAGATGCAGCCGGCAATAATGATCCTCCGCCTCGATCGCCTGCAGCGACAGGGGATCGACCACGCCCGCGCGGTCGAGCAAGCCGTCGGGGATGACCGCGGAAGGAGGCGTCATCGGTACGATCGTCTGCATCGATCGGCGGCGCAGGCCGGCGATGATCAATACCAGAAATACCGCCACGCTGATCGCCAACGCCTCGGCCCAGGTCTTGGCCGGAGTCGGCTGATAGGAGACGCCGAAAACACTGAGCGACAGTTCGATCTCGAGCGGCAGCGGCAGGTTGAGCAGCAACGCGCCGATCGCGGCCGCGCGGGGCCAGTCGCCCGGGCGCCGGACGAGCAGGGCGAACCAGAGCTGCCACTTCAGCACGTTCCACCCGAGCAGCACGCCCCAGAAGCCGATGCGCATCGGCAGCGGCATCTGGCCCGTCCCGAACGCGCCCACGATCACCATCAGGATGGCCGCCGCCAGTCCTGCGACCGGCAGCATCGGGAAGCCGGGCAGTGCGAGGACGCGATTCGCGAAGTTCCTGACATGCTTCGCGAAGGCGGCGTTGCGCGATCCAGACGGCAAGGGGAAGGCGGGGCGTGCGGCGGGCATGGCGCAAGGCTGCCACCGGAGCCGGGCCTACGCAATCACGCAAAGGAGGATATGAGTGACGAGATTGTTCTGGATGCGCGCAGCAGCGGTAACGCTGGCGCTGGCCCCTTTCACGGGCGCGGCGGCGCAGGTCGCCGATCCTGCGATGATCGACGCGGAACGCGCGGCGATCGCCAGGCTCGACTGGATGAACGGTACGTGGCGTGGGCCGGCGGCCACTCAAATGCCCGGCGGCGAGCACAAGGTGACGCAGACCGAGCGGATCGGCAATTTCCTCGGCGGCACGGTCAAGGTCGTCGAGGGCAAGGGCTTCAATCCGGACGGGTCTGTCGGCTTCAACGCCTTCGCGGTGATCTCCTATGATCCGGGGACGAAGGCTTACACCTTCCGCTCCTACGCGCAGGGTCGGGCCGGCACCTTCACGATAACACCGACCGGTAACGGCTATGTCTGGGAAATCCCGGCGGGCCCGATGACGCTCCGCTACACCGCCACGCTGGAATCCGGGAAGTGGCACGAAGTCGGCGACCGGGTGATGCCCGGCCAGCCGCCGCAACGCTTCTTCGACATGACGTTGACGCGGGTCGGCGACACGGACTGGCCGGCGGTCGGCGGCATGACCGAGAAATAAGGGCCTTTCGCGATCGGGGTGTGCGGCATTGCCGCGCACCCCTTTGGCGCGCTAGCCTCGGCGCGTGACAGATTCGCTCACCGCCCATCAAGCCGGCGACGCCCGGGCCCGGCTCGTCGACGCGCTGGTGCGCACCGGCGACGAGGATCGCGGCGCCTTCCGCGATCTCTATTCGCTGACGTCGGCGAAGCTTTTCGGCATCTGCTACCGTATCTGCGGCGAAAGGCAGGCCGCCGAAGATGTGTTGCACGACGTGTATCTGACGATCTGGAAGCGCGCGGGCGCCTATGAACCGCACCGCGCCAGCCCGATCACCTGGCTCGCCACGATCGCGCGCAACCGCGCGATCGACTGGCGCCGGGCGCAGGGCGTGCGCCGCTCGACCCCGATCGAGGACGCGCCGCCGATCGCGGACGAAGCCCCGCTCGCCAGTGATACGATGCTCGCCGACGAGGCGTCGCACCAGCTCCATGGCTGTCTCGAGCATCTCGAGCAGCGCCAGCGCGAGGCGATCCGCACTGCCTTTTTCGATGGCGTGACCTATGCCGAGCTTGCCGAACGCCAGGCGGTGCCGCTGGGCACGATGAAGAGCTGGGTCCGTCGCGGCCTTGCGAGACTCAGGGAGTGCCTCGAGGGATGAGCGACGATCTCGCCCCCGACGACGCGCCCGACATGGCCGCCGCCGAGCTCGCGCTCGGGCTGCTCGAAGGCGAGGAGCGGGCTCATGCGCTGCGTCGTGTGCTCGCCGAGCATGGTTTCGCGCAGGAAGTCGAGCGCTGGCGCGGGTACCTGGCGCAATTGTTCGACCTCTGGCCGTCCGTCGCCGCACCCGCGGGCGTGCTCGGCCGGGTCGAGCGATCGATCGACGGGCCGCCCGCCGTGCCGGTGCCGGTGCCGGTGCCTGCCAGGCGCAGCCTGTTCTGGCCCGTGGCGGCGAGCCTTTCGAGCGTCGCGGCGGCGGCGCTGCTGGTTTTCATCGTCGTGCGCCCCATCGACTATGCGCCTGTCCAACCGCATCCGCAGCCGCATCCCAGTGCCACGGCTGTTGTTGCAGCGACGCCGATGCTCGTCGCCTCGATCGACCCGGTGGAGGCCGGCGCGCCGGTGACCGCGGTCTACGATCCCCGCTCGGGCGGTCTGCGCCTTACGGCCGCCTCGCTCGCCGATGCCAATCGCAGTGCCGAACTCTGGGTAATTGCCGGCGACGGCGTACCGCATTCGCTCGGGCTGCTGCATACCGCCGGGGGCTCTTCCTTCGCGGTCGGCGCGGACAATCGCGCACGGCTCGCTGCGGGCACCATCCTTGCCATATCGCTCGAGCCGGTCGGTGGTTCGCCCACCGGTTTGCCGACCGGGCCGGTGGTGGCGAAGGGCGCTCTCTCCCAGGTCTGACAGGTTCGCGAAATATTTTCGGCCGCTTTGCGTCCATCGGGCGGGGACGAGCGTATTAGCTCGCGTCTTTCCTTCCCAAGCGAAAGGCGAGTAACCAGGCGCCCGATACCCCCTCCTTTGCGGCGCCGCGCGTAAGGGACCTGCCGGCGCCCCTATGCCGGCAGGTCCTTTTCATTTCGACGCAAGGTCGTCATGGAAGCGTCATCGGATTGTCCTAGCGGGGCGTGGGCCCCGTTCGCAGGTCCGCCAGGAGAGCACGCCCATGGCCATCGCCGAAAGATCGTCGAAGAACCGCGCGGTGCGCGCCGCCGTTCACCGGCACGAGCATCTGTCGAAGCAGGGCCTGCTCGAACGCGCCTTCACCTTCGCGTTCCGTGGCCTTGTCTATGCGCAGATCTGGGAGGATCCGGCGGTCGACATGGAGGCGCTGGCGATCACGCCCGACAGCCATGTCGTCACCATCGCCTCGGGCGGCTGCAACGTCCTGTCCTATCTGACCGCCAACCCCCGCGCGATCACCGCGGTCGATCTCAACACCGCGCATGTCGCGCTCAACAAGCTGAAGCTCGTCGCCGCGCGGCATCTGCCCGGCTATGAGGCATTCCACCGCTTCTTCGGCAACGCCAACAGCCGCGCCAACATCCTCGCCTATCGCACCTATGTGCGCCCGCATCTCGACGAGACGACGCGGCGCTATTGGGAAGGGCGTGACATGATCGGGCGTCGCCGCATCGGCGGCTTCGCGCACGGCGTGTACAAGCGGGGGCTGCTCGGCAATTTCATCAGCGTCGCCCATATCCTGGCGCGGCTGAACGGGCTGAATCCCAAGGTGCTGCTCAAGGCCAATTCGATCGAGGAGCAGCGCGAGATCTTCGACCGCGAATTCGCGCCGATGTTCGACAAGGGCTTCATCCGCTGGCTGACCGACCAGCCCGCCTCCCTGTTCGGGCTCGGCATCCCGCCCGCGCAATATGAGGCGCTGGCCGGCGACGAGAAGATGGCGACGGTGCTGCGCGAGCGGCTCGAGAAGCTCGCCTGCGATTTCGATCTCAAGGACAATTATTTCGCCTGGCAGGCGTTCAACCGCGGCTATGGCGAGGGTCCGTCGGCACCGCTGCCGCCCTATCTCCAGCGCGAGCATTACGAAGAGATCGTGGAGCGCGTCGATCGGATCGAGGTGCGCCACATCAACTTCACCGATTATCTGCGGTCGCAGTCCGACGCCTCGCTCGACCGCTATATCCTGCTCGACGCGCAGGACTGGATGACGGACGAGCAGCTGACCGATTTGTGGAGCGAGATCACGCGGACCGCCAAAGCCGGCGCGCGCGTGCTGTTCCGCACCGCGGGCACGGCGACGATCCTGCCCGGCCGCGTGCCCGATACGATCCTGTCGCGTTGGGCCTATCGTGCCGAGGAATCGCTCGATTACACCAGGCGCGACCGGTCCTCGATCTACGGCGGCGTGCACCTTTACGTGGTCGGAGATCCAGCCTGAGTACGGATGCCGGCCATGCGAGGCACATGGATGCCATCTATCGGACGCAGCGCCATTTCTACGACCTGACGCGCAAATATTATCTGCTCGGCCGCGACCGGCTGATCCGCTATCTCGCGCCGCCGCTGGGCGGCAGCGTGCTCGAGATCGGCTGCGGCACGGGGCGCAACCTGATCCTGGCGGCGCGGGCGTGGCCGGACGCCCGCTTCTTCGGCATCGATATCTCCGAGGCGATGCTGGAGACGGCGCGCAAGAACGTGGCCAAGGCAGGCCTGTCCGACAAGATCGTCTTCGCCCAGGGTGACGCGACTGCGTTCGACGCGCAGGCGCTGTTCGGGGTGCCCGCGTTCGACCGCATCTTCCAGAGCTACACGCTATCGATGATTCCCGATTGGGAGGGCGCGATCCGAGAGGCGGCGGGCAAGCTCGCGCCCGAGGGACGTCTCGATATCGTCGATTTCGGCCAGCAGAACGGCTTGCCAGGGATCTGGCGGTCGCTGCTCTTCGCCTGGCTGGCCAGGTTCGACGTCACGCCGCGTGCGACACTCAGGAGCGTGGTCGAGAAGATCGCGGCCGAGCGCGGTCTGGAGGCGGACTTCCTGGCGCTTCGGCTCGGCTATGCCTGGACGGCGCGGCTGAGCCGCCCCTAGCCCGGAGCTAGTGCCCGAAGATCAGGTAGAGAATGATGATCACGGGGATCGGCACGCCGATCAGCCAGAGCAGACAACCTTTTCCCACGTTCCGATCTCCATCATCGTATCGAGCGTGAAACAGCCTGCCGCCACGCTTGGTTCCGCACCGTTCAGGGCGTCGCATCCCGGAGCAGGAGATCGGCCTCGGTCTCGACGACCGCGCCGCTGCGTGCCGAGACGCTGACGGTCGTCGCCAGATCCATCGTCACATTGCCGAGTGTGCGGAAGATGTCGGGGATTGTCTCGACCGCCACCAACAGGCCGAGCGGGGCGATCGGCACGCCCATCGCGATGCAGATCGGCGCGATCGAGGTGACGTAGCTGATCTGGCCCGGCAGGCTGACCGCACCAAGCGTGGTGATTGCCGCAACGGCAATGCCCGCGGCGAGCTGGGTCGGCCCGAGCGGGATGCCGAACCAGTAAGCGACATAGATCGCGACCGCGAGGTTCATCGGCGGCCCGGTCACGCGGAAGATCGCGACCGCGAGCGGCAGGATCACGCCCGAGGTGGCGACGGGCACGCCGAGCCCCTCGGCGCCGCGCAGCATTGCCGGCAGCGAGGCGAGCGAGGATTGCGTGCTGATCGCGACTGCCTGGGCCGGCACCGTCGCGCGGATGAAACGCGGCAGCCCGACCCGCCCGCCGATCGCGCCGATCGGGAAGGAGGCGATCCACACGATGATGCCGATGCTCGAGACGATCATGACATAATGGAGCAGCGCGCCGAGCGCCGCGGTCCCCGCCCGCGCGCTGACGACATAAGCGAGCGCGAACACGCCGAGCGGTGCGAGCCACAGGATCCAGCCGATGACCACCAGCATCACATCGGCGATCGCCTGGAAGAAGTTGGTCAGCAACTGGCGTGGCTCCGCCGGTAGCCGGGTGAGCGCGAAGGCAAACACCATGGTGAAGACGATCAGCGGCAGAAAGGCGTTGTTCGCCGCTGCCGCGATCGGGTTGGTCGGCACGATCGAGGCGATGAAGTCGGAGAAAGGCGGGATGTCGCCGACGGGCTGGGTCGTGCTCAGCGCGGCGCGCAATGCCGTGGCGGCCTCGGCCGGCAGCGGAAACCAGCCGAGCAGGAGCGGGGTCAGCACCCCCGCCATGATCGAGAAGAACCACAGCAGCACGATGAACAAGCCTAGCGCCCGCCCGGCGATGCGTCCGGCGCGTGCCGCCTCGGCGGTCGCCGCGACACCGGTGACCAGCAGCGCCACAACCAGCGGCACGACCGTCATCTGCAGCGCGTTGAGCCAGGCGGTGCCGATCGGCTGCAGGAACAGGACGCCGATATCGGCAGTGCTGGTGTTCCAGGCGGAGAAGCGGCGGATGCCCAACGCGATGGCGATGTCGGCGATGCTGACGTTCCACGCGGCAAGCCCAATGCCGAGGGCAAGACCGAGGGCAAGGGCCGAGAGAATGCGGGTTGCTTGCGACATGCTCGCCCTTCGATCTATCCGGCGTTATCAGCCGCGTTGCGGAACAGACACATACCGGATCGGATGCGGGACGATGGCAAGAAAATATTTCGGCACCGATGGCATTCGCGGCGCGACCAATATGGCGCCGATGACCGCGGCGATGGCGATGAAGGTCGGCATGGCGGCGGGCGCGCATTTCGTGCGCGGCGACCACAAGCACCGCGTGGTGATCGGCAAGGACACGAGGCTGTCGGGCTATATGCTCGAAAATGCGATGGTCGCCGGCTTCACCAGCGTCGGCATGGACGTGGTGCTGGTCGGCCCAATGCCCACGCCCGCGGTCGCGATGCTGACTCAATCGATGCGCGCCGATCTCGGCGTGATGATCTCGGCCAGCCACAATCCCTATGCCGATAACGGCATCAAATTGTTCGGCCCCGATGGCTATAAGCTTTCCGACGCTGACGAGCTGGCGATCGAGGCGCTGATCGACGGCGACGTGCCGCTCGCCGCGTCGCCCGATATCGGCCGTGCCCGGCGCGTCGAGGATGCGCGCGGCCGCTATATCCATTTCGCCAAATCGACCTTTCCCGCGCATCTCCGCCTCGACGGTCTCAAGATCGTCGTCGATTGCGCCAACGGTGCCGCCTATCAGGTCGCGCCCTCGGCCTTGTGGGAGCTGGGCGCCGAGGTGATCGCGATCGGCACCACGCCCAACGGCAAGAACATCAATGACGGGGTCGGCTCGACCGCGCCATTGCTGCTGACCGAAACCGTCGTCGCCAGCGGCGCGCATATCGGCATCGCGCTCGACGGCGATGCC
>NZ_JAQGLC010000184.1 GCF_028293085.1 Sphingomonas bacterium
CTCGGCGGCGGTGCAGACATGGCTAAAAGCCGGCGCCGCCGCCACCAGCGCCGCGAGCCTCGGATCGCAGCACGGCGCGGACGAGCGGGTTGTGCGGCTCGCCTTCGCGGGGAGCGGGGACGGATCGGGCAGCGGGTCGGTGGCCATGGCGGCTGGCTCCTCTGTGGTCGTCACGGGGATCGAAGATCTGCGCCCAGCCTTTCTCGGCGGCATGAGCGAGCAGCCGGCCGGGCGGCCAGGCGTCATCGGCTTGCGCCGCGAGATCGCGCAGCAGCTTGCGGTACGCGGCGGGCGTCATCGCCAGCCGCTTTGCCCGCCGATTGGCGAGCAGATCGCGCCAGTCACCCGGATCGCAGCCCGCCGGGCAGGCAAAACGCGGCGCCTCGCGCGCGGGAATCTCCCCGGGCTCACGAGGGTAGGAATTAATTTTTGGGGTCCGGGGGCTTTTATCAAAGGAAGGGGGGATGGCGGCCGTCACGCCCGGCGTGGCGTTACGTAACGCGTTACCGGCGTCATCCAGCGGGCAGGGGAGAGGGGTGGTGGGACATATTTGGTCCTCCGCATTGCACTGCCCCTCTCCCCGCAAGCCGGGGGAGGGCGAAGGCTCCGCAAACAAATCCCCCGTCTCTTCCCCATGCAGCCGGTCGCGATAGCGGCGCTGGCGGCGGGCATTGCCGGCGCGTTGCGCTTCGCGCCGCGCATCGTCGCGCGCCGCATCGGCCTTGACCGCGGCGACGATCACCTCGGCCGAGGCGCCGGCCGCGAGCATCGCATCGAGGATGGCGGGATCGATCACGCGCGCTCGCGCTCCGGCGACGGGGCATGAGCGGGCAGGGCAGCGGGCCCCCCGGCCCCCTCGTCCCCCTCCGTCGCGGCGGTGAGCGGACAGCCGGCAAGCTGGCAGGTCCGCGCCTCGGGATGCCAGTCCGAAATCCCGCACGGCCCGCATCGCCCGGCGCGCGCACCACGCATCGGCCCCGGCAGCATGGCTATCTGGTTCACGACTCGCTCCTGCTTGATGTTCCCATTATGTTCTCATAGGAAATTTCCTACATTGCAAGCGCCGCGTTGATTCAACATTCCGGATTCCTGGGGCAAGGCGCGTCGTTCAGCAACCGGAGACCGCCCATGGCCGGCTGGGGCAATTTCATCGTGATCCGCCATCCCGACGGATATTTCACGCGATATGCTCATCTTCAGAAGCGCCCGGCACTTGCCAGCGGAACACCGGTTCATCGGCCAGGAAATCGGCAGGCTGGGCGATACCGGGAACGCAAAGGGCAAGGGAAGTCATGTGCATATGGAAGTATTCGATACGGACAAGGCTCGGAACGCCCGATACTATAATCCGATGGACTGGATGAACGGGCGCCTCCCGCCAAAGCCACGTAAAGGCCGGTAGGAGGATCGCGCGGCGCAGTGTGAACGGGTATCCCAGGCGCGTCTTGAACGGGCGCGGCCGAGGGCAGCTGGTTGCTATGGAACAATTAATATTAGGGAAATTCTGTGGAAGTTCACCCGTCTTGACGCCGGGATCATCATCTCCCGGCGAGCGTCGCCTCCTACGGACATGACTCTTTGGGAACAAAAGGGGCCATGTTGGGATGTAGTCGCATGGACAAGGGTTGGATGATCCCTCGCCCGCCTATCTGGAGAAAACGGAACGCCGTCCACGCCGGCCGACCTGGCAAAGCACGCGGTGATCGGCGGACCGGCCGGCCAGCTCCCCGGGGGCTGGTCATTCCAGAAGGACGGGCGTTCGGTCTCGGTCCTGGTCGAGAGCCGGTCGACCACCAACTCGAACGAGGGCGCGGTCGCCGCCGCCGTGGCGGGCCTGGGCGTGGTGTCCACCGGCTATTGGGGCAGCCGCCAGGAACTGGAGGACGGGCGGCTGGCGCCGGTGCTGCCCGACTGGCGCCGGGAGCCGGTGGACCTGAACGCCGTCTACGCCGCCGGCCGCGCCGCCAAGCCCGCCGCGCGGCTGTTCACCGATTTCCTGATCGACGCCTTGAAGTCCGGTTAGCCCCTCGCCTTACGGCCGATAAATGTGCCGATCCTCGCTCAAAGCCTATTGGAGTAATTTGGCATGGCGCAGGTGAAATGCCTCGTGGTTGGCGCAATATTCGGATTGGTACCTGGTGCGGGATACTCGAACGCGCATGATTCCACTTCTTCGTCGAGTTCCGTCGCTCCGGAAGATGGGCAGTTCTCGACCCGTGAAAAGAGTGTGTGGGGATTTGCCCGGATGGCAGATGACGGATATCTGGAGATAATCCCGAACAAGGCCTACGCTCACAATAGTCCAGTTTTGCGTTGTGCGCCCGGGTCACAGGATTTCAAATTCTACCAGAGCGCTCTCGGCGGTATCGAGAAGGGGAGCGTCAAGAGAATCCCCGAGTCATCCGGAAAAGCACTCATGGAAGACGACGGGACAATATTCGTCATTTATCGTCCGGCGGTAGTCAATAACATGGCTGTGGGGGCGCCTGTTACGATGACCTACGCGCCGGGCGACCCGCAATATGATGGCGCCGCCAAATTGTATCGGCTGAGCAAACCGGGTGACGGATATCTGATCCCGGCGAACCAGGAAAATTAAGGACGCCATACCGATTTTGGCTGCCGGCCGCGGCGCATGGCCCCGGCCATGGCGCGTCTCACCCGCGCCGCCGCAGGAATTGGTATAGTGTCCCCGAATTTAACGCGGTTGAGGTGGCAGCCGATGATGGCGCGTCCCCTTGACGGGTCAGGTTCCGGCTGCTCCTTTCCGGGCTGGGCGGGGGAGATGTACATGTTGCGGGTGATTTCAGTTGGCATGGCGGTGGTCTTTGCCGGAGCGGTCAGTACCAGTTCGGCCGCGCAACAGGCAGGTTCCGCTCCTGAACAGTGTGAGCTGCATATCTGGCTGACGGACCAGTTTGCCGTGACAGAGAATATGGGAGGGGCAAACCTTGGGCTTGTTGGCGCCTTGATCGATGAAGCCACGCGATTGAAGTCACCTGAGGGTGTCAAAATGCAGTTTGTGGCTCAGTTGAGCCCCTCCGCCCAGGAGGAAATCATAAAAGACGTAAATCTAGGCGCGGTCCTGGCTATTCCGAGTTACAGACTCGTGATCGAACCTGCGGAGAGGCAGCCCGCTTGGACCATGGAGCAGATCACAAGCCTGGATCGTCTCGCCAAGAATACGCCGAACTGCTATGCAGAACTTGCGATCATATCCAATCAATATTTAAAACAACCGATCGGTACCCGGGTACGAACGTTCATCAGGTATCGGGAATTCGATTCGGCGGGCAAATTATTTGTGAAGGTTCTCGACACTACGGCCACCAAAGCCGGAGGGTTTCCAGCGAAAAGTGAAGATGGCATCGCCGCATCGGCGGCATCTCTGCAAAATGCCTTTCGCGAAAATTTGATCAAGTTTGCCAAAGACAAGCTTAAGCGATGAATCAGCCGATCATTCAAATTTCCGCATCTGGAAACACGCGTTAGACATGGTGTGCCGAATTTCCCGAAAGCCGTGTTTCGGGAAATTCAGAAATTCAGGGACACTATACCAATTGTGGTTGCCGGCCGCGGCGCATGGCCTCGGCCATGGCGCGTCTCGCCCGCGCCGCCGCGGGAATTAGTATAGTGTCCCCAATTAGCCCGAATTTTCCACGGCCCCGCGTCACGGCCCCGCGTCACGGCGCCGCGATCGCGCCCGGCGCGCCTCCTTCCGGTGCTATGCGAGCGTCCTTCAGCGCCACGCCGGTCAGTTTGCGCACCCTTGCCTCGGTCATCAACCAGACGATCGCGTCGGCCGCGGCGGCGTAGCCGAGTCCGTGGGGCGGGCGGATGTTCGATACGCAGTTGCGCTCGCTGTCCTGCCGGCCGGGGCGCGGCGCCCAGGTGAGATAGGCGCCCAGGCTGTCGGGCGCGCTGAGCCCGGGGCGCTCGCCGATCAGCATCACCGCCAGGTCGACGCCGAGGGCTGCGCCGATGTCGTCGCCCAGCGCGACCCGGGCATGGCGCGCCAGCACGACCGGCGCGATCCGCCAGCCGGGCAGGCGATCGAACAAGGCGAGCAGCAACGCGGCGGCATGCGCGTGCACCGCCGTCGCCGACAGGCCGTCGCCGACGATGAAGGCCACCTCGTCGCCCGCTGGCACGAGCCTTGCGGCATATCCCTCGGCGAGGCACCGCCCGAGATCGGGGCGCTGGAGATAGGTCGCCGGATCGCCGGCCCGGCTGGCGACCTCGATCACCGCCCGCCCGCCGATCGCGTCGCTGAAGCCATCGGTCTCGAACCGCGCCGCCACGGCATCGCGGGCGCGGGCATGGGCGAGCTGGAAATCGAGCATCGCCCCTGTCGGCAGCGCCTGGCCCGCCCGGCCGAGCCCGATCCGCGCCTGAGTCAGCGACCGCAGCCGCGCCACGGGATCGGCGGAAATGGCGGGAGGCTCAGCCATTGGCCAGCGCCCGGATCGCGTCATGCGGCAGCCTGGCCCGATCGCCTGACGCGATCCTGCCGTCCGCATCGAGCAGCCCGACCGCGCCGAGCCACGCCTCGAATTCCGGTGCCGGGCGCAGCCCCAGCGTCTCGCGCAGGTACAGCGCGTCATGAAAGCTGGTCGATTGATAGTTGAGCATGATGTCGTCCGCGCCCGGCACGCCCATCACGAAATTCACGCCCGCCACGCCGAGCAGGGTCAGGATCGTGTCCATGTCGTCCTGATCGGCCTCGGCATGGTTGGTGTAACAGATGTCGAGCCCCATCGGCAGGCCGAGCAGCTTGCCGCAAAAGTGATCCTCGAGCGCGGCGCGCAATATCTGCTTGCCGTCATAGAGATATTCGGGGCCGATAAAGCCGACCACCGAATTGACCAGCAGCGGGCGGAAGGCGCGGGCGACGGCATAGGCACGGCATTCCAGCGTCTGCTGGTCGACCCCGTGATGCGCGCCTGCCGACAGCGCCGATCCCTGGCCGGTCTCGAAATACATGACATGATCGCCGACCGTGCCGCGCTGGAGCGAGCGCGTCGCCTCATGCGCCTCGGCGAGCAGCGCCAGATCGATTCCGAAGCCGCGATTGGCCGCCTCGGTCCCGGCGATCGACTGGAAGCAGAGATCCACGGGTGCGCCGCGCTCGATCAGGTCGATAGTGTTGGTGACATGCGTGAGCACGCAGCTCTGGGTCGGGATGGCCCAGGCCAGGCGGATCTCGTCGAGCAGGGCGAGCAGGGTCGCCGCCTGCGCGATATTGTCGCCGGCCGGGTTGATCCCGATCACCGCGTCGCCCGATCCGAGCAGCAGCCCGTCCAGGATCGAGGCGGCGATGCCCGCCGGATCGTCGGTCGGATGGTTGGGCTGGAGCCGGGTCGAGAGCCGCCCGGCCAGGCCGATGGTCGAACGGAAGGCCGTGACCACCCGGATCTTGCCCGCCACCGCGACCAGATCCTGGTTGCGCATCAGCTTCGATGTGGCGGCGACCATCTCGGGCGTCAGCCTAGGCGCGAGCGCGGCAATGGCGGGGCCGTCGGTCTCGTTCAGCAACAGCCATTCGCGGAATGCGCCGACGGTGAGATGCGCGACCGGCGCGAAGGCGGCGGTATCGTGCCCGTCGACAATCAGCCGGGTGACCTCGTCCTCCTCATAGGGGATCACTGCCTCGTCGAGGAACGCCCGGAGCGGCAGATCGGCAAGCACGTACCGCGCGGCGACCCGCTGCTGCGCGCCGGACGCGGCAAGGCAGGCGAGCACGTCGCCCGAACGCAGCGGCGTCGCCGCCGCGAGTACATGGCGCAGGCTCTCGAAACGGTGGCGCGTGCCGGCGCAGTCGACGCGATAGTCTGGCAAGGGCGACTCCCCATGGCGGGACCGGGCGAGCCTAGGGGCCGCACCCGCCGCCCGCAACGGCGCCGAAGCCGCCGACAGAAAGCACCGATTGTTACGCTATCGCTGCGGCTCTCGCTGACCGGCGATGTCCAGCAGGTAAATGGACGAGCGGGGGCTCGATCCGGATCCGGGGGTTGGATCGATGGCGAACTATATCCTGTCCTGCACCGTGCATGCCTTTGGGCCGACCCAGCAGCAGCTCGACTGGCATCTCACCCACAAACCGGGCTGGACCAGCGCGCGCCTGTCCAGCATGTTGTGGTACATCGGGACGGACGAGCCGCCCCAGGCCATCATCGAACAGGTCAGCGCGGTCCTGACCGTGCGCGACACCTTCACGCTCAGCGCCCAGTCCGCGGATTGGTGGAAGGATGTGATGTTCGACCAGGCAAGCCTGCACCAGACGGTGCGGGCGAACCGCTAGGCTTGTGCCCTGGATTCAACAGCGCCGCCGAAAATGGCAGCGTTGAAATCGGACGGACCGCTCCCCGGACCCGTCTTGCCCTTTCCCGGTTCCGACTGGATATTCGGACGAATTCCCGGCGGCCGGAAGGGCGCAGTCGCGTCGCGACGGGCAGCGCTCCGGCGCTGCCGATCGACCCGGTGCCAACCCTGCCTTGATCCTTCTGCGGTGCTGCGTCTAAGGCCGCGGAAATGGCCGACAATCACGCGCTCCGCATGCTCGCTCTTTCCATGGCGCAGATTCGTCAGCGGATGCGCGACGATCTCGGTATCGCGGCGATGATCGATAACGGCGGCCTGTCGCTCAAGGTGAAGAAGGGGCTGTTCGGCAACGACGCGAGCGCCGACTTCGCCAAGGACCTGCACCAGCGCATCCTGGAGGCGCAGGAGTTCCTCGAACGCGCCGCCTTCGCCGTCACCGACCAGGCGCTGGTCGACGCCTATGAGTCGACCAACCGGACGGGCGCCGATGCCGATGCGCTGTGGAAGGAGATCCGGCACCGCGGCCTGATCGACTGACGCGCGCGTCGGCGCCGCTCAGGCGCTGGCCAGCTTCTGCAACCGGTCGAGCAACGGCTGCTGGCTTGCCAACATCTTGATCCGCGCGGCCGCCAGGTTGAACCACTCGGCACGGTCGACTTCGGGAATCGAGATGGTCCGCCCGCTGCGCGGCGGCCACTCCATGTCGCACCAGGTGCTGACCAGGCCGGCGGGATCCAGATCGCCCGCCACCGCGAACGCCTCGACCCATTTGCCGCCCGACTGGCGGATGCGGCCGAGCGGCTCGAGCGCGCCGGGCGGATCGCTGCCGACCTCCTCGCGAAACTCGCGCCGCGCCGCCTCGGGCGGTTCCTCGCCCAGCTCGACATTGCCCTTGGGGATCTGCCACGCCCCCTTGTCCCGTGCCGCCCAGAAGGGGCCGCCGGGGTGGACGAGCAGAACCTGCAGTTCGTCGCGTCGCCTGCGGTAGAGCAGGATCCCGGCGCTCAGACGAAAGGGCGGCATGATGAAACCCGCTTTCGATCTTGCGGCGGCTCGAAGCCGTCAGGACCTGATATCGGGTGCGGGGCGGGTGCGGACAAGGGCGCGCCCGCCCGCGGGTCTATCGCGGCTCGCGCGGGAGGAAGTGATAGGCGCACAGCTTGTTGCCGTCGGGATCGCGGAAATAGGCGAAGAAGGCCGGCGAGTTCTCGCCGCCGCGCGGGCCCGGATCGCCTTCGTTGGTGGCGCCCAGCGCCAGCGCCCGGGCATGGAACGCCGTAACCGCCGCGCGGTCTTCCAGCCCGAAACCGGCCATGGTGCCGTTGCCGACCGTCCCTTCATTGCCGTCATAGGGGCCGAGCACGCCGAACAGGCTCTTGCCCGGCCGGCCGTAGAGCCGCCCGCCCGAGGGGTGATCGAAGAATTTCGTCATGCCGATCGTGCCGAGCAGCTCGTCGTAAAAGGCCTTGGCCTTGTCGAGATCGTTCGATCCGACGGTTGCGTAGTTCAGCATGATCCTTCTCCCCACCTGAGCGTCGAGCCGAAGACGCCGACTCGATCCCGTCCTACCGCTTCCTGTCGGCCTTGATCGCGACATTCACCGCAACTGAAGCCGGCACGTCGCCGGTCGCGCTCCATTCGCCCTGGCCGACGCCGAAGACGGTGCGGTCGATCGTTGCGGTGCCGCGCATCGTCGCGACGTCGCCGGCGATCTTGAGGGTGAAGGGGAGCGTCAGCGGGCGCGAGACGCCGCGCAGCGAGAGCGTGCCGATCGCCTCATATTTGTCGCCGCCGCGGTGGCGGAATTTCGTGGCGGTGAAGCTGGCCTTGGGGTGCGTGGCGGCGGCGAACCAGTCGTCGCCGGGGAGCGCGCTCTCGGTATCGTCCACGCCCGTCTTCACCGAGGCCATGTCGATCGTCACTTTGACCGACGAGGCGTCGAGCGCGGCGGGATCGAACAGGATCGCCGCATCCCAGCTGCCGAAGCTGCCGTCGACCGGCCCCTGCGACCAGGCAGTGTGGAAGCCGAGCGAGGAGGCGGCGCGGCGCACCGTCCAGGGCGACGGGGTGGCATCGGGCGTCGGGGTCGCCTCGGGCGTGGGCGTCGCTTCCGGGGTCGGGCTCGCCTCCGCGGTCGGGCTCCCGCCAGTCGTCGGGGCGTCGGTGGGGCGTAGCATATCGGCGGCGGGCGCGGGCGTGGGCGGGAGGGGCGCGGCCAGGGCGATCGGCTTGAGGTGGACGATGCTGCCGATCGCGGTCAGCCCGGCCAGCGCCAGGATCGCCGCCACCGCCGCTGCGCCCAGCGCGCGCGTCGGCGCCGGCAGCATCCGCGCGAGATCGCCGCCGCGCTCGAGGAACTGATGCTTCAGCGCCCCCGCGACATGCAGCAACAGCAGCAGATAGGCGATGTAGATCAGGGCATGGTGGCCGAATTCGGCGGCATCGGCGACCCCCGCCTTCGCGTCGGGCGCCAGGCCCGGCACCCCCGGGACATGGGGCCAGGGAATCGCGCCGAACAACAAGGTGGGCACCGCCGTCTTGCTTGCCGACACCAGCAGCCAGCCGGTCAGCGGCAGGCCGATGAGCAAGATGTAGAAGCCGATATGGACGGCGTGCGCCAGGCGCTTCTCCCAGAGCTTCATGGTCGCCGGGAAAGGCGGGGCGGGGTGGGCCAGCCGCCAGCCGAGCCGGACCAGAGTCAGCAGCAGGATGGTGATGCCGATCGACTTGTGGAGCTGATAGACCGCGAAGGTTTCGGGCCCGCGCGGGCCGTCCATCCGCCAGCCGACCCCGATCTGGAACGCGAAGCAGGCGGCGATCGCCCAGTGGAGCAGCATCGCGCCGCGAGAATAGCCCAGGCGTGGCTCCACCGCCGAAACAGGCTCCGGCACTTGCGCGATATCGGTCATGGGCGCCTTGTAACCGCATCGCGGCGGCGGCGCCTAGAGCTGGTTCGACCAGGGTCGAATCGCTCCGGCTTTTTTGTGTCGCGTCTTCCGAGCCGCTGGCTGTTCCAGCCAGCTCGAAAACGCCCTGGCGGCTGCGACGGCTATTTCTTGATATAGACCTTCAGCTCATAGGCGCACAGGCCGGTGCAGGCCTTCATCATCGCCTTGAGCCGATAGGTGACCGGGCCGCTGGTGCTGGCCGAGACGATCGGGAAATCATCGTCCTCGGTATCGGCGCTCACCTGATTGCCGTTGCCGTCCGTCAGCTGCAGGTCGAAATTCTTGCACTGGAGATCGCACACCCCGATGATCTGGTAGAGGCCCGCGCTGCTGAGCACGACCGCACTCTCGTCCTGGCTGCCATTGTCCAGATTGCCCATATGGGTCCAGCCGGTCGGGTAATAGCCCTTGGCGGCATAAGCGGTGTCGGCGGCCTGCAGCGATTTCGCCAGGCTGTCGTCCTGCGCGGATGCACCGCTTGCAAAGAACAACGTGGCCGCGGCAGCCGCGGCGCTTATGGTCAGGCGCTTCATGTCCCCATCTCCCCGAGTTGACCGCCACACAGGTGCTCGCACCGGCGGACGCTCGTCAAGCGGGATCGCCGTGACAAATGTCGTCATGGGTGCGGCCAAGAATCCGCAAGCGCGCACCCTATGCAGCCGCGCTGAATCGATGCAGCATGGCGCCATGATCCTGCGCACCGCCTTCGCCCTGCTGACCCTGGCGATCGCCGCTGCGCCCGCCGCCGCGCAGATTGCCGCGCCCCCGGCGCAGCTGGTGCCGCCAGCCACGCCGATCCAGACCCGGGCCGAGGCGCTGGCGCAGGATGCCGCCATCTATGCCGCGCAGAACGGCGTCGCGCTCGACGAGGCGATGTACCGGCTGCGCGCGCAGGAGGAGACGGTCGCCGCGACCGATCGGCTCCAGTCGCTCTACAAGGATCGGCTCGCGGGCATCGCGATCGAGCATCATCCCGAATATCGCATCGTCGTGCTGCTGACGGGCACGCAGCCGGTCGCGGACGAGGCGATCGCGGCGGGCGGGCGGACGGTGCCGGTCACCTTCCATATCGGCGCGCCGGCGACGCGCGACCAGGTGATCGCCGCGATCACGAAGCACCAGGCGGATATCCGCGCCGCGCTGCCGCACCCGCCCGGGATGGGCGCCGATCCGCGCAGCGGCGAGCTGGTCGTGATGGTCAATGCGGCCGATGCCGACCTCTACCCGCCGGACGAGCTCAGGGTGAAGCTTGCCGCCATTGCGGGGGTGCCGGTGCGGATCAGGCTGCTCGGCCGCGAAGCGAATCTGGCGGGGAGCATGGACGTGGGCGGCGGCTCGCGCGTGGTCGGGGTCAATCCGGTGGACGGGCGGCGCTATGCCTGCACCACCGGCTTCGTCGTGACCGACGGCGCGCGGAGCGGCGTCGTCACCGCGGCGCATTGCCCCGACAGCCTGTCCTATGTCGACCCCGCCCGGCACGAGACGCCGCTCGAATTTATCGGGCAATGGGGCTGGGGCTTCCAGGACGTGCAGGTGCTGGCCAGCCCCGAGCCGCTGCGGCCGCTTTTCTATGCCGACACGGCCAAGACCGAGGCGCGGCCGTTGACGAGCTGGCGCAACCGCACCAGCACGCGCGCCGGCGATGTCGTCTGCCACCGCGGCGAGACGACGGGCTATAGCTGCGCGCAGATCGAGCTGGTCGATTTCGCGCCGGCGGGGGATCTGTGCGGCGGGGCGTGCTCGCCGACCTGGGTGACCGCGACCGGGCCGACCTGCAAGGGCGGCGACAGCGGCGGGCCGGTGTTCAACGGCACGATCGCCTTCGGCATCGTCAAGGGCGCCAATTACCGCGCCGATGGCGGGTGCATCTTCTATTATTACATGTCGACCGATTATCTGCCGGCGGGGTGGTCGCTGGTGCATGGGCTGGGAACGGCGCCCGCCCAGCCTTAGCGAGCGCCGCTCCGCGGTCTGTCGGATAATTTTCGGAGACTGCGCGGAGGCTGGGTCACCCTCCCGCGCCCGACCCGCATGACAACCATGAAGATGCCGCGCGGGCGAGCGCCCTGTGATCCGAGCCTTGACTGGAGCATGCAAGTTATATAACAAGATAGTTATGGAACTTACAGGTTATATGAAACCATGACCCCGCAACAGCTCGACGCCACCTTTGCCGCGCTCGCGGATCCGACGCGGCGGGCGATCCTGGCGCGGCTGGCACGGGGGGAGGCGTCGGTGAACGAGCTCGCGCATCCCTTTGCGATGAGCCAGCCGGCGATCTCCAGGCATCTGAAAGTGCTCGAGCGGGCCGGGCTGATCAGCCGCGGGCGCGATGCGCAGCGCCGGCCCTGCCGGATCGACGCGGCGCCGCTGAAGGAGGCCAATGCCTGGATCGAGCGCTACCGCGCAATCTGGGAAGGCAATTATGCGCGGCTCGACGCGCTGCTCGACGACCTGCAGACCGCCGGTGCGCCGGCCGACCAGAAGGAGTGAGACCATGCCCCAACCCGTCGACGTGACCACCCCCTCCGATCGCGAGATCGTGGTGACGCGCATCTTCGCGGCGCCGCGCGCGCTGATCTGGGATTGCCACACCAGGCCCGATCTGGTGCGGCGCTGGCTGCTCGGTCCGGCCGGCTGGACGATGCCGGTGTGCGAGATCGACCTGAAAGTCGGCGGGAAATACCGCTATGTCTGGCGCAAGCATGATGGCCGCGAGCTGGTCTCGCACGGCGAGCACCGCGAGATCGAGGCGCCCGAGCGGCTGGTGACGACCGAGCAGATGCAGGGTTTCGACGGCGCGTCGGTCAACACCATGGTGCTGACCGAGGAGGCCGGCCGTACGACGCTGACGCTGACCATGCTCTTCCCCAATGTCGAGGCGCGCGATGGCGCGCTGCGCTCGGGCATGTCCGACGGCATCGCCGCCAGCTATGACCGGCTGCAAGAGATCGCGGACGAGCAGAAGGTCGGCTGAGATGATAGCGGGGGGCATGGACGATCGCGTCGGGGCGGTGCTGCGCGCGCTGGAAGACGCTGCCTCGGCCAGGGTCCGCGACGAGATGGCGCCGCGCTACGGCATCGTCACCGACAAGGCGATGGGCGTGCCGATGGCGGCGATGCAGCGGATCGCCCGGCCGCTCCGGCCCGATCATGCGCTCGCCGCCGCCCTGTGGGAGACCGGCTGGTACGAGGCGCGGATGGTCGCCTGCATGATCGACGATCCCGCGCTGGTGACGCCCGGGCAGATGGACGCGTGGCGCGCCGATTTCGACAATTGGGGGATCGTCGACACGGTCTGCTTCAAGCTGTTCGATCGGGTGCCCCATGCTCATGTGAAGGTCGGGGAATGGGCGCGCCTCAACGACGAGTTCGGCCGGCGCGCGGGCTTTGCCCTGCTCGCCTGCACCGCGCTGCACGGCAAGGGGGAGGACGGGGATTTCCTGGCCGGCCTCGCGCTGATCGAGACCGGCGCGACCGACGAACGCAATTTCGTGAAGAAGGGCGTCAACTGGGCGCTGCGTGCGATCGGCGGCAGGGCGAGCCCGGTGCTGCGGGCGGCGGCGCGCGATCTCGCCGCGCGGCTGGCGGCCTCACCGGACCGGACCGCGCGGTGGAACGGCAAGGATGCGCTGCGTGCCTTCGCCAGGGCGGATGCGAAGACGGATGGGCAGGGGAAGACGGCATGATCACGATCTACAATTTCGCGGGCGGCGCGCGGGGCTTCCGCATCGCCTGGCAGTGCGAGGAGATGGGGCTGGCTTACACGCCGGTCAGTTTGCCCTATCCCGTGCCGGACGATTACCGCGCGAAATACCCGCCCGGATCGGTGCCGTTCCTGGAGGATGAGGGCGGCGTGGCGATTGGGGAATCGATCGCGATCATGCTCTATCTCGCCGGGCGCTACCCGACGCCGTTGCTGCCGCGCGATCCGGCGCTGCTCGCGCGGACGCTGCAATTCGCGCTGTTCGCGGAAACCACGCTCGGCGGGACGATGAACCCGCTGATGGCCGCGAAGTTCGGCGCGCCCGAGGCGGACAAGCGCAACTGGTCGGTCCGCATGGGCGAGGCCGGGATCGCCGCGGGGCTCGCCTGGCTTGCGTCGGAACTGGGCGACCGGCCGTTCCTGGTCGGCGACGCTCTCAGCCTGGCCGATATCGCGATCGCGCCCGCGCTCGGCATCTGGAAGGGCGCGCTGGGCGGCGCGGTGCCCGAACCGCTCGAGGCGTGGCGGGCCCGGCTCGCCGAACGGCCGGCGCATGCGAAGGCGCGCGACGCCTTTCCGCGGGGGTGATGCCGTCGCCCGTGCGTTGCCGCTATAACTGGAAGAAGCGCCCGCCGACCCCCCTGCGCAGGACGATCCGTGCCGACAATTCGCGGGCGCCCAATTCCTCCGCATAATAGCTGACGCGCCTTTTCGACGGCGCGGTCCAGAATCTGTGGACGAACAGCACGGCGACGCCGAGCAGGATCAGCACGCTGCGGAGCAACAGCGCGGCCAGCCACAAGGGCAAGGTGATCGGAAGCAACAGGACGAACGCCTGCCGCGTCGATCTACGCCACGATCGCGGCACACCAAGCCGCGGCCAGAAATGTTCAGTCAATGCCTGCAGCAAAGACGTGCTCCTGAAAGAGCCCCCCGCAACAAGTATTGCGCCCGATTTCTTTATGGGTCGTTACCAACACATTCCAAAACGACGGCAATTTCCCGGCACGGGCCAAGCTGGGACCTCGGACGGCGAATGGCCGGTTCGTCGCATTCGTCGCATTCGTCGAAATGTCAGCTTTTGTAATTTGAATTCGATCGCCGTGCGGCGCTTCTTCGGCGGGTCGCCAAGAGGAAGACGCCGATGCTACGCACCATGGTCACCGCCTTTGCCGTCACCGCCGCGATCCTGGCGCTCGCGCTGCCGGTCCTGTCGGCATGAGGGCGATCCTCCCCGTGCTGTTCGCCCTGATCCCGCTGGTGGCGGTCATCGGCGCGTGCGTCGCGGTGCCCTGACCGGCGACATTTATCGTAG
>NZ_JAQGLC010000191.1 GCF_028293085.1 Sphingomonas bacterium
ACGCGGCGTTCGATTCCTTCCTGCCCGCCTTCTCCCGGCTGCTGCCGCAGCTTTTCGCCGCTTATCAAGCGCTGCCCGACAGCGATCCGCGCAAGGCCAGCCTGGCCCAGCCGATCGCACTGCTCAAGAGCTGGGACGATCGCTGGGGCGCCGATTCCACCGCGACTTCGCTGGCGGTCTATTGGGGCGACACGCTGTGGGGCTCGGTCGGCGCCTTCGCCCGCACCCTTCACATGCAGGTGCCCGACTATATCGCCGACAAGGTGACGCCCGAAGCCAAGATCGCCGCCCTGCAACAGGCGGTGGAGCGGCTGACCAAGGATTTCGGCAGCTGGCAGGTCAAATGGGGTGAGATCAACCGCTTCCAGCGGCTCGACGATGCGATCGTGCCGCATTTCGACGATGCCAAGCCTTCGATTCCGGTGCCCTTCACCTCGTCGCAATGGGGCTCGCTGGCCAGCTTCGGGGCGCGGCCCTATTCCAATACCAAGCGCTATTACGGCACCAGCGGCAACAGCTTCGTCGCCATCGTCGAATTCGGCCCGCGGGTCGAAGGCTGGGCCTTTTCGGCCGGCGGCGAAAGCGGCGATGCCGCCTCGCCGCATTTCACTGATCAGGCCGAACGCTATGCCGCCGGCAATTTCCGCAAGGCCTATTTCTGGCCGGACGAGATCCAGGGGCATGTCGTCAAGACCTACACACCTGGCGAATGACGCTTATCCACGCGCGACGTCTGTCGGCCAAATGACCCGGGGCAAGTTCGCACTTTAAGGAGTTGACATGAAAAACAGAATCATCGGGAAAAGCGGGATCGCCGGGAAAGTCGCCCTCGCCGTGGCGGGGCTGCTCGCCACCGCCGCGCCTGCGGTACCGGGCTTTGCCGCGCCCGCGCCGGCCGCACCCGCCCAATCCACGCTGTTCAAGCCGGCCCAGGTGTTCGACGGTGTCGATCCTACGCCGCATGCTGGCTGGCAGGTGCTGGTCACGGGGGACAAGATCGTGGCGGTGGGGCCCTCGCTTTCCGTTCCGGCGGGAACCAAAGTGGTGGATCTGCCGGGCCAGACTCTGCTGCCCGGGCTGATCGAGGGCCATGGGCACATGTTCCTCTATGCCTATAACGAGAAGAGCTGGGACGATCAGGTGCTGCACGAATCGGTGGCGCTGCGCACGGTGAAGGCGGTGGCCCATGCCCATGACACGCTGATGGCCGGCTTCACCGCCGAACGCGATCTGGGCACCGAAGGCGCGGGTTTCGCCGATGTCGGGCTGCGGGACGCGATCGACCAGGGCGTCGTTCCCGGGCCGCGGATGATGGTGGCGACCAAGGCGATCGTGGCCGAAGGCGCTTATGGCCCCAAGGGCTATGAGCCGGGCCTGAAGATTCCGCAGGGCGCCCAGGAAGTGAGCGGGGTGGACGATATCGTGCGCGCCGTGCGTGACCAGATCGCCGGCGGCGCCGATGTGATCAAGCTCTACGCCGATTACCATTACCAGGGCGGCAGCAGCAGCCGGCCGACGCTTTCCCAGGCGGAATTGACCGCGGCGGTCGCGGCGGCGCATGATGCGGGTCGCATCACTGCCTCCCATGCCACCACCGAAATCGGCATCGGCCGCGCTATCGCCGCCGGGATCGACACGATCGAGCATGGCACCGATGCCAGCGCGGCCGAGTTGAAGATGATGCATGACAAGGGCATCGGCCTGTGCCCCACGCTGGCGGCTTCCGACGCCTCTTCGCATTATCGCGGCTGGAACGGGCAGGAGCCGGCGCCCAAGGCGGTCGAGGCCGCGCGCAAGCTGCTGCGCGCCGCGATCGCGGCGGGCGTGCCGATTTGCATGGGCGGCGATGTCGGCGTCTATAATCACGGCACCAATCTGCGCGAGATGGTGCTGATGCAGGGGGCCGGCATGGCGCCTGCCCAGGTGCTGATCGCGGCCACTTCCGGCAATGCCAGGATCCTCCATTGGAATGACAAGATCGGCAGCCTCAAGCCCGGCCTCTATGCCGATCTGGTGGCGACGCCCGGCGATCCGACCAAGGATGTCTCCGCGCTGCGCACGATCAGCCTGGTGGTAAAGGGCGGCGAGATCGTGAAGGGGCAGTAAGGTCGCGCATTCCCCCTCCTTGGGAAAGGAGGGGGAATTCCGGGGCGGAAAGCCGAATCGGTGGTTTCCGCCCGTAGGTTTGGCGACGTTACGCTGGTGATACGACACCCCAAGGTCTAGTATCGCCCTCGTTTGCAAAGCCGGCGCTCAGTCCTCGGACCTGGGCGGAGTACCGCACCTTTTCGAGCGTGATCTCGGCGCGACCTTCCCGCTCGCCCTTGAGCAACCACGCCTCGGCGATCGACTTGAAGGTGATGCTGGAGTCTATCTGTGCGCGGATTCTCTCCAGCTTCTTCTCCCGCGAGCGGATAGAGGCCTTGGGCGATCTGCGCGCGCGTCGCGTCGCGCTTCTCGCGAGCCGCGGCGAGACTCACATCCGGCCAAACGCCGAGCGCCAGGGCCTTTTGCTTGCCGAGATAGCGATAGCGCATGCGCCAGTATTTCCCGCCGTCGGGCATCACCAGCAGGTGGAGCGCACGCTCGTCGGTGAGCTTGTAGGGCTTGGCCTTCGGCCGGGCATTCGTGGCTGCGAGAGTGGTCAGGGACATGGTGACATCTCCGTCCAAAAACCGGGCAGATCGAAGACCCCAAAATACCACGAATCGATGGCATCTGTGGGCGGATCGGCCCGAACATCGTCGAACGAAATGGCAGGGAAGCGTTTGTTTCCGAGCCACTTACGGGACGTTGGCGGACGTCCCCGGACTGGAAAATGGTGCCCAGAAGAGGACTCGAACCTCCACGGCCTTGCGACCGCCAGCACCTGAAGCTGGTGCGTCTACCAATTCCGCCATCTGGGCACGGGGTAGGGGGCGCGCCTTAGGGGAGGCTCGTACGCCTTGTCAACACGGGTGCGGCTGGGGCAAGGGGGCCGCGCAACGCAAGCGAGGCATGCACGCATGAAGGACAGGCTGGTTACGCTGATCGGTGGCGGCGGGTTTCTCGGCCGCTATGTCGCGCAGGATCTGCTCGCGGCCGGCGCGCGCGTCCGGATCGCCCAGCGCGATCCGCGCGAGGCGCTGTTCCTGAAGCCGCTGGGTGGCCTCGGCCAGACCCAGTTCGTCGCCGTCGATATCCGCAAGCCGGAGACGGTTGCGCGGGCGGTCCAGGGCGCGGACGCCGTGGTCAATCTGGCCGGCACGGTGAACGGGGATTTCCAGGCTCTGCAGGCCGATGGCGCGCGGACTGTCGCGGAGGCCGCAACGGCCGCGGGCGCCAGGGCGCTGGTGCATATTTCGGCGATCGGCGCCGATGCCGACAGCCCGTCCGCCTATGGCCGCTCCAAGGCCGAGGGCGAGGCGGGCGTGCGCGGTGCCTTCCCCACCGCGACGATCCTGCGCCCTTCGCTGATGTTCGGGCGCGAGGACCGGTTCGTGAACCGCTTCGCCGCGATGGTCGCGACCTCGCCGGTCGTGCCGGTGATGCGCACGGGGACCAGGTTTCAGCCGGTCTATGTCGCCGATGTCGCGCAGGCGGTGGTAGCGGCGCTCGGCAACGAGGATGCGCAAGGCGTGGCGCTCGAACTGGGCGGCCCCGATATCCTGTCGATGGGGGAATTGATTCGCTGGATCGCTCAGGCGATCGGCCGCGATCCCCTGATCGTCGAGCTTCCCGACATGCTCGGCGGGCTGATCGCCATGCTCGGCTTTCTGCCAGGGGCGCCGATCACGCTCGATCAATGGCGTATGCTCCAGCAAGACAATGTCGCTGCCGGCGAGGGCTTGGCCATGCTCGGCATCACGCCGACACCGCTCGACGCCGTCGCGCCCGGCTGGCTCGTGCGGTATCGTCACAACGGGCGCTTCGGCGCGCGCGCGGCCGCCTGACCCGCTTGGACCTTACCCGGTAATTTTACCGCGGCGGGGGCCGCACCATGAAGCGGCGGCGCGGGCCGCCAAAGGGGAACGCGCGTGGACCTGATCATCATCATCCTGCTCGGTATCGTCGAGGGGGTGACCGAGTTTCTTCCGGTGTCCTCGACCGGGCACCTGATCCTTGCCGGGCGGTTGTTCGGCCTGCCCCAGGCGGATGCGACCTTCGATATCGTCATCCAGCTGGGCGCGATCCTTGCGGTGATCGTGCTGTTCTGGGGGCGCTTCATGAAGGTCCTTCATGGCCTGTCGAAACGCGATCCGGCCGCGATCAGCTTCACCCGCAACGTCCTGCTCGGCTTCCTGCCGTCCGCGATCGTCGGCGCGGTCGCCTATGGCGCGATCAAGGCCGTGCTCGAGGCGCCGGTCATCGCGCCGATCGTGGTGTCGATCGCGTTGATCGTCGGCGGCGTCCTGATCCTGTTGATCGAGCGGCTGGCAAAGCGGGTGACGACCACCTCTGTGGAGGCAATGACGTGGCGCACCGCATTGATCATCGGGATCGTCCAGTGCGTGTCGATGATCCCCGGGGTCAGCCGGTCGGGGGCCACGATCATGGGGGCGCTGATGCTTGGCGTCGATCGGGAGACGGCGGCGGAATACAGCTTTTTCCTGGCGGTGCCGACCATGCTCGGCGCCACCACGCTGGCCCTGTACAAGGGCCGGCATGATCTGGGCGACGCGCATCTGAGCGCGATTGCGATCGGGTTCGTCGTTTCCTTCGTCGTCGCGCTCGCGGTGATCCGGTGGTTCGTCACCTTTGTCGGCCGGCACGGATTTGCGCCGTTTGCATGGTATCGGATCGCGATCGGCACCGCCGCACTGGCATGGCTTTTGATATGATATGGCCGATACGGCCCTAATAATAGGTGTATCGACGCAATAAACGATCAAATATCCGAGCTTGACTCACATATAGGACAGCTATACTGTCCTATATTGCTGTTTTCGCGTGACTCGTCAGGTGAAATCCGTTAGCGGACCCCTCGATTATTCGGGGCGTTGCGCGATGGCTAACGATCACACACTGCAATTTGTCGACCGGCCACAGGCCTATCCGGGCAAGCGCGCGCCGGCCCTTCGGGCCGAGGACTTCCGCGAGATCGCCGATCGCTACGCCGTGCCCACGGCCGAGGATCAGGCCGGGCGCTGCTCCCAATGCGGCGTGCCCTATTGCTCGGTGCATTGCCCGTTGCACAACCACATTCCCGATTGGCTGCGGCTCACCGCCGAGGGACGCCTGCGCGAGGCCTATGAGCTGAGCAACGCCACCTCGACCATGCCGGAGATCTGCGGCCGTATCTGCCCGCAGGACCGGCTGTGCGAGGGCAATTGCGTAATCGAATTCTCCGGGCACGGCGCGGTCACGATCGGGTCGGTCGAGAAGTTCATCACGGACACCGCCTGGGAGGAAGGCTGGGTCGAGCCGCTCGTGCCGGGCGCGCCGCGCGGCCAGTCGATCGGCGTGATCGGCGCCGGGCCGGCCGGGCTCTCCGCCGCCGAATATTGCCGTATCCTGGGCTATGATGTCCATGTCTATGACCGGCATGATCGCGCCGGCGGGCTGCTGACCTATGGCATCCCCGGCTTCAAGCTGGAGAAGCATGTCGTCACCCGTCGCGTGGACCGGCTGAAGGCAGGCGGTATCGTCTTCCACGAAAGCTTCGAGGTCGGCCGCGACGCGACGCTCGACGAGTTGCGCCAGCGCCACGACGCGATGCTGATCGCGACCGGCGTTTACAAGCCTCGCGCAATCAAGGCACCCGGCGTCGGGAGCGCGGGCGTGGTCGAGGCGCTCGATTATCTCATCGCGTCGAACCGCAAGGGCTTCGGCGACGCCGTGCCGGCGTTCGACGATGGCAGTCTCGATGCCGCGGGCAAGCATGTCGTCGTGATCGGCGGCGGCGATACCGCGATGGATTGCGTCCGCACCGCGGTCCGCCAGGGCGCGACATCGGTCAAATGCCTCTATCGCCGCGACCGCGCCAACATGCCGGGCTCGCAGCGCGAAGTCGCCAATGCCGAGGAGGAGGGCGTCGAGTTCGTCTGGCTCTCCGCGCCCCAGGCGTTCGACGCCGATAAAGCCGTGACCGGCGTGCGCGTGACGAAGATGCGGCTCGGGGCGCCCGATTCGAGCGGCCGCCGCGCGCCGGAGGCGGAACCCGACAGCGGCTTCGCGCTTCCCGCCGATCTCGTCATCAAGGCGCTCGGTTTCGATGCCGAGGAACTGCCCGTCCTGTTCGGCGCGCCCGAGCTCGGCGTGACGCGCTGGGGCACGGTCCTGGTCGACAACAAGACGCTGATGACCTCGCTCGACGGCGTGTTCGCGGCCGGCGACATCGTGCGCGGCGCGAGCCTGGTCGTCTGGGCGATCCGTGACGGGCGCGATGTCGCGACGACGATGCACGCCTGGCTGAAGGTCAGGGCTCGGGCGGGAAGGAAAGCGGCATGATGATGAAGCTGAAAGAAGGCGTTTCGATCGGCGGGGCAGGCCGGGCGACGATTGCGCGGCTGACGTTGTCCGTGGTCGCCCTTGGGTCCGCGGGCCTCGGCACGCCGGCCCCGGCGCAGACCGCGTCCGCGCCAACCGTCGCGTCCGCGACGCCGGCCATCGATCCAGCTCACCGCGCGGCGGCGCAGGCGGTCGTCGACAAGGTGTTTCCGCCCGGCACCTATCGCAAGATGATGACTGGCACGATGGACAAGATGATGTCGTCGATGGCGGATCGGATGCTCGATATCCCGATATCCGATCTCGCGCGCATGGGCGGCGTGCCGGAGGACAAGCTCCATAAATTGTCGCCCGCGACCGCGCGGCAGGTGATGAAGATCGTCGATCCCGCCTTCGATCAGCGCCTGCACGTCACGATGGAGGTGATGATGCCCGCCATGGTCGATCTGATGGACGTGATGGAGCCCGATGTGCGGGCCGGCGTGGTCGACGCCTATGCCAGCCACTTCACGACGGTAGAGCTTTCGGAGCTCGCTCGTTTCTTCGCAACGCCGGTCGGCGGCCGCTACGCCGCTCAGTCGATGCTGGTTTATACCGATCCGGCGGTGATGGATCGGATGGGCCAGATGATACCGAAGATGATGGCGGCGATGCCCGACATCATGAAGCGGGTGAAGGCAGCGACCGATAGCCTGCCGCCGCCGCCCAAGCCCGGAACGCTGACCAAGCAACAAAAGGCCGATCTCGTGGCGCTGCTGGGTACCGATTCGGTGCCGGCCAAGCAGGGGCAGTGACGATGACGATGGATTCCGAACGCATCCGCCTCGCCGAAGAAGGCATGTACCGCCCCGAATTCGAGTCGGACGCATGCGGCGTCGGTCTGGTCGCCGCGACTGACGGCACGCCGTCGCGCCGCGTCGTCCAGTCGGCGATCGATGCGCTGAAGGCGGTCTGGCATCGCGGCGCGGTCGATGCCGATGGCAAGACCGGCGACGGCGCCGGCCTGCACGTCGATCTGCCGCTGAAGTTCTTCGATGACGCGATCATCGCCTCGGGCCACAAGGCGACGCCGAACCGGCTCGCGGTCGGCATGATCTTCCTGCCGCGCACCGATCTCGGCGCGCAGGAGGCGTGCCGGACGATCGTCGAGAGCGTCATCATCGAGGAAGGCTATGCCATTTATGGCTGGCGCCAGGTGCCGGTCGACGTTTCGGTGATCGGGCAAAAGGCCCAGGCGACGCGCCCCGAGATCGAGCAGATCATGATCGCCGGGCCGCTGCCGGGCGACGCCAGCGCGGCCGAATTCGAAAAGAACCTCTATCTCGTCCGCAGGCGGATCGAGAAGCGGGTGATCGCAGCGCAGATCCAGGGCTTCTACATCTGCTCGCTCAGCTGCCGCTCGATCGTCTACAAGGGCCTGTTCCTCGCGGAGAGCCTGTCGGTCTTCTATCCCGACCTGCAGGACCAGCGCTTCGAGAGCCGCGTCGCGATCTTCCACCAGCGCTATTCGACCAACACTTTCCCGCAATGGTGGCTGGCGCAGCCGTTTCGCTGCCTCGCGCACAATGGCGAGATCAACACGATCCGCGGCAACAAGAACTGGATGCTCAGCCACGAGATCCGGATGGCGAGCCTGGCGTTCGGCGACAATTCGGAGGACATCAAGCCGGTGATCCCGGCGGGCGCGAGCGACACCGCCGCGCTCGATGCGGTGTTCGAGGCGATCTGCCGCTCCGGCCGCGACGCGCCGACCGCCAAGCTGATGCTCGTGCCCGAGGCGATGGTCGAAAATGGCGACGTGCCGCCGGCGCATACCGCGATGTACCAGTATCTGGCCTCGGTGATGGAGCCGTGGGACGGCCCCGCCGCGCTCGCGATGACGGACGGCCGCTGGGCGGTCGCCGGCATGGATCGTAACGCGCTCCGGCCGCTTCGGTATACCCGCACCAGCGATGGTCTGCTGATCGTCGGCTCGGAAAGCGGCATGGTCGTCGTCCCCGAATCGACGATCATCGAGAAGGGCCGGCTCGGGCCGGGCCAGATGATCGCGGTCGATCTCGACGAGGGCGTGCTGCTCAACGACCGGGCGGTGAAGGACCGTATCTCGGGCGAGGCCGATTATGCCGGGATGATCGGCAATTTCACCCGGCTCGGCGACCTGCCGGTGCCGCCGGGCGACGCGACGGTTCGTTTCGATCGCGCCGAGCTGACCCGCCGCCAGGTCGCGGCGGGGCAGACCATGGAGGATATGGAGCTGATCCTGTCGCCGATGGTCGAGGGTGCCAAGGAAGCGATCGGCTCGATGGGCGACGATACGCCGCTTGCCGTCATCTCGGACAAGCCGCGCCTGATCAGCCAGTTCTTCCGCCAGAATTTCAGCCAGGTCACCAACCCGCCCATCGATTCGTTGCGGGAACGCCATGTGATGTCGCTGCGCACCCGTTTCGGCAATCTCGCCAACATCCTCGATACGGAGGATCGGCGCGACGGCGTGCTGGTGCTCGATTCACCGGTACTGACCGGCGCCGACTGGGCCCGGCTCAGGGCCTATTTCGGCAACAAGGTCGCGGATATCGACTGCACCTTCGAAAGCGGCGGCGGACCCGAGACGCTGCGCGCCGCGATCGCGCGCATTCGCGCCGAGGCCGAACAGGCGGTGCGCGAGGGCAAGAGCGAGATCTTCCTCAGCGATCTCCATATCGGCCCGGACCGGGTCGGCATCGCGGGCGTGCTGGCGGCGGCGGCGGTGCACACGCATCTCGTGCGCAAGGGCCTTCGGTCCTATGCCAGCATCAACATCCAGACCGCCGAATGCCTCGACACCCATTATTATGCGGTGCTGATCGGGGTCGGCGCGACGACGGTGCATGCCTATCTGTCCGAGGCGTCGATCGTCGATCGCCACGGCCGCGGACTGTTCGACGGCCTGACGCTCGACCAGTGCCTCGCCAATCACCGCCACGCGATCGACGAGGGGTTGCTCAAGATCATGTCGAAGATGGGGATCGCGGTGATCTCCAGCTATCGCGGCGGCTATAATTTCGAGGCGGTCGGGCTGTCGCGCAGCCTGGTCAACGATCTCTTTCCGGGCATGCCCGCGAAGATCTCGGGCGAGGGTTATGCCTCGCTCCATCTCAACGCGTCGCTCCGCCACGAATATGCCTATGACGAGGTCGTGGTGAACCTGCCGATCGGCGGCTTCTACCGCCAGCGGCACACCGGCGAAGCGCACGCTTACTCGGCGCAGCTGATGCATCTGTTGCAGACCGCGGTCGCGACCGACAGCTATTCGACCTATCTGCAATTCTCGCGCGGGGTGGAGGCGCTGCCCCCGATCTATCTGCGCGACCTGTTCCAGTTCAATTACCCCGGCGAGGGCGTGCCGGTCGACCAGGTCGAGGCGATCACCGAGATCCGCAAGCGTTTCGTGACCCCGGGCATGTCGCTCGGCGCCTTGAGTCCCGAGGCGCACGAGACGCTGGCGATCGCGATGAACCGGATCGGCGCCAAGGCGGTGTCGGGCGAGGGCGGCGAGGACAAGAGCCGCTACACGCCGTATGAAAATGGCGACAACGCCAATTCGGTGATCAAGCAGGTCGCGTCCGGCCGGTTCGGAGTCACCGCCGAATATCTGGGCTCGGCCGAGGAATTGGAGATCAAGGTCGCGCAGGGCGCCAAGCCCGGCGAGGGCGGACAATTGCCCGGCTTCAAGGTGACCGAATTCATCGCCAAGCTACGCCATTCCACGCCCGGCGTGACGCTGATCTCGCCGCCACCGCACCACGACATCTATTCGATCGAGGATCTGGCGCAGCTCATCTACGACCTCAAGCAAATCAATCCGCGTGCCCGCGTGTGCGTGAAGCTGGTCAGCTCGGCGGGTATCGGCACGGTCGCGGCGGGCGTGGCCAAGGCGCATGCCGACGCGATCCTGGTCGCCGGCCATGTCGGCGGCACCGGTGCCTCCCCGCAAACCAGCATCAAATATGCCGGCACGCCGTGGGAAATGGGCCTGTCCGAGGTCAACCAGGTGCTCACCCTCAACGGCCTGCGTCATCGCGTTAAGCTGCGTACTGATGGCGGTCTCAAGACCGGGCGCGACATCGTCATCGCCGCGATCCTGGGCGCCGAGGAGTTCGGCATCGGCACGCTGTCGCTCGTCGCGATGGGCTGCATCATGGTGCGGCAATGCCATTCGAACACCTGCCCGGTCGGTGTCTGCACCCAGGACGAGCGGCTGCGCGACAAGTTCACCGGCACGCCGGAAAAGGTCATCA
>NZ_JAQGLC010000195.1 GCF_028293085.1 Sphingomonas bacterium
TGGCCAAGGCGACGCGGCGCGACGGCAAGGACCGGCTGCTCGATCAGTTGCGGGCCGATCCCGGTTACGAACGCGCGCTGGCGGCGGCGCTGGGCGATCCCGCGCCGTTGCTCGCCGAACGGACCAAAGCCGCGGAAGCGCGCGCCCAGGCGCTGCGCCATGCCGAATCGGCGCGTACCGCGCTGGCGCGGGCGGATGCGAGCGAGCGCGAGGCGATCGGATCGCGCGACCGGGCGCAATCGGCGCGGGCCGGGGCGCATGCCGAACTGAGCGCGCTCGACAGCGAGGCGGCGGCGTTGGCCAAGGCGACGCGGCGCGACGGCAAGGACCGGCTGCTCGATCAGTTGCGGGCCGATCCCGGTTACGAACGCGCGCTGGCGGCGGCGCTGGGCGACGATCTCGAAGCCGGGCTCGATGCGAGCGCGGAGCGCTTCTGGGCGGGCGCCGCGCCCGTGCCCGGCGATCCCTCCGGTCCCGCGGGCACGGTCGCGCTCGCGACTCACGTCACCGCCCCCGCGGCGCTAGCGCGGCGGCTCGCACAGATTTTCGTCGCCGATAGCGATTCGGGCCAGCCGCTCGCGGTCGGCCAGCGGCTGGTGACCATGGCCGGCCTCCTCCGCCGCTGGGACGGTTATGTCGCCAGATCGGGCGGGGCCGAGGCGGCGGCGCGGCTCGAACGGATGAACCGGCTGCGCGCGATCGAGACGGCCCGGCCGGCGGCGGCGCGCGCGGTCGACGCCTGCGACGCCGAGCTCGCGCGGATCGACGAGGCGATCGCCGAGGCGCGCCGCGCGGCGGTGGATTCGCGCCGCGTGCTCGAAGGCGCCGAGACCAATGCCCGCGATGCCGCCCGGGCCGAGGACCGCGCCGCCGCCCAGATCGAGCGAATCGAGGCGCAGCGCGCCGATCTCGACACCCGTCGCCAGCGCATCGTCGCCGAGCATGAGGAAGCGCAGGGCGAGGTGAAGCGCGCGACCGAGATCAAGGCCGCGCTCCCCGACGGCAGCGCGACGCGCGAGCGCGTCTCGGTGCTGTCCGCAGAGGCGGACGGCAAGCGCATTACCGTCGCCACCGCCCGCGCCGAGCGCGGTGCGCTCGACCGCGCGATCGGCCAGGACCGTGAGCGGCTCGCCGCCAGCATGGCCGAGAGCAAGGGCTGGAAGAATCGCGCGGGCGAGGCGGCCCGCCGCATCGCCGACATGGACAAGCGCGATGCTGATCTGGCGCGTGAGGCCGAGGAGCTGGCCGGCAAGCCCGCCGCGCTCGCCGCGGACATCGCCGCGCTGGAGGGCGCGCACGGCACCGCCCGCGCCGAAGCCGTAACCGCCATGGCCGCCGAACGCGCGGCCGAGGTCGCGCTGCGCCTGACCGAAGAAGCGTCGCGTGCCGCGAGCGAGACCCTGGCCGAGGCCCGCGAGACCCGCGCCGGCGCCGCGGCGCGCGCGGAGAGCCAGGAAGCGCGGCGGATCGAGATGAACCGCCTGTCGGGCGAGCGTTTCCATTGCCCGTCGGTTCTCCTGCCCGAACGCGTCGGCTTCAAGGAGACGGAGGTCGGTGCGCCGCTGGACGAATCGACCGCGCATGACAAATTGCTGGTCGATCGCGAACGGATCGGGCCGGTCAATCTCGTCGCCGAAACCGAACTCGCCGAGCTCGAGGCCGCGAGCGTCGGCAATGCCGCCGAGCGCGACGAGCTCGGCCTGGCGGTCAATCGGCTGCGCGGTTCGATCGGCACGCTGAACCGCGAGGGTCGCCAGCGCCTGCTCGCTGCCTTCGAGGCAGTCGACGGCCATTTCCGCCGGCTGTTCACGACCCTGTTCAATGGCGGTCAGGCGCATCTCGAACTGATCGATTCGGACGATCCGCTCGAGGCGGGCCTCGAGATCATGGCCCAGCCCCCCGGCAAGAAGCTCCAGTCGCTCACCCTGCTTTCGGGTGGCGAGCAGGCGCTGACCGCGGTGGCGCTGATCTTCGGCTTGTTCCTGACCAACCCCGCGCCGATCTGCGTGCTCGACGAAGTCGACGCGCCGCTCGACGATGCCAATATCGAGCGCTTCTGCGACCTGCTCGACGCGATGACGCGCGAGACCGCGACGCGCTATCTGATCGTCACCCATAATGCCGTGACGATGAGCCGGATGCACCGGCTGTTCGGCGTGACGATGATCGAACAGGGCGTCAGCCGGCTGGTGTCGGTCGATCTCGGCGGCGCGGAAAACTTGCTGGCGGCGGCGTGACGATCGCGTCGGCGCCGCGCCAAGGGAAGGACTGCCTGTGATGCTCCACCTGATCATTTCCGCTTTGCTGTGGACGGGGCTGTGGACGGGGCTGTCGACGGCGTCCGCGCCGGCCCAGCAGGCCGCGCTGGCAGTTCCGGCCAAGCCCGCCGGCGATCCCGGTGCCTGGGTAACGATGACCGACTATCCGGCCGATGCGCTCGCAGGCCATAAGGAGGGTTTGGTCGGCTTCGCGCTCGACGTGGATCAGGCCGGCAATGTGGCGTCGTGCCGCATAACCCAGGGCAGCGGCACATCCTCGCTCGATGCCGCGACCTGCGCGCTGCTGTTCGCCAGGGCGCATTTTCAGCCCGCGCTGGACGTCACGGGAAAGCCCATGCCGGGCGCCTTCTCGTCGCGGATCAGATGGATCTATCCCGCCCGGATCGTGGAAGCGCCCAAAGCGCGAGCCCTGGAGCCGGTCGAGCTTGGCGGCTCCATTCGCGACGGCGAAGGCGCCTCCGTCCTGTATGTGAATACCGACGGCATCATCACCGCGTGCGAGCTCGCGCCAAGGCCCTATTCCAACATCATGGCGCCGCCGGACATCTGCGCGCTCTTCCCGGTGGGATCGCGCTATGGGCCGCCCGGATTGTCGAAGGGCAAGCCGGTCAAGCGCAAGGTGACGCTCAAGCTGTCGATCTACGACGTGAATGTGAGATGAGGCGGATGCGCGGGCTCGCGGCGGTGTGATGCCTTTCTTTCCCTCTCCCCTTGTGGGACAGAGAGGGAGCCGCTGAAAGCGGCGGAAGGGTGAGGGGGACACCCTGACGTTTCGAGCATCACTCCCCCTCATCCGGCCCTTCGGGCCACCTTCTCCCACAAGGGGAGAAGGAAGAGAGCAGCGGGAGCATGATCGATGCGCACCCTTCTCACGATCCTCGCGGCGCTGCTGCTGTCGGGCTGCTGGTGGGAGGGCCCGGTCTTCTACCCGCCCGATCCCGCCGCGGTGCAGCCGCTCAGGGCCGGGCTGTACGAGGTCACCGATTCGGACGGCAAGGTCGAGCAGAGCCGCATGGTCCGCAATCCCGACGGCAGCTTCGGCCCCGGCGCGGAGGAAAAGGGCGATCATTTGAAGCTGTTCTTCGTGCCCTTCCCGATGCCCGGCCGAAACCTGTGGATCAGCGAGATGATCTCGACCAATCCGGCCAAGCCGGGCGCGGCCTACGGCCTGATCGAGCCGAACGGCGACATCATCGCCCACAGCTTCGTCATCGATTGCGAGAGCACCGCCGACATGGTCCGTGCGGCGGGCGGCGTGGTCACGGTGAAGCAGGGCGAGATGGCCCAAACATCCTGCCGCTTCAACGACGCGGCTTCGCTCGAACGCGGGCTCAAGGCCTATGCGACGGCGCATCCGAAGCTCGACGACGAGATCCACCTGAAGCGTCTCGGCGATTGATGCCGGCCGGTCGCGCCCGTGTCGGCCTGCTCGCGGCGCTGCTGCTCGGCGGTTGCTTCTGGGAGGGGCCGGCTTTCTACACGGTCGATCCCGCTCGACCCGGCCCCCTGGCGCCCGGCCTCTACCAGGCGGAAACCCCCGACGACGGCAGCGCGCCCGATCGTCTCCGCATCGGCCGGGCAGCCGACGGGGCGCTGCTCGTCGCGCCGCCCGAGGATTACGAGACCGGCCATCCGACGCGCGTCGTGCTGGCGCCGCTGCCCGTGCCCGGCCGGCAGCTCTGGGTGGTCCAGGCGCGGATTGGCGAGCCCGACGATCCCGTCGCCTATGGCCTGCTCGACAGCGCCGGCGGTACGCTCATGCTCGATCCCGCCTTGCATTGCGAAGGCAGCCAGGCGCTCGTCCGCGCGGCCGGCGGCGCCGTCGAAGGCGAAGGCGGCAGCCCGAGCTGCGTCTTCAAGGATCGCGCCACGCTCGAACGCGCGCTTGCCGCCTATGCCGGCGCGCATCCGGGGCTGGACAAGCCCACCCGCCTGACGCGGATCGGGGATTAGGACGGCATTCTCCTCACCCCGGACTTGTTCCGGGGTCCGCCGTGCCGCAGAAGCCTCGGCCGAGGCTCGTGCGGGCCGGTGGATGCCGGGGCGGGCCCGGCATGAGGAGCGAGGGTGAAGCGACTCTGATGACTAGTACCGTCGCCTCCTCCGACACCGATTTTTTCGGCCACCCCAAAGGCCTCGCCTACCTCGCCTTCACCGAGGCGTGGGAGCGGTTCAGCTATTACGGCATGACGGCGTTGCTCGCGCTCTACATGGTGCAGCAACTGCTTACCCCCGGCCATGCCGAGCATGTGCTCGGCCTCGGCGCGCTGCGCCATCTGTTCGAGCTGCATGGCCCGATCAGCAACCAGGCCTTCGCCTCGTTGATCTTCGGCTGGTATTCGGGGCTGGTCTATTTCACGCCGATCCTGGGCGGCCTGCTCGCCGATCGGCTGCTCGGCACCAAGGCGACCGTGGTGCTCGGCGCGGTGCTGATGAGCGCGGGGCATATCGCGATGGCGTTCGACGCCAGCTTCCTGTTCGCGCTCGCTTTGCTGATCGCCGGGTCGGGCTGCCTGAAGGGCAATATCTCGGCGCAGATCGGCCAGCTGTATCGCCCCGACGAGGAATCGCGGCGGACGCAGGGCTACACGATCTTTTCCGCGGGCATCAATGTCGGCGCGGTCGGCGGCCCGTTGCTGTGCGGCGGGCTGGCGGCGACTTATGGCTGGCATATCGGCTTTGCCTGTGCCGGCGCGTTGATGATCGTCGGCTTGCTCACCTATCTCGCCGGCCAGCGCCATATCCCCGGCGGCCGGACGCGCAGCGAGAGGATCGCCTATCCGCCGCTCACCCCGGCGGAGCGCAGGCGCACCTGGCTGCTGATCGCGGTGATCCTGCTGACCGTGCTGCCCAACATCGCCTATCCGATGATCTGGAACATCGGCATCGTCTGGATCGACGGGCATGCCAGCCTGGGCACCCCGCTCGGCACCGTCCCGGCGACCTGGTTCAATTCGGTCGACGCCTTTTTCAGCATCATCGCGGTTCCGCCGTTGGTCTGGCTGTGGCGCTGGCAGGCGAAGCGCGGGCGCGAGCCCGGCGATGTCGCCAAGATCGGCATCGGCTCGGCGCTCACCGGGCTCTCGGCCGCCGTGCTCGCGATCGGCTGCCTTTTCCCCGGCGCCGACGGCCGCGTCGCGGTCTATTGGCCGCTCGCCTGTTTTGCCGGCATGGGCATCGCCTTTCTCTATTATTGGCCCGTCCTGCTCGCTCTCGTCTCGCAAGCGGCGCCGGCGAAGATGAACGCGACGCTGATGGGTGGGGCCTTCCTGTCCTTCTTCGTCGGCAGCGTCGCGATGGGCTGGATCGGCAGCTTCTACGAACAGATGAGCCCCGCTGCCTTCTGGGCGCTCGATGCGGCGATCGCGCTCATCGGCGGTCTGATCGTGCTGCTGGTCGGCCGGCCGCTGGCGCGCGCGCTGGAGCCGGCGCCGTCAGCGATGGGCGGCGAGCGCTGATTCGATCCTAGCGAAAGGAGCGCCCAATCCCGCGCTGACGACATTCGCGAGCAGGAAGGCCGCCACGACGATCGCGCCGGCAAGCGAAACGAACTGGAGTCGTGACGAGAGGTGCCGACTATCCACGGCGCGCTCGGCCGTCCGGCGCTCGTGCGTCCGCGGCTCTCCCTTTTCGACGGTATGTCCGGTCTTTTCGGCGGCTGCTTTCCCGCTGGCGGCGAGCGCGATCAGGCCGTTCACGTCGATCGGATCCTGGGAGCGCGCGCCGAGCTGATCGTTCGCCGACCACATGATCCGCGCGACGATCCGGTAGGGCGCCCGGCAAATCTCGACATAGGATCCCGGCCGCACCGGTTCGCTCGTGGATATCTGCATGCCGCGCCGCGAAATGTTGCGGACGACCACGTCGGACCAGCCGGCGTCGGAATGCATCCGCGCCCGGAACAGCACTTTGCGACGTTCCTCCCGTTGCCGCACCTTTCTGTCCCCCTGACGAAAGGGCCGGTCATCACCGGCCTCTTTTCCTAACGCCTTGCGTTACAAGGAGATCCATGGCGGCTCGATACGGTATTCTACGTATGATGCCTGAGGTGGCCGCTTGACTGGGACCGCCACCGCGCCTAGTGCCCCGTCCGCCCCAATATCGGGGTGCAGGAAGGCTGACATGTTCGCCACGGCAATCATATTCGGGCTTGAGCCCGCCGCCGTCCGGACCTCGCCGAAGCGCTAGTCGCGCCCGGCCGGGTCGTTGGACCCGGCATGTTCAATCCCAAAATTTAAGGTTCGCAAGCCGGCGCCACGCGTCCGTTTGCGGCACATGGATGAGACAATGGGCACGACGGTGACGTCGCGGCGCCTGGCGATGATGCTGCGCGCGACTTTGACGAAGGATGGCCGCGCCGGACAGGCGCTGCTTGCATGGGTGGAGGAGAATCGCTCGGTCTTCTGGCCGGCGCTGAAACCGCGCGCGAAAGACGGGGCGGAGCGCAGGATCGGCTGGGTCAGGCTGGCGACGCTGGCTGCCGAGATGGCGGACGATCCGCTGCCGGCCGAACTGGCCGAAGCGGTGGCCAACATCGGCACGGTGCTGAGCTTGGGCGATCAGGACAAAGCGGTGCTGGAGGCGGGGCTCGCGCTGTCGTTCCATCCCCGCATCGCACGGCTGCGCTGGGCGCTGGAGCTGGCGCATGAGGATATGGCGCGGATCGCGGGGATGCTGGCCGGCGCGGACGCGATCCATGCCGGGACGGTCGTGCGCACCAGCCTGCCGGTGCAGCTCGGCCTGTTCGAGATCGAAATGGCGCATGGCGGCGGGGTGTCGTTCGACGTCAGCTGGTGGTTCGAAAGCCTGCTCGCGCGCGGCGGGCACGATCCCGAGCGGCTGATCGAGGCGCTGGCCGGCAAGCGCCAGGCCTCGACGCTGGCGCTCGCCGATTTCCCGACGCTGCACGGCGATGTCGATTTCGTCGCACGGCTGCTCGCCGGCGCGGTGGAGACGCGCGCGCCGGGCATCAACATCCTGCTCCACGGCCCGCCCGGCGTCGGCAAGACCGAGCTTGCCCGCGCGCTTGCGGCGCATGTCGGCGCGGCCCTGTTCGCGGTCGGCGAGTGCGATGCCGACGGCACCGAGCCGCGCCGGCACGAGCGCGTCGCCGCCTTGCTGCGCGCGCAACGCGCGCTGCAGCGCGCCGAGCGCGCCGTGCTGCTGTTCGACGAACTCGAGGATCTGATCGGCGACGCGAAGCCGGTCGATGGCGGCAAGCGCTTCGCCAACCGGGCAGGCTCGAAGATCTTCGTCAACCGCATGCTGGAGACCAACGGCGTGCCGATCATCTGGACCAGCAACGCGATCGACAATGTCGATTCGGCCTATCTCCGCCGGATGAGCTTCGTGCTGAAGCTCGATCATCCGCGCGGCGACGAGCGGGATCGCGTGCTCGCACGGATGGCGGATATCGAGGGCTGCGGGGTCGGCGAGACCCTTGCCATGCTCGCGCGCCAGGCGCCCGAGACGCCGAGCGTGGCGCGCGTCGCGATGCGCGCGGCGCGGATCGCGGGCGGGACGCCGGGCGACGACGAGCGCGTCGCCCGGGCGCTGGTCGGCGGCCTGCGCGGCCGGACGGTCACCCTGGCCGAGGCCTCCGCGCGGATCGACCTGTCGCTGTTCGAATGCGATCCGCCCGTCGCGGGACTGGTCGAGCAATGGACGCGGCCCGGTGCGCCCGGCTTCTCGGTGCTGCTCGCGGGGCCGCCCGGCACCGGCAAGACCCAGCTGGCGGGCGAGGTGGCGGAACGGCTCGGCCGCCCGCTCGCCACGCGGCGCGCATCGGACCTGCTGTCGAAATGGGTCGGCGAGACCGAGGCGAACATCGCCGCCGCCTTCCGCGAGGCGACGGAGGAGGGCAGCGTCCTGTTCTTCGACGAAGCCGATTCGCTGCTGTTCGACCGCCAGACCGCCCGGGCGAGCTGGGAGGTGACGCAGGTCAACGAGCTGCTGACCTGGCTCGATCGCCACCCGCTGCCGGTGTTCGCCGCGACCAACGATCAGGCGCGGCTCGATCCGGCGGCGCTGCGGCGCTTCACCTTCAAGCTGGCGCTCCAGCCGCTCTCGAAGGCGTCAGCGGCGCGCGCGTTCGAGCGCTTCTTCGGCTGCGTGGCGCCCGCCGGCCTCGCACGGCTGGCAGCGCTGACGCCCGGCGATTTCGCGGTGGTCGCGCGGCAGGTCCGGGTGACCGGCCCGCTTCCCGCCGGCGCGCTGCTCGCCCGGCTGGAGGCGGAGCTGGCGGTGAAGCCGGGCGGCATGGCGACGATGGGGTTCTGAGCCTCACCCCCTGGCGGCCTTTTACCGGCGCGCCAGCAGCTCCTCGACCGTCTCGTCGGTGGTCGCGTCCTTGCCGTTATCGCCATGAACCTCGCGCTCGAGCGCATCGCGG